>PDPH01000074.1 GCA_002747435.1 Pseudomonadota bacterium
GGGGCTTTTTTTATATTTGGTAGCGGGGGCAGGATTTGAACCTGCGACCTTCGGGTTATGAGCCCGACGAGCTGCCAGACTGCTCCACCCCGCATCAGAGGCTGTGCACTATAGACAAATTCAAAAGGACATGCAAGCGTCTTTTGAAAATAAAGCAGCATTTTTAGCGAATATAACGATAAACGAAACCAGGAAAAGCAAATACCGTAAATATAAAAATGCTCACGATATAAAACTCCCAATCCTGATCATGCACCGTCCCCATCAGGCGTTTTTCCAGCAAGAAACCCAAACCAAACGCGACAAAATAAAGGATCAACCACTCCAACAAACGCATCCATATGCTTTTATTGGGACAATCTAACAGCAAAAAGCAACGCTGGCTCAACCAAGGTAATGAGGCCAATACCAGCATAATAGCCAAATAAATCCATTGATAAGCTTGCAAACTCATAAACCACTCGCGCTTAACACAGCGGAACAGACACTCATTAGCCCCCCGGGCAAAATCCCCAAACCTAACATCAACAAGCCATTGACACTCAACAACAGGCAAAAATCAAACCCAGCCTGCACAGGCTGCGCATCAGCAGAAGGATTATCAAAATACATTAACTTAATGACGCGCAAATAATAAAAAGCGCCTATAACTGACATAACGACCAAAACAACCGCAGGCCCTATCAAATCAGCTCCCACTACAGCCTGTACGATAGAGAGTTTCGCATAAAAACCTGCTGTAAATGGAAAACCCATCATGGCTAACAGGATTAACATCATCACAAAAGCCATCCAAGGATGACGCGCATTTAAGCCGCGTATATCATCCAACATCTCAGCGTCGTAAGCTTTATGTCCCAGTAGAATCAAGATGGCAAAGCCCCCCATCGACATCAGGGCATAAACCAGCATATAAAATAAGGCCGCACTATAACCTGCATGACTCGCTGTTAATACACCCATCACAATAAAGCCCATATGAGCAATCGTTGAATAGGCAAACATGCGTTTCAGACTGGTTTGAGCGATTGCCACAATATTACCCAGAATCACGGAAGCGAGCCCTAGTAATAACCACAACTGCGACCAACTGCTAGCGGCTGTCTCCAGCGAACCCGCCAGTAGGCGCAGCATAAGTGCAAACACCGCAAGCTTGGGTACACCCGATAAAAACAAAGTAATGGGGGTTGGCGCTCCCTGATACACATCCGGCAACCACATATGGAAAGGCACAATACCCAGCTTGAAGGCTAGCCCAGCAACAATAAATACCAGTGCCAACATCAGCGGCATATTGCTCAAAATACCATCTTGTTGTTGTTGCACAACAAAATAAGTCTCTAAAGACTCCAGCATTAAAGTGCTACTTAAGCCATACAACAACGACATCCCGTAGAGTAGTAGCCCCGAAGCCACCGCTCCCAAAATGAAATACTTCATTGCTGCTTCAGTTGCTTTAACATCATCACGACGCATGGCAATCAAGGCATAGAGCGAGAGCGACATCATCTCTAGTCCGAGATACAACACTAGCAAATGATGGCCAGATACCATAATCATAGCACCCAGTGTTGCTGTCATACTCAGCACAAAAAACTCACCGCGCCAACTATCATGATCACGTAAATATTTGCGCGCATAAATAAAGAACATGCTCGTCATTAACAACACAGCAATTTTCAACATGCCAGCAAAATCATCCAGCATATACATGCGATCCAATCCCACCATACGCTCACCTTTAGAAAAAGAAGTTCCATAGGTCAACAAAGTGGTACTTAATAAAGCGAGTTGTGCTGTGAGGTAAGTCAGTACCTGAGATTCCTTACGGAAAAACAAATCCAATAACAATACTAAACACAGTGCAATCAACAGGAAAATTTCAGGCTTAGCAATTTCAAAGGGTGTCATGCTTATAGCCCTCCAGCCATCGCGCTTACAGGAAAGGCCAGCTTCATCCAAGCAATAATGGAAGCATCCATTAGCTCAATCAGTGGTGCAGGCCACACACCAATCAATAATACAACTGCCGTCAATACACTTAATACCAACCATTCACGCTTATTCAAATCAGTCAGCTTATCCACCTCACCATTGGCCACCTCTCCATAAATAACACGCTTAACCATCCACAGCGTATAGGCAGCCCCTAAAATCAAGGTACTAGCAGCCAGCAAAGCTACAAAAATATGCGCTTTCACACTCGCAAGAATAATGAAAAACTCACCCACAAAGCCGGATGTACCCGGTAAACCCGCATTAGCCATCGCAAATAAAACAAAAAAAGTAGCAAAAACAGGCATACGGTTAACCACCCCGCCATAAGCCTTAATTTCGCGGGTGTGCATACGGTCATACAATACACCGATACACAAGAACATCGCCGCTGAAATAAAACCATGCGAAATCATTTGCACCATTGCTCCCTGAACCGACAACGCCGCGCCATCATAATCAGTATTAGCCGCTACTGCCTTCAACTGAAACACCAAAAATAAACCTAGCGTTACAAAACCCATATGCGCAATAGATGAGTAAGCCACCAGTTTTTTCATATCGGTTTGCACGAGTGCTACCAAAGCAATATAGACAATGGCAATCAAGGATAAAATCACAACGACCCAACTCAATTGCAGAGAAATATCCGGCAAAATTGGAATACCCAGCCGATAAAAAGCATAGCCACCCACTTTTAATGTAATCGCAGCCAAAATAACCGAGCCACCTGTAGGTGCTTCCACATGCGCATCAGGCAACCAAGTATGCACCGGCCACATAGGAATCTTGACCCCAAACGCAAACAAAAAGGAGAAGAAAATCAATATCTCCGTCGTCGGTGACAATCCCTGTATGCCGTACAAATCAAAGATTTCAAAAGAGCCACTACGCTGGTAAAGATAAATCAGACTGACTAATAAAAAGACCGAACCCAAAAAGGTATACAAGAAAAATTTCAAGGTAGCATAAACACGATTCGGCCCACCCCAAATACCAATTACAAGGAACATTGGGATTAGCATGCCTTCGAAAAAGACATAAAACAAAATGGCATCCAGCGCAGCAAACACACCGTTGACCAAACCTGCCATCATTAAAAAGGCTGCAAAGTATTCCGAAGCACGCTGTTGTATTCCCCAACCCGCAATAATAACCAAAATAGTTACAAAGGTATTGAGCATTAGCAGGGCTACCGATACACCATCGACACCCAAACTATAATTAATGCGAATACCGAAAGCGTCGATCCAATGCAACTTTTCAGCAAACTGAATCAAACCACTTTGCTCATTAAAACCAAAGTAAAGCACTAGGCTGAGCAAAAAAGCCAATAGGGCAAACCCCAAAGCAATTGGCTTAATCAACGGCCGATTACCCAAAAACAGCAAAAGCAAACCGCCAATAATCGGTATCCAAATAAGCAAACTAAGGAGTGGCCAATCCATCATAGAATCCTGTTGGCGTAGTGTTTCAGATCACACTGCATCTGCATGACTAGCCCCATAAAACATAAACAAGCCAGGCACTCATTACAATAAGTCCCAAAGCCATAGAAAACACATAATGATACAAGTAGCCGGTTTGTAAATGACGTAACAAGCTAGCACTAACACTGACCAGCCTTGCGCTACCATTCACCAGCAAACCATCAATTAGCAGGCGATCCACTAAAGCCCACAAACTATTACCTAGGTAAATAAGTCCATTGGCAAAAAACACCTGATAAAACTGGTCAAAGTAAAACTTGTTTTCCAGCAGACGTTGTAAAGGCCGCAAATGATCATGTGCCCAATCTTGAATAGAGTCATTTTTCAAATACACATACCAGGCAGCTACAGCACCACTCAAGGCCAACCAAAACGGCCAAGCCATTAAACCATGTAGAATAAAACCAAATAGACTATGGTAAGACTCTTTAACGATGCCAATCGCTGGATGCGTCTGCTCAACCATAATGCTGGTGACATTATGCAAAGCATTTAAACCATTCACTACCGTCACTTGCTGAAAAAAGTCACCAAACACCAACGGATAAATCCAGTAGCCTGCAATCACCGCCGGTATAGCTAACAGCATAAGGGGTACAGTAATCACCTTAGGTGATTCGTGTAGATGATGTAAGGTTTCATCATCCATGCGCTCATCACCATGAAACACCAAAAATAGCAAACGGAAAGAGTAAAAAGCTGTAACAAACACACCTAGCAAAACCAATACATAAGCATAGGAAGCTGCTGGTAAATTGGAAGCCTGTACAGCTTCAATCACAACATCTTTAGAGAAAAAGCCAGAAAAACCCGGGAAACCAATCAAAGCCAAAGTTCCTACTAATGCCGCAGCATAGGTCACAGGCATATAACGACGTAAGCCACCCATTTTGCGAATATCCTGCTCATGATGCATTGCCATAATGACAGAACCGGCGGCCAAAAACAGTAGTGCTTTGAAAAAAGCATGGGTCATTAAGTGGAACATAGCTGCCGAATAAGCAGAAGCGCCCAGTGCTGTCACCATATAACCCAATTGCGACAAAGTTGAATAAGCAATCACCCGCTTAATATCATTTTGCACAATACCCACCAAGCCCATAAAGAAAGCAGTGGTCGCACCAATGATCATAATCAGGTTTAAAGCCATATCAGAAAGCTCGTAAAAAGGCGACATGCGTGCCACCATAAAAATACCGGCGGTTACCATCGTGGCGGCATGAATTAAAGCCGAGATAGGCGTAGGACCTTCCATAGAATCAGCTAGCCAAACATGCAGCGGTATTTGTGCTGATTTTCCCATCGCACCAACAAATAATAAGATAGCCGCCAAATCCTGTGCTTTAATAGCATCTAAACCTTGCAAAAAGCCCCAATCTACAATTAAAGAAGGTGAAGATTTACCTATCTCCGCTACACTAAAAACATCAACATAATCGAGCGAGTTGGAATAAATCAAAATAATCCCTATGCCCAATAGAAAGCCGAAATCCCCAACACGATTTACCAAAAAAGCCTTCATATTAGCGCGAATGGCTGATTCCTTTTTAAACCAGAAGCCAATCAACAAATAAGACACTAAACCTACTGCCTCCCAGCCAAAGAAAAGCTGCAAGAAATTATTGCTCATTACCAACATGAGCATGGAGAAGGTAAACAGTGAAATATAGCTAAAAAAACGTTGATAGCCAGGATCGTCGTGCATATAGCCAATACTATAAATATGCACCATGAGTGAAACAAAGCTCACTACCAGCATCATCAGGATAGTCAGGTTGTCGATCAAAAAACCAATCTTGAAATGGATATTATCTACCACAGCCCAGCTATACACCGTGCCATTAAAAATATCCCCGCCCCCCAAAGTGATCTTGGCAAATACCCATAAAGACAGCAGCAAAGACAGTGCCACTGAACCTGTCGTCACCCAGTGAGCACCACGACGGCCAATACGCTTTCCAAACAAACCTGCTAGCAAAGCACCCAATAAGGGTGCAAGAGGAATGAGTAAATAAATCGTTTCCATGCTCACCCCTTCATGTGATCTAGTTCTTCAATATTGATACTGCGGCGATTACGGAACACCAGTACCAAAATAGCCAAGCCAATAGCCGCTTCTGCTGCGGCCACCGTCAAAATAAAAAATACAAAAATCTGCCCCGCCATATCATTCAAGTAGCTGGAAAAAGCCACAAAATTCAGATTCACCGCCAGCAACATTAATTCAATACACATCAATAGAATCAGAATATTTTTGCGATTCAGAAACATACCCGCCAAGCTAATAGCAAATAAAAGTGCCGCTACAATCAAATAATGCGTCAAAGTGATCATGATTTCTTCTCCGCTTTCATGCTCACTAGGCGTACTCGATCTTGTCTTTGCACGTGTAACTGCTCACTGATATTTTGAGAGCGAGCTTCTTTACGATCGCGCAAAGTCAGCACAATGGCGGCCATAATAGCCACTAGCAGTATAACCGCCGCTATCTCAAACGGATAAAGATAATGCGTATAAAGCAACTCGCCTAAAGCTTCCGTATTACTATAACTGGCAGGGTGATTTGCTGGTACATAAATGTGTGTGTCGGAAAAACGACCGCGCTGTAATACCAGAATCATTTCAACGGCTACTGCACCTGCCACCAACAAACCAAAAGGCAAGTATTTGATAAAGCGCTCGACCAATATTTCCCGACTAACATCCAACATCATGATAACAAACAGGAACAGCACCATCACAGCCCCCACGTACACCAAGACCAGCACAATACCCAAGAACTCCGCTTGCAATAAAATCCACAAAGCTGCACTACTAAAAAAGCTCAGAATCAAACACAAAACAGCGTAAACCGAATTGCGTACCGTCACCACACCAACAGCAGCCAGCAAAGTCATACCGGAAAACAGATAAAATAGAATCAGTTCAAAAGTCATGCCCACTCCTCATCAGCGATACGGCGCATCAGCCGCTTTGCGCTGGGCAATTTCGCTTTCGTAGCGATCACCAAAGGCTAATAATCTGTCTTTGGTCATAATATTTTCACCTCGATTTTCGAAGTGATATTCAAAAATAGGGGTTTCTACAATCGCATCAACTGGGCAGGCCTCTTCGCAAAAACCACAATAAATGCACTTAAACATATCAATATCATAGCGAGTCGTGCGGCGCGTACCATCGGCGCGCTCTTCCAGCTCAATCTTAATCGCCAAAGCAGGGCAAACCGCTTCACACAACTTGCAAGCAATACAACGCTCCTCACCATTGGGATAACGCCGTAAAGCATGATGACCACGAAAACGTGGTGATAACGGTGTCTTTTCTTCCGGGTACTGTACGGTAATTTTGTGCTTGAAAAAATGCTTGCCAGTGACACGCATACCTTGCAGCAATTCGTACAGCGAAAACGCCTTCAGATAATACTTCAGGTGTTCACTTACATTCATTCCCATGACGCACTCCTTATAGCCAAGGTTTCCAGCCCAAAGCAATGGCAATCATTTCAGCGAAAATCCATACCAGCGTCACTGGAATCAATACTTTCCACCCCAGCCGCATAATTTGGTCATAGCGATAACGTGGAAAAGTGGCTCGAAACCACAGGAACAGCAGTAAGAAGAAAGCTGCTTTCAACACCAACCAATGCAAACCATCCCCCAACACAACGCCCAGTACCGGAATCGCCAACAAAAAATCCAAGCCTTGAAACGGCGATAACCAGCCTCCCATAAACAACAAGGCAGTCAGCGTAGAAATCAGGATCATATTGGCGTATTCCGCCAAGAAAAATAACGCAAAGGCCATGCCGGAATATTCCACATGGAAACCCGCAACAATCTCAGATTCACCCTCAGCCACATCGAAAGGCGCACGGTTGGTTTCTGCCAAACCGGAAATAAAATACACCACAAATAAACCAAATAACGGCCAGATAAACCAAGAAAAAATACTGCCTTCCTGTGCACGTACAATCTCGCTCAGATTAAGACTACCCGAAGCCATGAGCACACCCACCAGTGCAAAGCTCATGGCAATCTCATAAGAGATGACTTGTGCTCCAGAACGCATCGCGCTAAGCAGTGCATACTTGGAGTTAGAGGCCCAACCTGCCAAGATAATGCCATAAACCCCCATCGAGGTGAGTGCCAATAAAAATAGCAACCCGGCATTAACATCCGCCAATACCATACCATCCATAAACGGGATAACTGCCCAAGCTGCAAATGCTGGTGCAAGTGTCAACATAGGTGCAATTAAAAATAAGTAGCGATCCGAACGAGTGGGTATAATCACTTCTTTGAACAGCAACTTGAGCACATCCGCAAATGGCTGAAACCACCCCCGTGGTCCAACACGATTAGGCCCAATGCGTACCTGCATGTAACCAATAATCTTGCGCTCGGCAAAGGTGGTATAAGCAACGGCCAAAATTAACGGAATTAAAATAACGACAATCTTTAATAAAATAACAATGACTGTCTGCAATTCGACCGGCACTAGATTCCAGAGATTATTGAACATTTCCATTCCCTACTCCCTATGCCCGGCTAACCGTCAAAAAACCAAAGGCCGTACCCAACGTATTGCCCGCTTCAAAACCGGCTTGCAAGCGCACACAGCCTAGCGGAATGGCCTCATCACATGCAAACGGTAATTGAATCCGCGTCCCTTCTTGTTCAAAAGCCAGCAAATCACCAGCTTGCAATTCCAGTTTGAGCTGATCTTGGGGGTGAATATAAGCAACTAACGCGCCTGTCATTTCTTGTAAGGGTGCAGAACGTCTGACCAAAGCATCACTGCGATAAATATGCACATCACCAATGCGCTGCATCCCTAAGTCATACTGCTCAGGTGGCACCAAGCGGGGCGGCTTAACATTAGCAATGTCGCTATCTAAAGTATCCACTTTGAGTAATTGCGTTTCCAAGCGCAACTCGGCAGCAATTTCTTCCGTACTGAGGTAATCAAAAGCCGGTTGCTTTAATAAATTACCCAAGACTCGTAGAATTTTCCAAGCGGGCCGAGCCTCACCTAGCGGTTTAGCTACACCTTGAAAAGACTGCCAACGCCCTTCTGCATTAACAAACGTACCTGAAGTTTCCATAAAGGTACTGCATGGCAACAGCAAGGTAGCAAACTGCCGGGTCAAATCACTGGCAAAAGGTGTAATCAGCACCACATCTTCTGCTTGCTCAAAAGCATTGATAGCTTGCCGTGGACTGGCAAAGTCTTCTGCTTCCGCCTGCAATAATAAGAAATGACGCACATTAGCGGACAGCATATCACTAACCGCCAAACCAGGCTGATCTTCCGTTTGCTCTAGCAGCACGCCGCCTACCCCACGGTGTGGCAACGCACCTGCCAAACTGGCCCCCATAGCATTTGCAGCCGCTAACTGCCCTAGCTTAGCCCCGGTATGCGCTGCAATCACTTCTGCCAAAGCCTGTAAGCTAGCAGAGTCAGGATGCTGCATAGCCACCGCTCCAGTTAATACCAGCGCATGCTCAACCGCCAATAGTGCTTCAACCACTTGCTGACTCTGCTCGCTCGCTTGCTGCGAACATAAATCGCTCACATGGGCAGGAATAGCTTTACCGGCACGCTCACAAGCAGCCCTAGCAATCATAGCCAGCTCTGTGACCATCTGCGCAGGCGGTATCACCAACTGATCAAGTGTGTAATTGAACTCAGCCTGCCAAGGATTAATAGCCATAATCCGCGCACCCTGCGAGACAGCTTTGCGCAGGCGATGATTCAATAAAGGTTGCTCGTGGCGTGGCCAAGCGCCCACTAATAAAACAGCTTCTTGCTGTTCCAGCTCAGCAATACTCACCCCTAAAACAGGTAAGGCAGGTTCATGCGTGTCCAGCCGAAAATCCATCTGGCGCAGACGATAATCAATATTATTACAGCCCAAACCCCGTATGAGTTTCTGCAATAAATAGAATTCTTCCAAAGTGGCCTGGGGCGCTGCTAAAGCACCCATTTGATCAGGGCGAGCATACTTTAGAATATCAGCGACCTTATCCAAAGCTTCCTGCCAACTGATTTCCTGCCACTCGCCATCGCGCTTAATTTGCGGCTTCGTTAGGCGATCCTCTGCGTATAAACCTGCATAAGCAAAGCGATCCCGATCCGAAATCCAACATTCATTCACCGCTTCATTTTCACGCGGCACACAACGCACCACTTCGCCATCAAAAGTGTGGACTTCTAGATTGCTACCCACAGCATCATGCGCTGAAATACTGGGGTAAGCGAGCATTTCCCAAGCACGAGCCTTATAACGGGAAGGCTTAGCGGTTAATGCACCGACTGGACACAAATCAATCACATTGCCCGATAATTCGGATACTAATGCTTTTTCCACATAAGTACCAATAGACGTATTCTCACCACGCCCAGTCGCTCCCAGCTCACGCAAACCGGCAATTTCATCACCAAAACGGACACAACGGGTACACTGTATACAGCGTGTCATACAAGTTGCAATCAAAGCACCGATGTCTTTGTCCAAAACCACTCGTTTGATTTCATGATAACTGGACTCGCCCGAGCCATAAGCCATGGCAATATCCTGCAACTCACACTCACCACCCTGATCACAAATAGGGCAATCCAGCGGATGATTAACTAACAGGAATTCCATCACTGAGCGTTGCGACTCGCGCGTTTTAGCAGAACGAGTCCAAACCTTCATACCCGCAGTAACCGGCGTGGCGCAAGCCGGCAATGGCTTAAAAGACTTCTCCACTTCGACCAAACACATGCGACAATTAGCAGCCACCGACAATTTTTTGTGGTAGCAAAACCGTGGAATCGCAATTCCAGCCGCATCAGCTACCTCAATCAACATACTGCCCGGACGCGCTTCCAGCATTTGCCCATCGATTTCCAGTGTAACCAGTTCTGCCTTGTCGCTCATGCCGCCTCCCCTTGCACTGCTGCTACCATACTGCGGCCATGCTCGACATAATAGTCAAACTCTGTGCGAAAGTGCTTGATAAAGCTCCACACTGGCATAGCGGCGGCATCGCCTAGGGCACAAATTGTGCGACCTTCAATTTGATGCGACACACGCTCCAGTTGCTCAATGTCCTCAGGCTTACCTTTGCCTTCCACAATACGTGTCAACATGCGATACAACCAGCCCGTACCTTCACGACAAGGCGTACATTGTCCACAGGACTCGGAATAGTAAAAACGCGAAATACGTTGCAACACCTTGACCATATCCGTGGTTTCATCCATAACAATCACGGCACCCGAGCCAAGATAAGAACCGGCTTTTTGGATACTTTCATAGTCCATATTCAGCTCTAACATAATTTCAGCAGGTAATACAGGCACTGAAGAACCACCCGGAATCACTGCCTTAAGCTGATGCCCCTTACGCACGCCACCCGCCATTTCCAGCAGCTCACGAAAGGAAATGCCTAAAGGAATCTCATAATTATCGGGCTTATTAACATGCCCGGAGACTGAAAACAGCTTTTCACCACCTGCTTTTTCCGTCCCCAAATCAGCAAACCACTGCCCCCCATGACGCATAATGGCTGGAATAGAAGACAATGTTTCCGTGTTATTAATAGTGGTTGGGCAGCCATATAAACCAAAACTGGCTGGGAAAGGTGGCTTGAAACGTGGCTGGCCTTTTTTACCTTCCAAGGACTCCAACAAAGCCGTTTCCTCGCCACAAATATAAGCCCCTGCCCCCAAACTGGGATACAAATCAACATCAACACCACTACCACGAATATTCTTGCCCAAAAAGCCCTGCTCATAGGCTTCGCGCACAGCGGCTTCAAAGCGTAGGAATGGCTCATCCATAAACTCGCCACGCATGTAGTTATAGCCGACTGTTGCACCAATCGCATAAGCAGCAATCGCCATGCCTTCCACTAAAGCGTGTGGATTAAAACGCAAAATATCACGATCTTTACAAGTACCTGGCTCAGACTCATCTGAATTACACACAATATACTTTTGCCCGGGCATATTGCGCGGCATAAAACTCCACTTCAAGCCGGTCGGAAAGCCCGCACCACCGCGTCCACGTAAACCAGAAGCCTTGATTTCATTGATAATAGCCTCGGGCGAAAGCTGTTCATCAATAATTTTTTGCCAAGCTTGATAACCACCCACTTTAAGATAGCTTTCCAAGGTGTGAGCTTGGCCACCAAATTGCTTAGTAATAAAACAGACCTGATTCGTCATAAGCTACTCCAGGCTGTCCAGAATCTCATCCACCTTTGCTGGTGTGAGATCGGTATAATAAACATGATCAATTTGCATCATGGGTGCACCACAACAAGCGGCTAAACATTCTTCTTCACGCTTGAGGTAAAACTTACCATCTGCACTGGTTTCACCTAGCTTAATACCCAAACGTTGTTCAATATGCGTCAACACATCGTCTGCACCATTCAGCATACAAGAGACATTAGTACACACAGAGATGCTGTGTTTAGCAGCACACTTAGGATCCGTTTCAAACATGGAGTAAAAGCTAGCTACTTCATAAACCGCAATAGCCGGTAAGCCCAAGTAAGCAGCAACCGCATCCATTTGCTCCACCGAGAGATAATGTTCTTTGTGCATTACGGCACGCAAAGCTGCCAAAAGCGCTGATTGTTTCCGATCAGCAGGATAACGTTTGAGCCAATGATCAATCTCTGCACGGACTGCTTCACTTAAAACAGCCTTAGGACTGGACTCCTGTTCATAAAGCAAAGCCATTAGCGATCAATCTCCCCAAATACAATGTCTTGTGTACCAATAATAGCAACAACATCTGCCAACATATGTCCACGAGCCATTTCATCCATAGACGACAAATGGGCAAACCCAGGCGCGCGAATTTTCAAACGATACGGCTTGTTCGCACCATCAGAAATCAAATAGCAGCCCAATTCACCCTTAGGGTGTTCAACAGCCGCATAAGCCTCACCCACTGGCAGGCTATAACCTTCGGTCATGAGTTTAAAATGCCGAATCAGCGACTCCATTTCTGCCTTCATAGCAACGCGAGAAGGGGGCGCAACCTGAGTATCATCTATCATGACTGGCCCCGGGTTTTGTTTCAGCCAAGCAATACATTGCTGCATAATACGATTGGACTGGCGCATTTCTTCCATGCGTACCAGATAACGGTCATAACTATCGCCATTGACACCAACAGGAATATCAAAATCCACCTTGTCATAAGCGGCATAAGGCTGCTTTTTGCGCAAATCCCACTCAACCCCAGAACCGCGCAACATTGGCCCCGTAAACCCCATTTGCAAAGCCGCCTCGGCTGATACCACACCAATATTTACCAAACGCTGCTTCCAAATACGGTTATTCGTCAATAGCGTTTCATATTCATCCACCCGTGCAGGAAAACGCTCGGTAAAAGCTTCCAGAAAATCCAGCAAGCTGCCTTCACGGTCTTCATTCAGACGTTTGACTTCCTTTTCATCGCGCCAGCGCGAAGTCTCATAGCGTGGCATACTGGCAGGCAAATCACGGTAAACACCACCAGGACGGTAGTAAGTCGCATGTAAACGTGCACCTGATACCGCCTCATAGGCATCCATCAAATCTTCACGCTCACGAAACGCATACAAAAACATGGTCATAGCGCCCACATCCAGCCCATGTGCCCCTATCCATAATAAATGATTGAGAATGCGAGTAATTTCATCAAACAAAGTACGAATATATAAAGCGCGAATAGGTGGCTCTATGCCCAACAGTTTTTCAACCACTAATACATAAGCATGCTCATTGCACATCATGGAGACATAATCAAGGCGATCCATATAGCCAATGCTTTGGTTATAGGGCTTGCTTTCTGCCAGCTTCTCTGTTCCTCGGTGCAATAAACCAACATGCGGGTCAACACGCTCAATCACCTCACCATCCATTTCCAGCACTAGGCGCAATACACCGTGTGCTGCGGGGTGGGCAGGGCCGAAGTTTAGGGTAAAATTGCGTATTTCTGGCATGTTTTATCCTTTTGCGGACATGTCGGTTACAGGGGGAGGTGCTTCCTGCTCACTATCTTGACTACGAATCACTCTAGGCACCAAGGTACGTGCTTCAATAGACACTGGCTCGTAAACAACCCGCTGCTGCAAAGGATCATAGCGCATTTCCACTTGGCCAATTAGCGGGAAATCTTTGCGGAAAGGATGACCAATAAAACCATAATCCGTCAAAATACGGCGCAAATCCGGGTGATTCTCAAACAGAATACCAAACAGATCAAAGGCTTCCCGTTCATACCAGTTCGCAGAACGCCAAATACCCACAATGGATGGTAAAACCGGATAATGATTGTCTTCACAAAAAGTGCGTACCCGCACTCGGATGTTATTTTTCAAAGACAATAAGTGAATGACTACCGCAAAACGCGCCCCCTCAAACTCAGGCAAATCGACCTCATCACCAAAGTCAAAAGGATCAGATTGTACTTGACGCTCTACTGCGCGGCTAAAGCCGCTTGAAGACACATTAGTATCCCACTCCACTTTGCCATAACTTAGGTAGTCAACCCCACATAAATCCGTCAATTGTTCAAAGTGTGTTTCTTCGTCGTAACGCAAAAAATGGCAAACATCCAACCAGTTGCGCACCGGCGTTTCCAGAGTCAACTCACGCTGCGGAGAAATCGTAATGCTGACATCATTTCGCAGATGTTCACCCAGATAGCTTTGTAGCGATTCAAGATCCATAAGCTCACCGCGCAATAGTATTGGTACGGCGGATTTTATTCTGTAACTGAATAATACCGTACAATAAGGCTTCTGCTGTAGGCGGGCAGCCTGGCACATAAATATCCACAGGGATAATGCGGTCACAGCCACGCACCACAGCATACGAGTAGTGGTAATACCCCCCACCATTCGCACAAGACCCCATAGAGATGACCCAGCGCGGCTCAGCCATTTGGTCGTAGACTTTGCGTAAGGCAGGCGCCATTTTGTTAGTCAGCGTACCCGCTACAATCATCACATCGGACTGACGGGGACTAGGACGAAATACAACCCCAAAACGATCCAGATCGTAACGTGAGGCTCCAGCGTGCATCATTTCCACCGCACAACAGGCCAACCCAAAGGTCATAGGCCACATAGAGCCGGTGCGTGCCCAATTAATAAGCTTGTCGGCACTCGTAGTAATAAAACCTTTCTCAAGAACACCTTCTATTCCCATTCCAGTGCTCCTTTCTTCCATTCGTAAATAAAACCAATAATCAATACGCCCAGAAAAATACTCATGGCAATCAAGCCACTAGAACCAATCTCATCAATGACTACAGCCCAGGGAAACAGGAAAGCAATTTCCAGATCAAAAATAATAAACAGTATGGCTACAAGGTAATAACGTACGTCGAACTTCATACGCGCATCTTCAAAGGCTTCAAAGCCACACTCAAAAGGGGAACCCTTCTGACTACCAGGGCGACGCGGTGCCATTAACAGCCCTAGCCCCAACAAAACTACGGCCAGAGCCACACCTACTGACAGGAAAATCAATATAGGCAAATAGTTTTCCAACATCCAAACCTCTCTCTCAGCCGACTGTGCAAACATAAAGCCTTGCCAACTCATTAACAAATCCAGCTTATCAGCTTAATTTTGCAAAAACTTAGGTTGTGACTATATAGCAGCCGCCAATAAACACCAAGCCCCGTAAGTGAATATGACGACTTTTATCAGATTCTCGTCAGTATTCGATAGGGTATAGCCTATAAGCTTAAGAGCCTGTTTAAGATCTTTTCAGCAATAACACTAAAAATGCCAGATGAACGAGACTAAAACTAGTGTTGAGTTTACGTTCGGGATTCTTCCAAAGTCGCCTGCATTTTTCCAGCCATCCGAAAGAACGCTCGACAACCCAGCGCTTTGGAATGACCTTGAACTGATACAGCTCGTTACGTTTAGCGACTTCTACAGTAGCCTCAATTCGCTCTTTTACACCGTCTGCAAAGGATCTGCCCGTATAGACACCGTCAACCAGTATATGACTGACTTCACTCAGGTTTTTCTTGTTATTCTCCAACAGCGTCAATGCACCCGAGCGATCAGTCATATTGGCCGTTGTGACCCAGATACCCTGGGGCAAACCTTGAGTATCAACCGCTATATGACGCTTAATACCCGATACTTTTTTACCCGCATCATAGCCTTTTTGTTCC
>PDPH01000075.1 GCA_002747435.1 Pseudomonadota bacterium
TTCAACCTATCAAAAAAGTCTAACACCACTTCACTTAAAGGCAAATCATACGTCAGTGTGACCTGATTGCCCAGATACTGCATTTGCTGCTGTACACCGCGCTTCTCAACACACAAAGTGATTACATTACCCACATAATCCTGCGGCACTAAAATCGTACCACGAATAATGGGCTCACGAATCGTTTGAATTTTATTGAGTGGCGGCAAATCAGACGGATTATGCACATTGACTACACCACCATCCGTCGTATGCACTTCATAAACGACAGTAGGGGCAGTCGTAATTAAATCCAGATCATACTCACGTTCTAGGCGCTCCTGAATAATTTCCATGTGCAGCATCCCTAGGAAGCCACACCGAAAACCAAAGCCCAATGCCTGCGATACTTCCGGCTCAAAATACAGTGAAGCATCATTCAGATTAAGCTTTTGTAAAGCATCACGTAAATCTTCGTACTGATCAGACTCTACCGGAAAAATGCCTGCAAAAACACGTGGTTGTACTTCCTTAAAACCAGGTAAAGGCTTATCTGCCGGGCGATTACTGTCGGTAAAGGTATCCCCTACTTTCGCGGCATCAATCTCCTTAATACCTGCCATGAGGAAGCCCACTTCACCTGCCCGCAAAACATCACGTTCTTGATCTTTAGGTGTATAAATACCCACCTTCTCTACTTGAAAATCACGACCGGTCGCCATAGCACGGATTTTTTGCTTTTTGCGCAACTCACCGTCAACCACGCGCACCAAGGACACAACACCCACATAATTATCAAACCAAGAGTCAATAATTAAAGCCTTTAGCGGTGCATCAGGATCACCTTGAGGCGGTGGAATCCTTACAACGAGTTGCTCCAGCAAATCTTCTATACCGATACCTGTTTTAGCACTGACCTCCACTGCATCACTGGCATCTAGGCCAATAATTTCCTGAATTTCATGTTTAACCCGTTCAGGCTCTGCCGCAGGCAAATCAATTTTGTTTAAAACAGGCACCACTTCCAAATCAAGCTCAATCGCAGTATAGCAATTCGCCACACTTTGCGCTTCTACCCCTTGGGAAGCATCGACCACCAGCAAAGCACCTTCACAAGCAGACAAGGAGCGTGAAACCTCATAGGAGAAGTCAACATGTCCAGGCGTATCAATAAAATTAAGTTGATAGCTTTCACCATTGCGTGCGGTATAAGCCAAAGACACACTTTGTGACTTAATAGTAATACCACGCTCCCGCTCCAAATCCATGGAGTCCAGTACTTGATCAGCCATTTCCCGCTCAGTCAATCCACCACAAACCTGAATAAAACGGTCAGATAGGGTTGATTTACCGTGGTCTATATGCGCGATAATGGAAAAATTACGGATTTTGGAATTTACTTCACCCATATTGTAACGCTTGTCTCACCATGTCCTCATCGAAAAAGTGATAACACAATACCTCACCATTGAGGCCACCACCGGCACATCAATATCATAACGCTGACGCAATTGTAGATCTTTATCGATGTCGATCAATTCAAATTCAAAGGCTATTTCAGCTTGCAATCATTGCAAACAGGCCACTATCTGCTTACACAGATGGCAGCCCACGCAATAATACACGCTTAGCATGGGTTTTGCCTGATTATTCAAAAGCAGCCATTAGGGTGGCGGACATAGTATTTATTAATTCTCTAATTTTTTGCTACGGTGGTGGGATACCAAGGCAATCGAACTTAAATAATCCCCAAGATGATGCGCCTAGGCACTCACCCTGTGGATAGCTGATTGGTCAGAGGCTTTGTCCAAACTGCGTCGTACCGCTTTGCCATCAATGGCAATGACTTCCCCCGACGTTTAGACCATTTGTTATCTTTATTCATATACTGAGTTATTATTTTATTCTCTTAATTGCAGTAACATAACGCAGCGTTCACCTGCGAGTGAAACGACTTGTTATACATTATTTACTTGATGGTGCGGCTGTACTGCCAGCCAATATACCACCATCAATAGTAAGTTCAATGCGCTCAGCTCAAGCTTGGCGCTTTTTAAACAAAGACTGTCCCATTCGATAAGCTCGCTTGAACTGTTCTTGCACCGAAAAAGACTGCGCTGCTTCCAATCGGCGTCGGTTTAATTGGGTTTGCAAACCCTTTTCATAGTTCTCATCCAATAACTGCTGTAATGCAGCAAGATTATAATGCTGCTTGTCCTCGCTGACAGACAGCGGAATCAATAAAGGCAGACTCAATAATTCACGGTTATAAACCAAGGCATCTCGAATAGTATTTGCTTTGCGACTGTCATCTGCGTCCAAAACATAAGGTGGCTGCCATTCATGCACGGGCGGCAAACGATCTACTTGATTCAATACACCCAACACGACTGGCCGCTTGCGCGAACGGTTTTTGTTATCGGCAAACCAAGCATCCAAGCGCTCCCGAAAGGTAATATCCAGAGCACGCGCAGACTGATTGGCCTTTAATACCCACACCAATACATCACTACGTACCGCCTCTTCCAATAAAGACTGCTCATTAGCTGACTGACCCTCCAAGCCAGGCAAATCCACCAAATGAACAGCAACAGTATCCTGTAATTGCAATTGGTAAATCGTACAGTTTTCAGTGGAAGGTAACTGGCTAACTTCAGCCGCCATATTGCCAATCAGTGCATTAATAATAGAAGATTTGCCTGCACTCACTTGTCCAATAAACGCTACCCGCAAAGGCTCTGGAGGGGCAGCCAAATGTTGCTGATCCGCTTGCCAATGCGTGCTATTCCCTACTGCATCGCTGTCTACTTTAAAGCGACCGCTATAAAGATCAATGGCAACACTGGCCACCTCTTGCAGCAATGCACGCTTTAAAGTCATTTGCAGCTCATCCTTGAGATCACGAAACAAATAACTCGTGACCTGCGAACGCGCTTCAGATAACCATCCAGTGAGTGTCAACAGACGCACTATCCGATAAATACCCCAAATATTTTCCAGCGTCTTTTGCTTATCCCGATGCTCATACATCCAGCGCAAAGTCGATAAATTAATATTTTCCGCCAGTGGCACATGCTGCTTAAGAATACTGCGGTAGCGGCGGCTAACCTCTTCGGTCATTTTCAGCAATTCAGGCAAGGTAAACACCCATTCGCCGCGTTTACTGGTGTGATACTGTTCAGCCACTCGCCTTACCAGCGTCAGTGCGTGACCGCGCAAGGACTCCCAGCGAGGATCTGCTTGCAATTGCGTCTGAATGACTTCATTCATTAGCAGCCAAGTAGCCTGATCAAAGTCGCTCCAATCCGTGGAGGCATCAACCAAGCTATCCACCGATTCAGGCAAATGCTGCTTGTGCTGACTGTATTGCCAGACACGCCGTTTAAATAGCACACTGGGAATCGCGGCCAACACCGTACAAACCAACATCAGTATGACAAACGCCCCAGCGTAACCTAGCCAATAGATCGCATAGAGACCAAAGCCCAAAAGCACCACGACGGGAATCAAGAGCAATATCGCCAAAAAGGGTAATAAACGCGCCGATATTCGATGTAATGTTTGTAGACGTAGACTATTTGCCTTTTTGTCCGGTTTCATGTCTGGCTACCTCAGCAATCGATTTCAAAGCCTCATCATACAAACACTTCAAGTCTTCACTGAGCAAGTTTTCCCCGTGAAGCTGGTGATACAAATACTTACACGCCACTCGTCCCAAAGCATAAGTAGATGCAAAACTTAAGGTCGCTGCCGTAGCAGCACCAAGCGTTTGGCCATAGACTGGAATCAATTTCACTAACTGACGTACACCTAAACGCGAGGCGTAGTAAATCCCAAAACTGACACCCAAAGCACTCATAAAATCCCTCAGGGCTTTCTTATTCCATTCCACGCCATATTGTTTGGCCAAACTGTGTAATAATTTAGCCTGTATACTGGGTACACCCACCAAACCTACCGCAGGCACAGCATCACTAGCACCCGCTACACTGGCATACCACAGGATTTCAGGTTTCAGATGGGCAAAATTACGCTCTTCTTGCGTGGCATGATTATTTTCCTGATGTACATGCGCCAATATGGGCAACATGCCTACCAAGTGCTGCCGTAAAGCCTCGACATTCACTGCGCCACTATTGCCCACAAAATCCACCGCAACTTGTGGCAAACGATGCCCCATAAGTGCTTCTAGCTGTGCCTGATGATGTTGAATAGCTTGTAAACGCTGTTCAGGGTCAGCGATTAATTCAATACCAGTATGCACAACCAGAAATTGGTGAATCTTGCCAGACTGACGGACTTGTTTCAGTGCATTGAGTACGGCACTTTGTTCAGGATCATCCGCTTTCAGCAAGATTAACAAGGCGTGGCTACGATCTTCACAAGCAGCCATATCCTCTCGCGCATCATAACCCGCCTCCGCCAAACCACGCGTATCCAAAAAGCGTAACAATGGTTTAATTTCAGGGTAATCATACACTTGTGCTGTTTGCGTGCACGGCTGAAAACCATTCCCAATAGCCACCTGGCTAGCGCCGGTCAGTGCTTGAATCAGCGTCGATTTACCTGCACCCGTTTTTCCCAACAACCATAATGTCGGTAATGTTTGCGCCTGATGCTGGAATGCGGGTTCCAGATCAGGATTCTTAGGTGGGTTAAGCATAGCGCCTAATTGATCAAGCAGGCTCATGAGACCCTCATCTATTGGTAAACATGCCTCATTAATAACAGAAGCTAACAAGCATGTGTATTAACAAGGCAATTGGCTGGAGTCACTATTCATCCGCATTCATCCGCAATGGTTAATCTCGAATGACAAAACTCATATCTATATGGCTTATCCTTGAGTATGCTTGCAAGTAAACTGGTTCAACTCACTGATATTACAATACTTGGGAGACATTATGCGTAAACTCACTTATGGATTATTGGCAAGTACCTTACTGTTCACTGCTCTCGCTCAAGCGGAAGAGCATCCGGGTGCAAAACTATATATAGAAAAAACCTGTGCAACCTGTCATGGTGAAAAAGGCAATAAACCTCTAATGCCATCTTACCCCGTCCTTGCAGGCCAATCCGCTGAATACGCTTTCCAACAATTGAAGGATTTCAAAAGCGGTGCTCGCAGCAACGGCCAAGCAGCTGTTATGAAAGGTATTATGGCTATGGTGAGCGAGGAGGAGATGAAAACCCTCTCTAAATACCTGCAAAGCTTAGGCCAAGAAAGCCAGCCAGACGCTGCGAAAGCAGAGACTGAATCGGCAGAATCAACTGAATAATTAATATAAACCCTCTTGGCTTCGCTGGAGAAATAGGCTTTAAGTGACCAAATTCTCCAGCGCCTTAACACTCACTTGCTCACTTCATTACTTTCCCATGAATTTCAAAGCTCAAACACTGCAATAGACTCCACATGCGCTGTATGGGGAAACATATCCATCACCCCCGCACCTGTTAGTTTATAGCCATATTTATGCACCAATTCACCCGCATCACGTGCCAAAGTACCCGGATGGCAGGAAACATAGACAATTTTTTTGGCTTTAAGCTTGGCAACATGAGCCAGTACCTCCCGAGCGCCAGCGCGTGGTGGATCAAGCAAGATTTTGTCGAAGCGAGTCTTTAGCCAAGGCGCTTGCTCCAAATGATCACTCATCAGATTACAAGCATAATAATCGGTATTATAGATTTCATTAGCCTGTGCAGCCGCTTTGGCGCGTGCAACCATAATATGATCGCCTTCTACGCCAATCACCTGAGCCGCCTTACGTGCTAAAGGCAAAGTAAAATTCCCCAAGCCACAAAATAAATCCAAGACCGTTTCACTAGACTGAGGATCAAGCAATTCCACAGCTTGTATAACCATTTTACGATTCAGCGCTTGATTCACTTGAATAAAGTCCAAAGGACCAAAGTTTACCTGTGTCTCAAAGGCGGGGTGGCAGTAATACAATGTGGCCTGCTCCGGCCAAACAAGCTGTACAGTATCAGGACCTTTGGCTTGTAAATAAAGCTGAAAATTAAAGTGTTGCGCAAATTCCACTAATTTCTGTTGATCCCCGACCGACAACGGCTCCATGTGGCGCACCACCAAGGTAGTGGCATTATCACCCACCGCCACTTCAATCTGTGGCAAAGTTTCACGCGCCTCCAAACACCCCACTAATGCCTGAAGCGCTGTCAAACGTGCACCTACACTGTCATGCAGAATGTCGCAGCGCTCTAACTCAGCCAGTAATCCCCCTTGCTTTTCGCGGAAACCAACTAAGGCTTTTTCTTTTTTACGTACCCAACGCACTCCTAATCTGGCTTTACGGCGATACCCCCAGCCTTCAGCCGTCAGGGGCGCAAACACCGTTGCAGGCTCTACTTTGCCGATATGTTTTAAACTATCCAACATAGCCTGCTGTTTGTAGCGAATTTGTCCGGCTAGCGAAATGTGTTGCCAACTGCAAGCACCACAAATATTAAAATGTGGGCATTTGGGTTCTACCCGCTCAGGCGAAGCTTCTAGAACCGTCTCCACCCTGCCCTCATCATGTTTAGGTTTGTAAGCGGTATAGCGAAAAGCGACTAATTCCCCAGGCAAAGCCCCCTCAATAAAGACGGTCTTAGCATTAATGTGTGCTACACCCTGCCCTTCCAAGGTCATGGACTCAACCCTAGCTTCTACCAAAGGACTATTTTGAACGCCTCTTGATTTACGCTGACGACGCCTCATGCACCGGCTTCCCAAGCCGCTTCAAATTCCAGTAAATGAGCCTTATTGGATTGCTTTAATACGCTGCGTACCAAGTCACCTTCTTGTACATAACGTTCCGCATCAATATAGCCACGCATTAGCTGAAAACGCAGATAAACCAACCAAGTATTTAACACATCGGTTTCGCAATAATCACGGATAGCGCTGATTTCACCTGCCTGAAAAGCATCCCACACTTTCGAGCCATCCATGCCCATTTTGCCCGGAAAACCAAACAATGTTGCCAACTCATCAAGGGGGGCATTTGCTCGCCCGGTGTACAAAGCCAATAAATCCATTAAGTCGGTATGGCGAGTATGATAGCGACTGATGTAATTATTCCATTTAAAGCTCTGATCATCGTCGCCCATCTCCCAATAACGCGGTGCAGCAATCTTGTGTAACATGGCACGATAATGAATCACTGGTAAATCAAAGCCCCCTCCATTCCAAGACACCAGCGTAGGCGTAAATCGATCAATGCCATCAAAAAAACGTTGAATAATTTCCTTCTCAGAAGCCCCTTCTTCACCCAGACTCCAAACCTTAAAATTATCTGGACCACGACCACGAAACGTCACTGAAATTGCGACAATACGTTGCAAATGATTTGGCAGGAACTCACTGCCTGTTTTTTGCATACGCAAATGAAACATCGCCTTAGCAACACCCTCAGCATCCAGTGTTTCCAGCCCATACAAACGACGACCACCTTCAATATCAGGAATGGTTTCTATATCAAAGACCAGCGTATTCATATCAAGGCTTCCTTTCTGGAAAATAAAACCGTAAAACCTTAGATGATAACAATCTGTACGGCCTAGCGTCCACGTTAGTCAAGCTTAGCAAGGCCGCCTCACTTTTTTATTTTCTTGCTGGTCAAATTTTTAGGATATGATTTTTTGAGAGCTTCAGCTACACCAAAGATATTAAATACAGCGACAAATTTATCAACAATAATCCTCTTTGCCAGTAAAGGTCATGTCTGGTGGACATTAGGAATGATTATGGCAGTCTCTAACATCGTAGGAAGGCTAATCGGAAGTAGAGAGGAACTACAAAAAGATCTGAACGGTTGACTGGATGACTATAATAATGAGCGCACTCATCAGGGCAAACGCTGTCGCGGTAGAACGCCCATGCAGATATGGCTGGCTGGATGGGAAGTCAATCTGGAAGGAAAAGTGTGTGAGTTAAACCCGACCTGACAGCTACCCTTTCAAAATCGGTAACTGTCAGATCAAGTCTGGAGTTTTACAGATTATTCCTGTGTGTTTGCCTCTGTAGCTTCGGCGGCTTCGCTTTCAGTTTGCTCCGCTGTGGTATCCATTTCCATTAAATCTTCTGTTTTTACTTCAGCTTCGGCGACTTCGCTAGCTGTGGTATCCATGTCTTGGGTTAGCTCATCACTGTTTGTCTCAGCTTTATCCGCCATCTGGTCAGCAGCTTCTTCGCTGGTTTGTTCTACAGTTTCAGCAGTGGTGGAATTGGTCTCTACTTTATCTATCACTTGGTCAGCAGCTTCTTCGCTGGTTTGTTCTACAGTTTCAGCAGTGGTGGAATTGGTCTCTACTTTATCCATCACTTGATCAACAGCTTCTTCGCTGGTTTGTTCTACAGTCTCAGCGGTGGTGGGGGTGGCGTCTACTTTATCCATCACTTCGTCATCAGCTTCTTCGCTGGCTGACACGGCTGTATCGCTGGTTTGCTCTACGGCTTCTTCGCTGGCTGACACGGCTGTATCGCTGGTTTGCTCTACGGTCTCAGCGGTGGTGGAAGTGGCGTCTACTTTGTCTGCTGTCTGGTCATTAGCTTCTTCGCTGGTTTGAACGGCTGTATTGCTGGTTTGTTCTACGGTCTCAGCGGTGGTGAGAGTATTTTCTGTTACAGCTTGTTCGACAGGTGGACGCAATACCATTGCAACAAACAGTGCTAGGGCAAGTAGGGTGTAAAGGAAGGCAGCAATCTTCATACTTATTGACTCCATTGGTGAATTGAAGGTGGTTGATATTACGACTGATTGTAGGGCTTATATTACTACAGTATCGCATTAGAATTGCATTCTGTTCATCAATTTAATCTTTTAGTAGGAGCAATTATGTCCGTGGTGGCTTTGTTACAAGGTTTCGGGACGGGGGCTGGTTTGATTATTGCCATTGGCTCGCAGAATGCCTTTGTCTTAAGTAATGCACTGCGTAATCATCATGTGACAGCGATTGCGTTGGTGTGCATGTTGATTGATGCCACTTTGATTAGCGCAGGCGTATGGGGTTTGGGGGCTTTGATTAAGGCTTACCCTGTATTATTAACTTTAGCAACTTGGGGAGGCGCTACTTTTTTGTTGGCTTATGGCTGGCTGGCCTTTAAACGTGCTTTTAATCCGAATGGTTTGCAGACTAATCAGTGGCAAAGCATGAGCTTGCAGGGTGCTATTTGGACGACCTTAGCCTTAAGTTTACTGAATCCGCATGTCTATCTGGATGCGGTGATTTTACTAGGCAGTATTGGTGGACAATTACCCGATTCACAGCCGATCTGGTTTGCGATAGGTGCTTGTTTAGCCTCGGTATTATGGTTCAGTTTATTGGCTTGGGGCGGACGCTTGTTGGCACCTTGGTTTACTAGTCCACGTAGTTGGCGTATTTTGGATATAGCTGTAGGTTTGACGATGTGGGGCGTTGCGCTTAGCTTGATTATTGGTAGCAGTATATGAATCTAATCGGCACTTTATATAAAATGCGTACTACGCTAGAAACACCCGTACGCTATGAACTCATACTGAGCGATACCGCAACGTCTTTGAATGCTTTTCTGGGACAGTCTTTAAGTCTGCGGCACACCGGCAAGATTCATTGTATTCACTGTGGGCGTCATATTAAAAAAACGTTTAATCAAGGTTATTGTTATCCCTGTTTTACGCGCTTGGCACAATGCGATACTTGTATCGTAAAACCCGAGTTGTGTCATTTTGCAGCAGGGACTTGCCGTGAACCGGACTGGGGTGAGGCTCATTGCTTCCAGCCGCATTTTGTTTATTTGGCCAATTCATCAGGTCTAAAAATCGGTATTACTCGTGGCAGCCAAATTCCAACTCGTTGGATGGATCAGGGGGCGTTGACTGCTTTGCCGATACTTAAAGTGGCTTCTCGTTATATCTCGGGTTTAGTGGAAGTCGCTTTTAAGGATTTTGTTGCGGATAAAACCCAGTGGCAGCAAATGCTTAAAGGTGCTATTGCACCGATAGATTTACAGCAACAACGCGATAAACTATTCCCTCAAGTGGAGCTTGTTTTAAACGCATTAAAAGAGCGTTTTGGCGAGGATGCTGTACTAATGCTACCCAATGAAGCTACGGTCGCTATTGAATACCCTGTTTTACAGTATCCTAGCAAAGTAAAAGCACTGAACTTTGATAAAACACCGGAGGTCAACGGCGTTTTGCAAGGCATTAAGGGGCAATACCTGCTATTAGACAGCGGTGTGATTAATTTGCGTAAGTTTGGCGGTTACGAGCTTGAGGCTATCTTGCCTAACACATGACTGACTGCCAATAAGGCAAAGCTAGCCGTTACGGTCATGATTGATCCCAATCCACCTGCGCAGCTTAAACTGTTTCCTGTCTTATTGTCTGGTCGTTCTGCGGTCAGCGTACCATCTGCTGCGGGGAACAACATTTGTTCTTCGGACCAAACACAGGCGACTTCAAAGCGACGCTTGGGGTTACGGGGGAAATGGTATGTTTGACGCAATTGTTTACGTACACGAGAAAGCAGGGGATCATGCTGGCTACGTGACAAATCACCTAAGCGGATTTTACGAGGATCACGTTGGCCTCCTGTACCACCAAGTGTAATAATTTTGATTTTGTGGCGACGGCAGTGAGCAATTATGGCTGCCTTGATTCTAAAGTTATCAATGCAGTCCACTACATAATCCATCTCGGTCGTGAGCATTTGCGACACATTATCGACTTCGACAAAATCTTCAATCAGCATTAAGCGGCATTCTGGATTGATGTCTAAGACACGTTGGCCTAGCACTTCAATTTTGGGTGCGCCTACTGTGCTGCTCAAGGCGGGAAGTTGGCGATTAATATTGGATTCGGCCACATTATCCAAGTCAATCAACGTCAGCCGACCAATACCACTGCGTGCCAGTGCTTCGACTGCCCAAGAGCCCACGCCACCTACACCGACAATACAGACATGTGCTTGCATAAAGCCTTGCAAAGCGGCTGCACCATAAGTGCGAGCTATACCGCCAAAGCGGCGTTGCAAATCGTAATTTTTGGTTTCTATCATGGTTTAAGTGTGGTTCAAGTCCTGATCAAGGGGTCAATGGCTTAGTTTAACAAGTTCGTGCAGCATGGGCGATGCTGGACAAGCAGACATAAGCTCTTCAAAATGATGCTTTCATTTTTCTGACTACCATTTGATAAACAGGAGTTGTCCCGTCGTGTCCCCAGTGCAAACTCAGTCCGAAGTCCTTTATCAACGTGCCCAAAAAACCATTCCTGGTGGCGTGAATTCGCCTGTACGCGCTTTTCGGGGTGTAGGCGGTACGCCGCGTTTTATTAACAGTGCCCAAGGTGCTTATTTATATGATGCTGATGGTAATCGCTTAATTGATTATGTCGGTTCTTGGGGGCCGATGGTTGCGGGACATGCTCACCCTGAAGTGGTGGAGGCTGTGCGTGAAGCAGCTTTGCTAGGCTTAAGCTATGGTGCGCCTACTGCATTAGAAGTTGATATGGCGGAAAAGATTAATGAGATTATGCCGTCTATGGAAATGCTGCGTATGACGAGTTCTGGCACGGAAGCGACCATGTCCGCGATTCGACTGGCGCGTGGTTTTACTGGACGTAATTTTATTGTCAAGTTTGAAGGTAATTATCATGGTCATGGTGATTCCTTATTGGTGAAGGCTGGATCAGGTTTATTAACCTTCGGCGAGCCTAATTCTCCTGGTGTGCCTGCTGAGTTGGCGCATTACACTTTGACATTGGAATATAATAATACCGAACAAGTGCGTGAATTGTTTGCTGCGCGCGGGGATGATATTGCTTGCATTATTGTTGAGCCAGTGGCCGGAAATATGAGTTGTGTGCCACCTGTGCCTGGATTTTTGGAAACGCTACGTGAAGTGTGTAATCAACATGGCAGCGTGCTGATTTTCGATGAAGTGATGACAGGTTTTCGTGTGGCACTGGGCGGCGCGCAAGCGCTTTATCAGATTAAGCCTGATATGACGACCTTGGGTAAAATTATTGGCGGCGGTATGCCAGTCGGTGCTTTTGGTGGGCGGCGGGCGATTATGGAAAAGTTATCACCGTTGGGTGCAGTTTATCAGGCAGGTACTCTGTCGGGTAATCCTATTGCCATGACAGCGGGTTTGAAAATGATGGAAATTATTCAAAGGGAAGGTTTCCATGCTGAGCTGACTGCTAAAACCAGTCAATTATTGCAGGGCTTACAACAAGCCGCTGCTGAGGCAGGTGTGCCATTTACCAGCACACAAGTAGGGGGCATGTTTGGCTTGTTCTTTACAGATGAAAAGACGATTACTCGCTATCAACAAGTAGTGGCTTGCAAGACGGCGCAGTTTAATCGCTTTTTCCATGCTATGTTAGATAGACAGGTTTACCTAGCTCCTTCCGCTTTTGAGGCAGGTTTTGTGTCAAGTGCTCACACAGAGGCGGATATCGCTGCTACAATTGGTGCAGCACGGGAAGCATTGGCTTGTGTAGCTTGTTTAGACTAAGGGCTCGAAGGGTTTGCTTCTTTTTATTTGCTTAAATGCTTAAATCAGGGTTTTGAATAAGTAAGCAGTTGCGTTTTGTGTGAGCAGGGGCAATATTCAGATCTGAACATTTAGGTAACAAGCCTAATTTTCCAATATAAATAATGAGTGATCAGGGTATGTTCCGGCTTATGCTGTTATTGATTTTGCTGCTTGCCCAGCCTGTTTGGGCGGAGTCGGATCTTTCTGCGCCTAGTTCAGCTAATTCTTCCAGCCTCTACAATCAAGTAGAGCCGTCGATTTATCAAGTTCGGGTGCTTAATAAACGTAGTGGTTATAAGCGTACGATTGGTTCTGGCTTTGTAGTAGCACGTCCAGAGATTCTAACAACGAATTACCATGTGATTAGTGCTTATGCGAATAATCCTGATATTTATGCACTGGATTATTTGTCTACCAGCGGTGATAACGGTCGTTTGGAGTTATTGGATGTTGATATTTTGCACGATTTAGCGGTATTGAAAGCAGAGAAGCCCTTGGGAAAACCCTTGGAAACGGCCTTAGTGCCTGATAAGGGAGCGATTTTGTATGCGTTTGGTAATCCCTTGGATTTAGGGTTTTCCATCGTGATTGGCACAAATAATGGTATTCTCAGTAATAGCGAGGGCAATAATATACTGTTTTCGGGTAGTCTGAATTCAGGTATGAGTGGCGGTCCTGCTTTAAATGAAGAGGGTCAAGTCGTCGGTATTAATGTTGCTACAGCCGGTAATGATGTCAGCTTCTTAGTGTCAGTACAGTACCTGAATATTTTGCTGGAACGGCTGGAATTAAGTAATTTTAAGCCCAGTGATGATTTATTTGGACAAATTGTACGTGATTTGCATGACAATAGTATCGCTACGCTGGAGCAACTAATGGAAAACGATTGGCAATCAACCCAGATTGGTGATTTTCAAGTACCTACTCGTTTAGGGCGTTATTTCCGCTGTTGGGATGGTAGTAATCCTTTAAATGAACTTGATTTGATTGGTGTAACTTCGGCTAGTTGTTCTAATGATTTAGATATTTATTTGGATGACGGCTTGAGTGTTGGCAGTATGCAGTATCAGTATAACTGGTATGAAACAAAGGCAATGATTTCACCGCGTTTTTACCGTATTTATGAAGCGCAGAATAGCAGCGGTATGGAGGCCAGTGGCACTAAGGAAACAGTCACTTTGTTTAAATGCTATACCAGTTTTGCCGCTATTTCTAGTAAGCCATTCAAACTGACTTTTTGTCGCCGCGATTATGTGCGTTATAAAGGCTTGAGTGATTTGTTGGTGACGGGTGCGATGGTCAGTGAGAAGCAACGTGGCATGTTATTTGATTTATATATGACGGGCATCGATTTTAAAAAAGCGGTCAGCTTGGTGCGTAAAATGTTGGAGGCATTTAAATGGACTCCTTAACAACACCGGCTATATTAGAAGTTCAGGCGCGTGGTTTACATCAATACCACAAGCTAGAACAGTTTCCGGTGCGCATTGGACGGGCATTGGATAATGATATTATTTTGTCTGATCCCACTGTTTCCCCTTATCATCTAGTGATTGAGAAGGGACAGAAACAAGATGAGTTAGTCTTGCGCAATCTATCCACTGAAAATGGTTCACGTTTGAATCAGCAGGTACTGAATGATGCCGTGGTCAAGCTGAATCAGCCTTTGAACTTACGCTTGGGAACACGACGTGTCAGGCTATTAAGGACAGATACTACGATTGCTCCTACGAGTGTGCGTAATTGCAAGGGTTTTTATTTACTGTTTTGTAATCCCTTTTCGGCTATTATTCTGACGGTATTATTAGGCTTAGCGTTTGCTTTTGAAGGTTATTTGCAGTCGTATGTCGATAAAGAGCCCATTTTTTATATTAGTGGCTTGATGCCGTATGCGTTGCTTATGATTACTTTTACACTGCTGGTTGCAGCCGTTAGCCGCTTATTTATACAGCATTGGGAAGTCGCGGCAGCCGCTAGTTTGGTAGCCTTGTTTATGTTATTGCCCTATTTAATAGGTGAATTGGGTCATTTTCTGAATTATCTATTTACGGCGGATTGGCCTTTAGAGTTATTACTTATTATTAGCAATTTTATCTTATTGCCAGCCCTGCTTTATATGTATATCCGCATGGTACATCACACTTCTTTTTGGTTTGCTTTAGGGGTAGCTTTGGTCATCAGCTTGCCTTTGTTTGTTTATCAAGCGGCTGATTTATCTGACAAACTATTGATTGCTAGTGAGTATAGCAATGAGGCACAGTTTAACCGAACCTTGAGCTCATTTGATATTCGCTTGGAGGGTACACATTCGCTGGGTGACTATATGGAACAGATGTCCACAGCTTTGAGTTTCGAGGCAGATAATAAGAATCCCTAAGTGCCTTTGCAAAAGTGGTCGTGATTTACATGCGTTGAAATCCATTCTGTTGTATCCTCTGACCTTCTGCCCCTAGTGCATGGGTATCTATCCGAGTAAACAAGAACGATTACAACGATTACTTTAATATGGTATCTATCGGTTAATGTATCAAGCTGTCTGTTTTTATTCTTATTTAAATTGCTATCGTATTAAATATTGATTGATTTCTGTTTTAGTCATATGATGAACATCACTAGGTCGAGCAGCTCTAATGGTAAAAAAGTAGAAATCCTTGGCTTTTTGTGTTGAAAAACCAATATCCTCAAAATAGCGTAAATATTTTTGATGGTCAATGTGGTTTTCATCATCTTTAATATCCCAAGCAGAACCGTTTGGATTTCCTTCAACTCCTCCGCTCCAAGCGTGAACAACGATGGTAGGATTAGTTCCTACAGTGACACTTTTACCACTTGCTAATAAATCTGTACCTCCAGAAGCTACGAAACCATTATCTACCAAATGTGTGTTTATTTTTTTATTATAAACTTCTCGGTGGTGATTCAGATGCGTTGAAAGAACTCTCGATTAATGAACTCTCCGATGACCTTATCATGGATTTCCTCTGATTTTGAAAAGCCAATAGTTTTC
>PDPH01000079.1 GCA_002747435.1 Pseudomonadota bacterium
CAAATTCCTAAGATTAGATGCCCAAAAAACCCGTGAAGGCGATGAAAAACGTCGTCGTTGCAGCGGAGGACGCGCGCTCCTACCCGCCGCCAATCCAGATGTTGTTTGCTTGCCCGCTGCGGTCATTCGTCGTCTGCGTGAAGCAGGTGCTTTACCGGCTGCTGTCTTGAATGAGCTAGCGGCTCAGCCTCGTTAAAAAGCTCTTTAAAAACAATTCGGGCTATTTAATACTTAAATAAAGGCATCTTTAACGATGCCTTTATTAACATGCGGTAGAGATTAGATACGTCAATCTCTCTAACTCTCTAATATCACTGCCCGTATAACAAACGTCGCAAGCCACAACGGGTCAAAATGGTGGTGCTAATTTCTTCAATGGAAATGGTGCTTGTGTCAATATAAGGAATCCGTTCAACACGATACATGGATTCTTGCCATTGTAACTCTCTCTGGCATTGCGCCAAGGCTGCATATTGGCTATTCCGGCGTCGCCCTTGGCGAATATTGTAAAGCTGCTCTGCGCTTAAAGTCAGGCCAAACAATTTAGCGCGGTAAGGCTCTAATATTTTAGGCAAGCGCAACGCATCCATATCTTCTTCAGTCAGAGGATAATTAGCCGCTGCTATGCCATATTGCAAAGCCAAGTACAAACAGGTCGGCGTTTTACCTGAACGCGACACACCAATTAAAATAATGTCGGCATCACTAAAATTTTTGGCACTAATACCATCATCATTATTGAGTGTATAATTAATAGCTGCAATACGATTGAAATAAGAAGAATTATTCTGCACGCCATGCGAACGACCCACAACATGAGCCGAAGTTTGTTGCAACTCCTCTTCCATTGATCCAATGAATGTGCCAAAAAAATCGTAAATCAGACAGTTAGCCTGTTTGATAATTTGGCGCATCTCAGGGTCAACCACAGTGCTGAATACCATAGGCCGGTAGCCATCACGAGCAGCGGACTGATTAATTTTTTCAGCGACCTCCTGTGCTTTTTCAAGCGTATCCATAAAGGGTACACTAATCTTATTCCACTCAATCCCATCAAACTGAGTCAATAAACTGTGCCCGAGTGTTTCAGCGGTGATACCGGTACGATCGGACAAATAATAAGCTGTACGTTGATGTCGTTTCATGGGGTTAAGCCGACTGTAAACGTGCCAAATGTTGCCAAGTCGTCACCACGGTATCAGGATTCAAGGATAGGCTGCTAATCCCTTGTTTCAACAACCATTCTGCAAAATCGGGATAATCAGACGGTCCTTGTCCGCAAATACCGATGTATTTACCTTGCTGCTTACAAGCGGTAATGGCCATTTGCAACAGCTTTTTAACCGCCGGATTACGCTCATCAAATAAATGCGCAATCAAGCCAGAATCACGATCCAGCCCTAGAGACAATTGTGTCATGTCATTGGAGCCAATCGAAAAACCATCAAAGTACTGTAAAAACGCCTCAGCCAAAAGCGCATTGGAAGGAATCTCACACATCATAATCAATTTCAAGTCTTGCTGGCCGCGTTCCAAACCCTGAGCAGCCAGCAAGGCGGTCACCTGCTCGGCTTCTTCTAGGGTGCGACAAAAAGGAATCATCAATGCGACATTGCTGAAACCCATCGCTTCCCGTACTTGGCGCACAGCTTGGCATTCAAGCTCAAAACACGCCCGGAACGCTTCAGACAAGTAACGTGAAACTCCCCGATAACCTAGCATGGGGTTTTCTTCGTGTGGCTCATAACGCTCCCCTGCCAGTAAATTAGCGTACTCATTCGACTTAAAATCAGACATACGCACAATTACCGGGTGTGGGTGAAAAGCAGCCGCCAAGGTGGCAATACCTTCCGCCAATTTAGTGACATAAAAACTCACTGGATTAGCATAACCGGCTATTTTAGCTGTAATGGGCTGCTTCAGCTCATCTGGCAAAGTCTCAAATTCCAACAAAGCCTTGGGGTGAATCCCAATGCTATTATTAATAATGAACTCCAAACGCGCCAAACCCACCCCCGCATGAGGCATACGCGAGAAAGCAAAGGCACGCGACGGATTACCCACATTCATCATGATTTTAGTGGGTAAAGCAGGTAATTGCCCCATATCGGTCGCTGTCCGCTCAAAGCCCAACAAGCCCTGATAAATATACCCTGTATCCCCTTCTGCACAGGAAACGGTGACGGCTTGAGCGTCACTGATGCACTCTGTGGCATTACCACAGCCCACAACTGCTGGAATGCCCATTTCCCGTGCAATAATAGCTGCATGACAGGTGCGTCCACCCCGATTGGTCACAATCGCAGACGCACGTTTCATAATCGGTTCCCAATCAGGATCGGTCATGTCAGTAATCAGTACATCACCTGCCTGTACCGCGTGCATTTGCGCGAGGCTGGTAATAATTCTAGCTTGACCCTGACCAATTTTTTGCCCAATGGCACGCCCTTCTGCCAGTACTTCGCCCTGACAGTTCAACTGGAAGCGCTCTATTTGTGTTTGATCACTGCGGCTCTCAACCGTTTCTGGGCGAGCCTGAACAATATACAGTTGACCATCCGCCCCGTCCAGAGCCCACTCAATATCCATTGGGCGGCCATAGTGTTGCTCAATAATGACCGCTTGCTTCGCCAACGCTTCAACCTGTGCATCGCTTAAACAGAAACGTTGGCGGCGTTCTGGTTCTACTGTGCGAGTCAGGGTCGCTTGTTGAGGCGTATCGGCCTTTGCGGCGTAAATCATTTCAATGGCTTTTGCTCCCAAGCGACGGGAAAGAATCGCCGGACGCCCTGCGGCCAGATTCGGCTTATACACATAAAACTCATCAGGATTAACTGCACCCTGCACTACGGTTTCCCCCAAGCCATACGCCCCTGTAATAAAAACAGCCTCCCGAAAACCCGATTCGGTATCGAGGGTAAACATGACGCCACTCGCACCGATGTCACTACGCGCCATTTTTTGTATGCCCGCTGACAAAAATACTTGGTCATGCTCAAAACGCTGATGCACTCGATAAGCAATGGCGCGGTCGTTATACAATGAAGCAAACACGGCTTTGATGGCTGCAATCACCTGATCTAGGCCGCGCACATTCAAAAAAGTCTCTTGTTGACCGGCAAAGGACGCATCGGGCAAATCTTCAGCGGTTGCCGAAGAACGTACAGCAACTGCGGTGTTATCGCCTGAAGCGGCGGCCAAGGTTTGATAAGCAGTAGTCACCGCCTGTTGCAAAGCATCGGGTAAGGGGGCCGCCATCAGCCAAGCTCGAATGGTTTGACCCGCTTGTGTTAAAGCAGGGATGTCATCGACATCCAATTCACGCAACAACTGATGAATGCGCTGATCCAAACCGTCGTATTTTAAAAAGTCACGATAAGCATCGGTGGTGGTGGCAAAACCAGGGGGTACCCTGACGCCTTTGGAGGTCAGTTGCCGGATCATTTCTCCTAAAGACGCATTTTTACCGCCTACCTGACCGACATCGGCCATACCAAGCTGGTCAAACCAAAGAATATAATCTGCCATGATGCACTGTCTCCTCATAGACTGTTTGTGGCTGAGATGCCGAGGGAATAATCCGTTAAGTGTATGCGAATAAGGCGGGGCAAAACAGGATAAATTGCCTCATGATGGTGTTATTTTGGCAGAAAAACAGCAGACTAAAACTACAACTGTGAGGCCGTAAGCAACCGAGTTATCCTAGAGAGACGAGTGGCCTGTTTTTTTCCAACTTGTTCAATTAGGTGACTTGGCATAGGATGTGCGGTGTTTCACAAGACCCACTTTTGCGAAAATTTGCGAAAAAACAACCTGTTTTAGGCGTAAATATGGTTTTATTGGGGAGATAATACTGATCCCGTGATTCGTGTAAGTGATCCTGTTGAAATAATAAGCTAAGTGATTAAATTTACAGTTATGCAATAATTTTGATTGCCTGAGTCCACGCACTTGGGTTTAATTTGTCCTGAATGACTAATCAGAGGAGAGCAACAATGAAACTAGCATTTAAACGAACCTTACCCATGTTGGCAGGCACATTGCTGGGACTGTGTCTGATGGGTTCAGCTTCCGCAGCAACCTTGAAACTGGCTTATGACGCTGATCCGGTTAGCCTTGATCCCCAAGTGCAATTGTCAGGTGGTATGTTGCAGTATTCGCATATGGTGTTTGATCCATTAGTGCGCTGGACGAAGGAGCATGGCTTTGAGCCACGTTTAGCGGAATCTTGGGAGCGGGTTGATGATAAGACCATGCGTTTCCATTTGCGCAAGGATGTTAAATTCCACAGTGGTAATCCATTTACTGCTGATGATGTGGTGTTTACGTTTAATCGCTTGAAAGGATCACCAGATTTCAAAGGTATTTTTGCGGCTTTCACCGAGGCAAAAAAGGTTGATGATCATACGGTTGATTTGGTGACTGAGAATCCTTTCCCACTTGTTATTAGTAATGCGACCTATATTTTCCCTATGGATAGCCAGTTTTACACGGGTGATGATGAGAACGGCAAGCCCAAAGATGCTGTTGATAAAGTAGCTGAAACATTTGCCGCCCGTCATGTGTCTGGTACCGGACCTTATACGGTCAAGTCGCGCGAGCAAGGTGTAAAGGTTGAATTTAAGCGCTTTGCTGACTACTGGGATAAGCAGTCACCTAGTAATGTAGATAAAATTGTCCTGACACCGATTAAAGAAGACCCCACTCGGGTGGCAGCTTTATTATCAGGGGACGTGGATTTTATTGCACCAGTGCCACCGAATGATTTAGAGCGTATCAAGCGCAATGACAAGGTAGATTTGGTCACTATGTCAGGCACTCGCATTATTACGTTCCAGTTGAATCAAGAACGGGTTGAAGCCTTTAAAAATCCTAAAGTCCGTTTGGCAATCAACTATGCGATCAATCAGGTAGGTATTGCAGACAAGATTATGAAAGGCTTTGCCACACCCGGTGCACAGCTCAGCCCTAAAGGCTATCTGGGCTATAATGAAGCCCTGACACCTCGTTATGATTTGAAAAAAGCTAGAGAGTTGATGAAGGAAGCGGGCTACGAAAAGGGCTTCAGTGTCAGTATGATGGCACCCAATAATCGCTATGTGAATGATGAGCAAATTGCACAAGCTGTTGCCGGTATGCTGGCAAAGATCAATATTAAAGTTGATCTAAAAACTTTGCCTAAAGCGCAGTATTGGCCTGAGTTCGATAAGCGTGCTGCTGATATTATGATGATTGGCTGGCACTCTGATACCGAAGACTCCAATAACTTCTATGAATTCTTAGTTGCTTGCCCTAATGAAGAGACGGGCTGGGGACAATACAATAGTGGTAATTATTGCAATCCCGAGGTCGATAAAATGATTAAGCAGGCTAATGAAGAGCTGGAAACAGCGAAGCGTGCAGAAATCATGCAGCATATTGAAAAAATTCTATATGAAGAGGCGGCCTTCGTACCACTGCATTGGCAAGACTTGGCTTGGGCTGCACGCAAAGGCGTGAATATTGAGCCTATTGTGAATGTGATGAACTTCCCTTATTTGGGCGACTTGGTGATTGAGGAGTGATTTAATTCCCTTGTAAAGCTTAGCCTGATTTTTGATTGACTTATCATCTTTTACCCCCTGACTCTCAGCAAGCTTGGGAGTCAGGGCGCTAAGGTTTTTAGCTTGGTTTTCAAAATAGGCTTAGGGAAAAACACTTCTTTTACCACTAGGAAGTACAAGTATGTTTGCATTTTTTATCCGCCGTACCCTTCAAGCACTGATTGTCATGCTAGTCATCAGCTTTATTGCTTTCGCTATCAAAGATAATCTTGGTGATCCGCTTCGTGAAATGTCTGGGCAGTCCGTTTCAGAAGCAGAACGAGAACAATTGCGTGAAGAAATGGGCTTGACTGATCCCTTTTTAGTGCAATATGGTCGATTCTTGGGGCAGGCCATACAAGGCGATTTGGGGCGATCTTATTTTTTTCAGCGTCCTGCCTTAGAGGTTATTTTGCAAAAGTTGCCTGCTACGCTGGAGCTAGTGATTGGCGCCACACTGATTATTGTCACGCTATCTGTGCCTTTGGGTGTGTATTGTGCTATTCACCCAGAAAAGTTTTTATCTAAAACCATTATGGGTATTAGCACGGTGGGGATTTCTATTCCGGTATTTTTAACAGGTATTGGGTTGATTTATTTATTTTCCGTTACGCTTGGGTGGATGCCTTCGTATGGGCGAGGGGAGACCTATCAAATGACAGCAAATTGGGATACGGTCTTTTTTACTGGGGATGGTTTGCTGCATTTGATCCTGCCTGCCATTACTTTGTCTTCTATTATGCTTCCCTTGTTTATTCGTCTGATTCGTTCTGAAATGATGGAGGTATTGCAGTCAGATTATGTAAAGTTTGCCCGTGCAAAAGGTTTGCCTTCCAAGCGCATTTATTTCGTACACGCACTTAAAAATACCTTGTTACCCGTCATTACGGTAGGCGGGGTTCAAATCGGAACAATGGTAGCTTACACCATTTTGACCGAAACAGTCTTTCAATGGCCGGGCATGGGTTTTATGTTTTTGGAGGCAGTGAATCGTTCGGATATTCCCTTGATTGTTGCTTACCTGATTGTGGTAGGGGGTATATTCGTGATTACCAATACGGTAGTTGATTTAATCTACGGCTTGGTCAATCCAACGGTCAAACTGGCGAGACAATAAGTCATGGCAAGTACCTATTCCCGTTTTATTAATTCAAGTTTCTGGTATAGCTTTAAGCGTGATCGTGTTGCTCAGATAAGTTTTCTGATTTTTGTAATCACAGTATTGCTGGCTGTATTTGCCTCTGTTATTGCGCCTTATAATCCTTACGATCCGGCGCAGATTGATATTATGAATGCCGAAACGCCACCCAGTTGGGTTGAAGGTGGCTCTAAAGATTTTCTGTTTGGCACGGATGCTCAGGGGCGTGATTTGTGGTCAACCATTTTATATGGCACACGTATTTCGCTTACTATCGGCATTTTTGCAGTATTACTGCAAGCATTGCTGGGGATTGTTATTGGTCTGAGTGCTGGGTATTTTGGTGGGCGCATGGATAGTTTTCTCATGCGTTTAGCCGATATTCAATTATCTTTTTCTACCCTAATGGTAGCGATTATTGTACTGGCTATTTTCAGGACAACCTTTGGCAGTGAAGTCTACCAGCAATACGCTATGCTTATGCTGGTGGTGGTAATAGGCATTGCTGAGTGGCCGCAATATGCGCGTACAGTGCGTGCTTCTGTATTGGCAGAGAAAAAGAAAGAATATGTAGATGCTGCGCGTGTGATGGGTGTCAGTACGTCGCGTATTATGTTTCGCCATATTTTGCCTAATACACTATCGCCCATTTTGGTCATTTCTACCGTACAGGTAGCGAATGCCATTATTTCTGAGGCGGCTTTGTCTTTTCTCGGCTTGGGTATGCCCGTCTCACAACCTTCCTTGGGTTCACTGATTTCCAGTGGTTTTGCTTTCATTATGTCCGGTGTGTGGTGGATTACCATTATTCCTGGCATTGTGCTGGTGCTGATTGTTCTAGTCATGAACTTATTGGGTGACTGGTTACGCGATGTCCTGAATCCACGCTTATATAAAGACTAAAGGGGGAGCAATCATGCAAGCATTGTTACAGGTAGAAGCGTTGGACGTCTGCTTTGGATTGCGACAAGGTGGCGTGACCGCTTTGCGTGAGATTAGTTTTACGCTCAATGCCGGGGAGCGTGTGGGGATTGTAGGGGAGTCGGGAGCTGGCAAGTCAGTTTTGGGTTTTGCCATACTCAATTTGATTTCTCGGCCAGGTTATATTGCGGCGGGCAAGGTTTTGTTTGAAGGCCAGGATTTGGCTGCGGTGTCTGAGGAGGAATTGCGGCAAATTCGCGGCAATCGCATTGCCATGATTTTTCAAGATCCCATGATGACGCTGAATCCAGTGTTGACCATTGGCGAGCAAATGGTGGAGTGTTTGCTCGCCCATCGTAAAATGAATAAAGCAGCAGCCCGCCAAATTTCGATTGACAAGCTTAAACTGGTACAAATTCCTTCTGCTGATAAACGTATTGATCAGTATCCGCATGAGCTGTCAGGTGGCATGCGTCAGCGTGTCGTCATTGCTATCGCTTTACTGCTTGATCCTATGTTGATTATTGCTGATGAGCCAACAACCGCGTTGGATGTTACTATCCAAGCTGAAATCATGATGTTATTACGTCAATTATGTGAGCAGCAAAATGTAGCACTGATTCTGATTACTCACGATTTGGGCGTTGTCTCTGAGGTAACGCAGCGCACCATGGTATTGTATGCAGGGCGTATTGTTGAAGAGGGACCTACCCGTGATTTAATCGATCATGCGCGGCATCCTTATACCCAAGGTTTGATTAATGCCTTGCCACAAATGGCACAGCCCGGCCAGCGTTTAAATCAAATTCCTGGTGCGATGCCTTCGCTACAAGATACCCCACTGGGTTGTGCTTTCAATCCGCGTTGCGCTCATGTACAAGCTGTATGCCAAACCACCGTGCCTGAGTTATTGAACAAAGGGAACAGCCGTGTCGCCTGTCATTGGATCGCTGGGCGTTTACAGGAGCAAGCCGCATGACTAGCACTAGCTTATTGAGTGTCAAAAACCTCTTCAAACGTTTTTCATTGACGGAAGGCTTGTTAGATCAATTGCAATTCAAGGGCGGTAAAATCACCCGCCATGAAGAATTTGTCCACGCGATTAATGGGGTCTCCTTGGAGATTGAGCAAGGCGAAACCTTGTGTGTTGTGGGCGAATCAGGCTGCGGTAAGTCGACGGTCGCGCGCGTGGTCATGAATTTATTATCCCCTAGCAGCGGCGAAGTATTGTATCAAGGGCAACGGATTGACTATTTGGGTAATAAAGCTTTGATGCCTTACCGCAAAAAAATGCAGATGATTTTTCAGAATCCTTATGCCTCGCTCAATCCACGCATGACGATTACTAAAACCTTGCAGGAGCCCGTCAAGCTGCATAATCCGCAGTGGAATAGTGCACAAGTGGAAGAGAAGGTACAGGACGTCATGCAAGCGGTTGGTATTGATTCTTCTTGGGGCAGTCGGTTTCCACATGAGTTTTCCGGTGGGCAGCGCCAACGTATTAGTATTGCACGGGCTTTGGCAGTTGATCCTGAGTTCATTGTGGCTGATGAGCCTATCTCAGCCTTAGATGTTTCCATACAAGCGCAAGTACTGAATTTAATGAGCGATGCGCAAGAGCAACGCGGTTTGACTTATTTGTTTATTACGCATGATTTGGCAGTCGTAGAGCATTTTGGCACACGTGTGGCCGTCATGTATTTGGGCACTGTATGCGAATTGGCGCCAACCGATCAATTATTTACCCAAGCACGCCACCCTTATACCCAAGCCTTGCTTTCAGCTATTCCTAAATTAGCTCAGGACAAGCCGGAACATATTCGTCTTAAAGGCGAAGTGCCAACGCCGGTCAATTTGCCTAGTGGCTGTGTATTTCATGGGCGCTGTTTGTATACTAATGAGCGCTGTCGGCTGGAAGTGCCTGCTTTATTGCCTTTGGCAGAAGGTGGTATGGTCGCTTGTCATGGTGTGGAAGAGGGGCGTTTGTAGAAAAGAACGTTTTCGCTCTCGTAGCTTAGCTTAGGCCATTGTTCTGAATAGCATGGCTTATCCATTCTCCGTTGGATGTATTTGTATTAATTGACGGGTCAGTCCATTAATGTGATAAAGCGTATCGCTGGGCTGGCGATAGTGTAGCTGAATGGATAGCAGAGAGAGCGTGGTATGGCGATTAGTGTGTTTGATATTTTCAAAATAGGGATAGGTCCGTCGAGTTCACACACGGTAGGCCCTATGCGTGCCGCGAATCGTTTTGTTCAGGGTTTGCAAAGATACCAACATTTTGAGCAAGTCAATCGTATAAAAGCGGAATTATTTGGTTCTTTGGGGGCGACAGGTAAAGGGCATGGTTCTGATACAGCGGTTTTATTAGGTTTGGAAGGGGCTGAGCCTGAAACGGTTGATACGACTCGTATTCCACAACGGGTTAATGCCATTCATGAGCAAAAGTCTTTACTGCTGGAGGGTAAGCGTCACATTGTATTTAATTCACCGTGTGACCTGATTTTTCATCGTCGCAAAACCTTGCCTTTTCATCCAAACGGCATGACGTTTAGCGCTTATGATGCTGCGGGTCATTGTTTGCAGCAAAAGACTTATTACTCAATAGGTGGTGGTTTTGTGGTCAATCCAGATACTGAAGCCAAGGGTAGTCAGTTATTGGTACAAGACGATACGCCACAGCCTTATCCATTTAAAACAACTGCCACTTTATTGGAGCTGTGCCACGAGCATGGTTTGTCGATTAGTCGGATTATGTTGGAAAATGAGAAAGTCTGGCGTAGTGAGGCAGAGGTTCGAGCAGGTTTGCTGTATATCTGGCAAGTTATGCGGGAATGTGTGGATCAGGGTTGCCGCACGGAAGGCATTCTGCCCGGTGGCTTGAAGGTAAAGCGCCGAGCGGCTCATTTGCAACGCAAGCTATTGCATGATGATGTATTGAATAAAGCACCATTGGGGACGATGGACTGGGTTAATCTATTTGCTTTGGCTGTGAATGAAGAAAATGCTGCTGGGGGCAGGGTAGTGACTGCACCCACTAATGGCGCCGCAGGAGTTATTCCCGCCGTAATGCATTATTACTGGCGCTTTGTGAATGGTGCGAATGAGGAAGGTATTGTGCGCTTTTTATTGACAGCGGGAGCGATTGCCATTTTGTACAAGGAAAATGCCTCTATTTCGGGGGCGGAAGTCGGCTGTCAAGGCGAGGTCGGTTCGGCCTGTTCAATGGCTGCGGGAGCTTTGACCGAGGTGTTGGGCGGAACGCCTGAGCAGGTGGAAAATGCAGCCGAAATTGGTATGGAGCACAATCTGGGTTTGACCTGTGATCCCATCGGGGGCTTGGTGCAAGTACCTTGTATAGAGCGCAATGCAATGGGAGCGGTTAAGGCGATCAATGCTTCACGCATGGCACTGCATGGTGATGGTAAACACCATGTGTCACTCGACAAGGTTATCAAGACCATGCGTGATACGGGGCGTGATATGAAAACTAAGTATAAGGAAACGGCGCGTGGTGGCTTGGCGGTTAATGTGATCGAATGCTGAAAAAATTCGTATTCTGTGCATGACCTGTGCAAGTATTTAATGCAGAATCCGCGCCTTCCTAGGGTAGATATAAAGTGAGCACAGCATAATGAGCCTATTACGTTCCGGCGCAATCATTAGCGCTATGACTATGGTATCGCGGGTGCTGGGATTAGCTCGTGATATGATTATTGCGCGTTATTTCCCCGTGAGCGGCGCGACAGATGCTTTTTTTGTTGCTTTCAAGATTCCTAATCTTTTGCGCCGATTTTTTGCCGAGGGTGCTTTTTCATTGGCTTTTGTGCCAGTGCTGTCAGAGTACAAGGAAAAACGCGATCATGCCGCTTTGCGTGATTTAATTGATCATGTGTCGGGTACATTAGGGCTAATACTATTATTAATCAGTCTGTTGGGCATATTGCTAGCCCCGCTACTTATTTGGGTGTTTGCCCCTGGTTTTGAAGCGCGGGAAAATGCACGCCCTGATTTGGCTGTACAAATGTTGCGGATTACTTTTCCGTATATTTTATTTATTTCGTTAACAGGTTTGGTTGGTGGTATTTTAAATACCTTTCAGAAGTTTGCCATCCCTGCGTTTACGCCTACCTTATTGAATATAATCCTGATTTTTGCGGCTGTTTGGGTGGCACCTTATTTTGATGAGCCGGTCATGGCGCTGGCTTGGGGGGTGTTTATTGCAGGTATGGCGCAGTTTTTGTTTCAGTTACCTAGCTTGATGCGCCTGGGATTGATGCCGCGCTTTAGCTTTAAGCGTGGGCATGAAGGTGTTAAGAAAGTTATACGCTTAATGATCCCAGCACTGTTTGGTTCCTCGGTGGCGCAATTAAATTTATTACTGAATACTATTTTGGCTTCTTTTCTCGTAGTGGGCAGTATTTCTTGGCTGTATTATTCCGACCGTTTTGTAGAGTTGCCTTTGGCGATTTTTGGTGTCGCTTTGGGTACGGTGATTTTACCTAAATTATCAGGTGATCATGCGCGTGCTGCTGCCAGCGAGTTTCAAAAAACAATGGATTGGGCGCTCAAGCTGGCCGTATTGATTGCCATTCCTGCCATGTTAGGTCTGGTTTTATTAGCAAAGCCTATCTTGGCTACGGTTATGATGTACGGTGAATTCAAATGGTCAGACCTTGAAATGTCTTCCTTGAGTTTGATGACGTATGCTTTTGGTCTGCCTGCCTTTATTGGGGTGAAAGTGCTTGCGCCTGGTTTTTATTCAAGGCAGGATACCAAAACGCCAGTCAAGATAGGTATTACGGCAATGGTGGCTAATATGTTGCTGAATCTAGTGATTGTAGTGCCTTGGCATTTTTCTGGTTTGTCAGGGGCGCATGCAGGGCTGGCTTTGGCAACAGCGCTGGCGGGTTATGTGAATGCAGGACTGCTGCTCCGCACTTTATACAAAAATGGTATTTTTGTGCCCGGCTCGGGCTGGCCTAAACACCTATTGCGTATTGCGGTTGCCTCGTTGGTGATGTCATTGGTGTTGACGTTTGCTTGTCCAGACTATCTATGGTGGCAAGATGCTTTCTTGTGGGGGCGCATGGCTGGGTTGACCGCCTTGATTGTAATGGCCGTGCTCAGTTTCTTTGGTGTATTGCGCCTTATGGGTATGCCTTTTCGTCAGATGTTAGGGCGCTAATAAATTACGAATGAATCAACGCAGTGTTAGTCACTGATTCACTGAGTCATTCTTTAGTTTGTAAGTATTTCGGGGTATTTCATGAAAAAATTATTTATTTCCCTTTTGATCCTATTGGTCTTGCTGCTTGGAGGATGGCTGGGAGTCAGTTGGTGGTTTGGCCAGCAAGCGGAAGGCTATGTTCGTGACTATTTGCAGCGGCCTATTGATGCTAACCAAGGTTTAACACAAGAGCTCGTTCATTATGAGCGTTCTTTATTGAGTTCGACCGTAGTGAGCCGTTTAAAATCCACCAATCCGCTATTGGGTGAATGGTTGGATGATGTGCAGTTTGTGAGCACTATTAAGCATGGGCCAGTATTGATGGGTGAGGGTGGTGTGCAATTCGGTTTGCTGGATTGGGATACCCAATTAGATCGTGACAGTATGGATGCCGAGACTAAAGTTTTGTATGAACAGGCTTTTGCAGGTCAAGATGCTTTGAAAAAGGCACATGCTTTGATTGGGTTTGATCGTGTTGCTCATTATCAAATGGCCTTGAATCCACTGGACAGAGAAACCGAGACTGGCGGCCGTTTAAAACTGACTGATTTGAATATCACGGGTGCTTATAATGCCGGTGTAAAGTCAGGTTCTTACACGTTCAAAACAGGTGCATTTGAGTGGTCAGATGGCCAAAGCGGCTTTTCAGCATCAGGCATTGAAGGTAACGGTACGCATGAGCCTGACGGTCTGGAAACGCTGAGTATGAAAATGCCAGCCGTTAGTATTCAGACGCTGGATAGTGCGGAAAATATTACTTTCGATACTGAAATAGAAGTCAAAGGCAGCGAGCAGGATGGTTTTGTACAAGGCGTTTCTCGACTGAAACTTAGCAACTTGCAAGGTATTGATAATGGTCTAAAGCGTCTGGATTTGACGATGGATATGGCTGGTTTGAATCGTGCAGGTTTACAAGAAGTGCAGCAATTGCAAGAAAAGATGGAAAGTTTGCAAGCCCAATTGTTTGGGAATATGGCACAGACCGAAGTACCTGAAGGTCAGCAACAAATGGGCGAGTTGGTGACAGAATTACAAGCCACAACTGACCAGATGTTTAAGGCTATCTTTGAGCGTGTTTTAGTCGCTGATCGCACTCAGCTCAAGTATGACTTGGACATGGATATGAATGAGGGAACGGTCAAATCCACGGGTGACTTGAAATTTGCAGGCAGTCAGGATGCACTGAGCATGGAGTCTTTGTTTATGTACGGCCCTGCTGATTGGGGTAAATTATTGCGTGGCACGGTGAAGCTTGTGGCTGATAAAACGGCCTTACCAGAAGAGTTACAGCTATTTTTAGCTTATCCAGTGCAAGCCAAAGGCATTATCGAAACAGCTAATCAATACAGCCTTGATCTTAATTTACAAGGCGAGCAGCTTGAATTGAACGGCATGTCTATTGACTTAAATAACATCATGGATTATTTCATGCTTGACTTTGATGCTGGCGCAGCACAAAGCGGTGCGGATATTCCTGATGATTTAATGCAGCGCATGGAAGAAGAAGGATTCACTCCAGAATTGCTACAACAATTGGAAGAAAGCGACGATGTTAGCGAGGAAACCTTGCAGCTATTAAAGCAGTTACAACAGATGTCTGAGGAATTGCCGGACTAATGGAATTTCTCAGTAAAAGGGTATGATTAGCAGGGCAGGCTTGTAGGTCTGCCCTTTTAATATAAATACCAGTCCTTACCCAATTAAATGTTGCCTTGCTCACGGAGCGTGCTCACTGTAGACATTTAACGCTTTAACAAGCTGCCGTACCTGTGGTCAGGTTGATTGTGTATGCTCAGCGTGGGCATGAGCTCATGGTGCGCGACATCTTATACCATTTCTAATAGTTTATGATCTTTGAGTTTTCATATATCCTTAACGGATGGAAAATCCTCATTATCAACTTAAAGATTACGACTTTGTGAAG
>PDPH01000080.1 GCA_002747435.1 Pseudomonadota bacterium
GCACATCAGAAACAGATGCTAGCAGTACTAGTACTAGAGCATTACAAGATAGTAGCACGTCTAGTTTAAGAGGCTTGCGTTACAACCCGACCTCTTGGTCTGCGTTGATTGCTTTAATCCAACAGATTATTGCACAATTGGGAGGAGGCACCACCCCGACGCCGACACCCACTCCAACGCCGACACCCACTCCAACGCCGACGCCCACTCCAACGCCAACACCGTCAACTTTATCATTGACAAATTCTGAACGTAGAGTTTTGGAAAATCTGTATGCGGCAGACAGTAATGGCAACTTATTAAGAGGTAGCACGCTATCTGTAGTCGATGGCTCCAGCCAGGATAGCAAGCTAGGATCAGGCGATCGTTTAGTTGTGAAAAACGCCGATGGCGAAACTATTGTTGATAAAGCTTTAACTAAAAGTGATATTTACGATCTGAAGTTCCGTGAGAACATGCGTCAAAATATTACTTCGCTCAATGGTGGCGGCTGGGGTTTCACTAGTGAACTAGTCTCTATGCCATATAATACGCTGGCACACCCAGAAATACGTACTTATATGACGCCCCAAGGTTGGCCAGAAACAGAAACCATTACTGCCCGTAACAACTATTGGGAAGTCATTGACCGCGCTAATGGCAAACATTTAGTAATGCGCACCACGGATAATAATGGTAACCCCATTAAACCCAGCGATGCGATTAATGATGTCTTTAATAATCGCTCAGCTTACCGTTTTGACTGTGCCACGCCCATGCCATTACTGAATATGAAGTCAACACTAGATACTATTGGAGCAGATGACTTCAATCGTAATGCAGGCAGAATGGACTTTTCATCTTGGTATGATCGATATGACAGCACCACTAGCGATGGCGGTTTCTCAACGACCGTGCGTCTAGCCAGTGCAGGTGAAGTGAGTGTTAATGGCGTTCGCAACTTGAACGGCGAGACAGCTTTGTTTGATCCTAATCGTGGTGACAAACTTGAAATCGGCAGCAGCTACTACTTTGACAAACCCGGTGACAATACCACAGCCAACCAAGGTTGGAATGCGATTTATCTGGGACAACGTGAAAACGGTTCACATGACTTCTGGGCGATCAGCAGAGGCAATGTGAATGTCCGCTTTGAACAAAATAGCTGGATCCCCAGCACAGGCTTCAATGGCTACTACTTAGGCGCAGCTATTGGTGATCCTAATGTCAATCGTCTGGAAGCTTGGGATAATAACCCTTCCGTTGTTTAAAGTAATCGCAATAACTATCTAAAAAGGGAGCTGATGCTCCCTTTTTTTATAAAAAAACGTCTTAATCAAACATTCCCTTACATATTTGGATAATTTGGCCCACCGCCACCTTCTGGCGGAAGCCACATAATATTCTGCAAAGGATCTTTAATATCGCAAGTCTTACAGTGTACACAGTTCTGGGCATTAATCTGCAAACGCTGTTGTTTATCACCCTGCTTACTTTCATCCGGTACGTATTCATATACACCGGCTGGACAGTAACGTTGTTCAGGGCCAGCATATTTTTGCAAGTTCACCTCTACTGCCAAACTTGGATCTATCAGTTTAAGGTGCACAGGTTGATCTTCTTCATGATTGGTATTGGACAAAAATACCGAAGACAAACGATCAAAAGTCAAAACACCATCAGGCTTAGGATAATCAATCGGGTTAGCCTGCTCCTTAGGCAATAATACCTCGTTATCTTTATGGCCATGTTTCAATGTCCAAGGTGCTTTACCCCGCAACACTAGTTGATCTAGGCCAGTATAAACCGAACCACCCAGCAACCCCCATTTGAAAGAAGGACGTACATTACGTGCCTGATACAGCTCCTTATAAAGCCAAGATTGTTTCAGCTTATCGCTATAAGCTGTCAACTCTTGCGCACTCTGTTGACTAGTCTCAACCTGCAAGGCATCAAAAGCGGCTTCAGCAGCCAGCATGCCAGATTTCATGGCCGTGTGAGTACCCTTGATCTTAGGCATATTCAATGTACCCGCATCACAGCCAATCAGCACCCCCCCCGGGAAAGCCAGCTTGGGTAAGCACTGAAAGCCACCTTCGTTCAAAGCACGTGCGCCATAAGCAATACGTTTACCACCCTCAAAAATACCGCGAATCGCCGGATGGGTCTTAAAACGTTGGAACTCCTCAAACGGACTCAGATAAGGATTTTTATAATCCAAACCCACCACAAAACCAACTGCAACCTGATTATTCTCCAAGTGATACAAGAAAGAACCACCATAAGTATCCATCGGCAATGGCCAGCCTGCTGTATGTACTACCAAACCTTCTTGATGCTTAGCAGGATCAATTTCCCACAACTCTTTGATACCAATACCGTAAGTTTGTGGCTCGACACCCTGCTCCAAATCAAAGCGCTGCTTGAGTTGCTTGCCCAAATTGCCACGACAACCCTCAGAAAAGAAGGTATAACGCCCTAACAACTCCATGCCAGGCTCGTATTGAGCGCCGGGCGTACCATCCTTTTGGATGCCCATATCGCCGGTAATAATGCCCCGTACCGCCCCCGCTTCATCTAATGACAAACGGGCAGCACTAAAGCCAGGATATATTTCCACACCCAGCTCTTCTGCCTGCTCTCCTAGCCAACGACAGAAATTACCCAAACTAACAATGTAATTGCCTTCATTGTGCATGGCTGGCGGCATAAATAACTTGGGTGTAGCCATACTGCTTTTTTCAGTCAGGAACAGGATTTTGTCATCCTTAACCGGCACATTCAGTGGCGCACCTTTTTCCTGCCAATCGGGAATGAGTTCATTCAAGGCCGTCGGCTCTAACACGGCACCGGACAAGATGTGTGCGCCAATCTCTGAACCTTTCTCAATCACGCACACTGACACATCCTTGTCTTGCTCGGTCGCTAGCTGTTTGAGGCGAATGGCCGCACTCAAACCGGCAGGGCCACCGCCCACAATGAGCACATCGAACTCCATCACTTCGCGCTCAATTTCTTCTTCTGTATGCTCCATTAATCTCCTCCCATGAGCATGGCATTAGAGCGCCTTATCCCATTCAGGCACAGCCTCAAATAAATCGGCCACCAAACCATAATCAGCGACTTGGAAAATAGGCGCATCTTCGTCTTTATTAATCGCAACAATGACTTTCGAATCCTTCATCCCTGCTAAATGCTGGATAGCGCCAGAAATACCCACCGCAATATAAAGATCTGGCGCAACAATCTTGCCGGTTTGCCCGACTTGCCAATCATTCGGCGCATAGCCTGCATCAACCGCTGCCCGCGAAGCACCGATAGCTGCATTCAGCTTGTCCGCTAGATCAATAATCATCTGGAAATTTTCTTTAGAACCTACGCCACGTCCACCGGATACAATACGTTTGGCCGAAGTCAATTCAGGACGATCACTTTCTTGTACCGCATTACTCACCCATTGAGTGAGTTGCTCAGACTGCACAGCATCACGCGCTTCAATTGTTGCACGATTACCTTCTGCTGCTGCGTCAAAGTTAGCAGTACGAATCGTCATCACTTTTTTGGCGTCGGATGAACTAACGGTTTGAAGAGCATTGCCAGCATAAATAGGCCGTACAAACACATCTGCACTATTAATAGCCATTACATCAGTCAACACCATGACATCCAAAATCGCAGCGACTCGAGGCGCGATATTCTTACCGGCTGAGGTAGAAGGGAAAACAATATGTTCATAATCGCCGGAAAGACTGACAATCAAATCAGCCATTGGCTCGGCTAAAGCATGCTCATATTGCTCAGCGCTGACCGCCAATACTTTAGCAACACCCTGCAATTTGGCCGCCGCTTCAGCGACCCCTTGAGCATTCCCCGCCGCGCACAAAACATGAACCTCACCTAATTGACTGGCGGCACTGAGTGCTTTAGCCGTTGTATCTTGGCTCAGTTCGCCACCACTGATTTCCGCTATCAGTAAAACAGTCATTACAACACCCCCGCTTCATTTTTCAGTTTATCCAGTAACTCGGCCACTGAGGCCACTTTGATACCCGCCTTACGTGCAGGCGGCTCTGTGACTGACTTCACTGTCAGACGTGGACTAATATCCACGCCATAATCCGCAGCCGTTTTAATATCCAGCGGCTTTTTCTTAGCTTTCATAATATTAGGTAGCTTGACATAACGCGGCTCATTCAGACGTAGGTCAACGCTAATAACCGCAGGCAATTTAGCCTTAAGCGTCTGCATACCATCATCGACTTCACGTGTCACTTCAATCGAGTCACCTTGAATGTCAATCTTGGAAGCATACGTTGCTTGTGGCCAATTCAATAAAGCGGCCAACATCTGAGCCGTCGCATTCATGTCATTGTCAATAGCCTGCTTGCCTAATAGCAGCAAATCAGGTGACTCATCAGCAACAACACGCGCCAATAACTTAGCAACGGCTAAAGGCTCTATATCATCATTTACCGAATCGCCAGCTTGAATCAAAATGGCACGGTCTGCACCCATTGCCAAAGCGGTGCGCAAAGTTTCCTGTGCCTTATCAATACCGACAGACACCACCACCACTTCATCAGCTTTGCCAGCTTCCTGCAAACGCACAGCTTCCTCTACAGCGATTTCATCAAAGGGATTGATCGACATTTTAACATTGTTCAGCTCAACACCACTTTGATCACTTTTGACACGTGGCTTGACATTGTAGTCAATCACCCGTTTGACAGGGACAAGTATTTTCATCGGGTTTCCTTTATGTGGCTTTATTTCATTCAATCAATAGGTTTCCATGCCATGTTATACGTATCCTATCGCCTATGGAAGAGTCGGTATTAGTGCAATGACGTTAACTGCAAAGCTATGCCCCACAAAACCGATGCTGATCCAAGCGAGTTGCGTTTATTTCCAAAGAAAGACCAGCTTCAGCCGATTAGTCCAGCTATAATCAGTTACAACTGTTTTTACATAAACTCCTTATTATTTCGATTAATTTTTATTCAAACTCATCGCACTTTCAGCACAGCCTAATGTTAAACTTTTATAATAATCGGCAACTTATTTCCAATCAGGGAGAAACACTGAAGATGGATAACGATCTATCCCATGTGAAGTATGTAGGTGCTTCACTCAAAAAACGCCTACAGGAACGCAATATTAATACCGTAGCCGAGCTTGCTGCGATGAATGAGGCGGATCTGGAGGCTGTGCCTGGCGTTAACAAGCGCCTTGCCCCTGCTATTCTAGCCAGTGCCAAGCAAGTATTAGAAGAAGGATCCGCCAAACCCAAAGCAAAAAAGCCTGCTACTACCCATCCAAAAGTAGAAAAAACTGACAGTGACCAAGCAATGCCCAGTAAAACAAAAACAACAAGCCGCACGACTCGCAAAAAAGCAAGTAGCGCTACAAAGCCACAAGTCAAGCTAAGCGGCCACACTGAATCTGCGGCTGTAATGGAAGAAGCTCATACTACTGCTGCCGCTCAACAAGCTGAAGTCAAAACCCTAGCTGACGAGGTTGCTGAGGCTTTAACGCACATGACGCCGATGGAAGTACTGCAAATCCTAGAAACAGCGATGACAGCCCAAAAGGCTGAGAAAAAGGGTAAGACCAATAAAGCTACCAAACCTGATAAAGTAAAAAAAGACAAAAAAGCTGGTTCAAAAAATACTAAAAAAGCAAAAGACAAAAAGCTGCCCAAAGATAAAAAATTAGAAAAGAAACTTATCAAAATCGCCAAAAAGGCTGAGAAAAAAGCCAAAAAACGCGCTAAAGCGATTAAGACCGAATTGCGAAAAGAAAAGAAAAAAGCCAAAAAACAAGACAAAACCTTAGCGGATGCTCCAAGCAAAAAGACTTCCAGCTAATATGTTCAGCACAGCATTCGCGGCATTACAACCGCTTTCTGCCAGAGTAAGCTCCAATAGTTGGGCATCTTTGGCTTTTTTTGTTACTTTACGAGCGTTTATGTACACACAATTTTCCAAACACTGCATGAAGTCTTGGCTACTCTTTACATCACTGTTTGTATGGCTATTTGTCGCTTTGCCGCTTCAGGTTAAGGCTGACAACCTATTCCCTTTTAGTCATGTAGCGCAGTCCAGTGCCGCTGAAGGCACGAATGCAGAACCTTTACCCCCAGATCAAGCCTTCAAGTTGCTCGATCCTTTATACGACGATGAAAAACTCTTATTACGCTGGGAAGCTGCGCCGGACTATTACTTATACCGCCATAAAATCACCGTCAAGATCATGGATGAGAAGCGTTACGAGATCGGTAAGCTGCAACGACCTCATGGCAAAACCAAAGAAGATGAGTTTTTTGGCAAAATTGAAGCGCTTTACCAACAAATTGACGTTAGCCTGCCTTTAAGGGTCAAAGAGCCTATCCCGCAAAACTTAAGTCTTGAAATTGGCTGGCAGGGTTGTGCCGAAAAGCTAGGGGTTTGCTATCCGCCTGAACAACGCTTTTACACTGCCAGCCTCACCCCAACTAGCCTGACAGAAGGCATCATATTACAAGCGGTTACAGCAGAAGATTTTAAGAAAATAGCGACTGGTTCTAAGACATCAACGACTGAGTCGAGTACTAATGCTGCTCCCGGCACAGCATTTCAGTCCGAACAGGATCAACTAGCCAAACGCCTAGCCAATGGCAATATTTTCTTGACACTACTTGCCTTTTTGGGAGCGGGTTTATTACTGGCTCTAACGCCGTGTGTATTTCCGATGATTCCGATTTTGTCAAGTATTATTACCGGACAAAAAAACATTACGACTCGACGCGCTTTTTTACTATCACTCACTTATGTCTTGGCGATGGCGACAACTTACACCATTGCCGGTGTTCTGGCGGGGCTGTTTGGTGAAAACCTGCAAGCTACCTTTCAGCATCCAGGGATCTTAGGCTTTTTCAGTCTAATCTTTGTGCTGCTGGCTTTGTCTATGTTCGGCTTTTACGAGCTGCAATTACCGAACAACTTGCAAAGCACACTAGGTGAACTGAACAATCGGCAGTCAGGTGGTACTCTGCTTGGCGTTGCCATTATGGGCGTACTGTCTGCCTTAATTGTGAGCCCCTGTGTTGCAGCGCCACTGATGGCCGCTTTGATTTATATAGGCCAGACAGGTGATGCCGTACTAGGCGGTATGGCCTTATTTGCCTTAAGTATTGGTATGGGTGTACCGCTATTAATTATTGGAACAGGTGCGGGGCATTACCTACCCAAAGCAGGTAGCTGGATGGAAAGTGTCAAAGCCCTATTTGGCGTTTTATTACTAGCTGTGGCTATCTGGATGCTGGGGCGTATTTTACCTGGTGCCATGACCTTAATGCTGTGGGCGGCTTTATTGATTTTTTCAGCTATTTACCTAGGTGCAATGAGCGTCTTAGCGCCCAATGCAACTGGTTGGCAAACATTCCAAAAAGGTGCTGCCATATTACTCCTAGCTTGGGGACTACTTCAGCTAGTCGGCGCTACTATGGGCAATCAAGACCCGCTACAACCCTTAAAAGGTGTTTGGGGCGTAACAGCAAATGCTAATACAACTGCACTCGATTTCCGCGAAGTGAATAGTTTAGCTGAGCTACAAACTACCCTAGCGACGGCGAAAGGCAAACCCGTAATGCTTGATTTTTATGCTGACTGGTGTATAAGCTGTAAGGAAATGGAAAAGTATACTTTTCCTGCCCCTACCGTACAAAGCGCATTAAGTCAGTTTGTGCTACTCAAAGCGGATGTTACTAACAATACAGCAAAGCACAAGGCTTTACTCCAGCATTTTGAACTGGTTGGCCCCCCAGCCACAGTGTTTTTTAATGCGGCTGGCAAAGAGCAAAAAAATCTGCGGCTAGTAGGTTTTATCAAAGCTGCACCCTTCGCTGAGCACTTAGGGCGCGTGCCTTAAACAAGGATAAGGATGCTATTAATCCCCTAGCTGTGCACATAAATCTCGTATATCCGCAGCAAATGCTTCTACCGTTTCTGCTTGTGTATCCCAAGCACACATTAAACGACAACCACCCTCGCCAATGAATTGATAAAAGCGCCAACCTTTCTCACGAAGTTTCGTACTCACGCTCAAAGGCAACGCTGCAAACACGGCATTAGCCTGAGGTGGAAACATAATATTAACTTGGGGAATATCACGAATGCGCTCATGCAGCAAACTCGCCATAGCATTGGCATGACGCGCATTGCATAGCCAAACATCATTTTCCAATAAGCCTAACCAAGGTGCTGAGATAAAACGCATCTTGGAAGCCAACTGCCCAGCTTGCTTAAGCCGGTAAGAAAAATCTTCTGCCATGTCATAATCAAAAAACACAACCACTTCCCCTACAGGTAAGCCATTCTTGGTTCCGCCAAAACACAAGACATCCACACCGGCACGCCAAGTCATTTCGGAAGGATGTACATTTAAGGCAGCGACTGCATTCGCAAAACGTGCACCATCCATATGCACTTTCAAATGACGCCGCTTGGCAATCGCAGCAATGGCGCGAATCTCCTCGACGGTGTACACCGTACCTACTTCCGTCGATTGTGTCAGCGACACTACCTTAGGCTTGGGATAATGCAAATCAGAACGACGTGTTACCAAGGTTTCAATAATATCTGGCGTTAACTTACCCAAATTGCCTTTACCAGTGAGTAACTTGGAGCCATTGGAAAAAAATTCCGGCCCACCACATTCATCCGTTTCAATATGTGCCAGCTCATGACAAATCACCGCATGATAACTTTGACATAATGAAGCTAAAGCCAAGGAATTAGCCGCCGTTCCATTAAACACAAAAAAGACTTCGCAATCTGTCTGAAATAAATCCCGCAAACGATCACAGACTCTGCGCGTCCACTCATCGTCACCGTAAGCAGGCTCGTGTCCACTGGCATCCGCTTTTTGAAAATAATACATCGCCTCTGGACAAACGCCTGCGTAGTTATCAGATGCAAACTGTTGATTCATTCCACACCTCATTATTCGAAAATGATCTAGCTCGCTATTGTAGCACTGCTTAAGTGCTCAGCTAATTCCTTCCCCAGTCAGTCTTTTAAAACCACCCCAAAAATAGACAAGCTTTTATCATCTATTTAAAACCACTTATCAGAAAATATTCGATTTGCTTTTATTTCAACCAAAACTGCTTAATAAAAACCATTTTTTATTCCGAATAATTGTGATTAGAGGTAAAAAGACTCCGACAAATGCACATTATTCTCCACACAAGCAGTGGTATTATTTTTATAAGTTACTTTGTTGAACAATTAAAACAAAGTAATCACCAAAACTTCAGATCAGGAAGAATGGCAATAATCAGGTAACTGCTTTAAATAGCTTCCTCCTATTGAGTTTGTATATTTAAGGTTACTCAGTATACTTGCGTAATTAGCAGTGAGTCTGCAATAAAAGCTGGCTTCTGAGTGTCTTTTATTTTTACCAGATTTCATGGAGGACTTTTTATTGCCCACGACATGTTAAACTAACATAAGGGTAATTTTATGCACAAAAAGAATTCACACAGCTATAAAAATCTCAGAATGGTTATTTTCTGTGTTATAGCTTCGTTAAGTGTGCCAGCTTTTGCGCTCTCACCGCCGATTATTGCGCCTGCTGATGACTTATCCAATACGGACTACCAAATTCCTTGGGATGCTAATGGTGATGGCATAGCTGATAACTTCAACTCACTCACAGATAGCAGTGTTGCTTATATTGAAGCAGCTTTCACCAATGCACATCGCAAAGAAGAAGCTTATTTTAATTTGCCAACGGGCACACTAGGTGATCTGAGACTGCCCGCCCAAAGTGTTTGGGATACTATGAGTGACGATGCCAAAGCACTATATCTGATTAACGCTGAACGCACTGCTCGTGCCAATATGTTTCCAGGTGTATTGGGTTTACCTTTGGCAGGGGTTGAGGCAAGCGTGGATAAAATGTCGGAAGACTATGCCATAAAACTGACTGAATTAGATCAGTTTGGACATTACTATGATGACACCCCCTATACTAGACTGAACCGTTATGTTGGCGGTAACTGCTACGAATTCAATAATCAAGCTGAAAACCTATACGCCCTATTCTCCAGTGGTGAAATCCCTCACCCTATTGCACGCGCTATTTATGGTTGGATTTATGAAGATGCTGGTGCATCCCAATGGGGACATCGAACGGCTGTGTTATTACAAGATGCCCCTTTAAATGGCAACACTCAATATGGCTACAACAATAATCGAGGTTCAGCAGCCCATGAAGGCTTTCTAGGCTTTACGGTATTGCATGCTGACAGTGATTATCAGCCAAATGGTATTAACTATGGCAAAGCCGATTTAATTGTTATGAACTTCTTCGACCCTGTCGATGAAGCCAATGCAGACCGATTGGGTTGTAATTACAATGTCACCTTGCATACAGAAGATTTACCTTTGCCAGAGGGTAGCAATAACAATCAAGCGCCTGTTGCAGGCAATGACAGTATTGCGATTGATTACAATACCATTAAAGTCTTCTCTGCCAATGACTTGCTGTTAAATGACAGTGACGCGGATAACGATGCGCTCAGCATTATAAGCAATACGCAACCCGCAAACGGCACACTCACCCGCACGGTTAACTCCTTTACCTACGAGCCAAAGACGAACTTTAGTGGTACAGACAGCTTTGAATATACCGTCTCTGATGGTCATGAACATACCGCCACAGCAACGGTTACACTCAATATAGGTGTAGCCCCTAATCAAGCGCCCAAAGCCTTACAGGATGAGGCTAACACGGCTTATGAAACGTCTGTGACGATTAGCGTATTAGCTAATGATACCGATCAAGATGGCGACACACTCACCATCAATGGCGTGACTCAAGGCAACAATGGTAACGTGATTACCGATGGCAACAGCGTAACCTACATACCTAATACTGGCTTCTCAGGTACAGATAGCTTTACTTACACCATCGATGATGGCAGGGGTGGCACTGATACAGCAACAGTTAATGTTGTTGTTGATGCTGCACCCAATCAAGCACCCACAGCTAATAATGATGCAGCCACCACCCCTTACGAAACAGCTATTACCATAGATGTGCTGAGCAATGATGCTGACCCGGAACATGATAGTTTGACCCTAGTATCAGCATCTGAGGCGAGTCATGGCACAACATCTGTCGTTGCAGGCAAAGTGGTTTATACACCAAATGCTGGCTACGCTGGCTCAGATTCATTCTCTTATACCATTAAAGATGGTAACGGGAACACGGCTAATGGCACTGTCAATATTACAGTTAAAGAAGCAATCATCATCAACAGCAACCCTGTTGCTACGGATGATCATGCTTCTACCACTCGCAATGTTAGCGTTACGATTAATGTATTAGCCAATGACACAGATGCAGAGGGTGATACACTCAGCATCATCGATGTCAGTGGTGCAAGCCATGGCTCTACCCGCCTCAGCGACAATCAAGTCATTTACACGCCGCATACCGACTATATTGGTACAGATAGCTTCATTTACACCGTTGATGACGGTCAGGGTGGAACAGACCGTGCTAGTGTTAGTGTCAGCATTGCACGCAACCCTAGTGAACCACCAGAAGGCTCTAGCAATCAAGCACCTGTAGCAACAGATGACTCTGCTCAAACCCGTGCTAACTGGCCGGTCAGCATCAATCTGCTAGCAAATGACAGTGATCCTGAAGGCGATAGTATTCGTATCGTCGGTGGTACAAAGCCAAGTCATGGCTGGGTTTACCGACGTTCTGCAACGACGGTTGTTTACATGCCTTACTACGGTTATCAGGGCATGGACAGCTTCCGCTACGCCATTACTGATCAGCAAGGCAATGTTAGCTACGCCACTGTCACCATTACTGTAGGTCATCCTAATACAACCAGTAACCGTCCCCCTGTTGCTGTCGATGACACATTACGGGTCAATATGAATGGTGTTGGCTTCCTGAATGTACTCCGTAACGACTCAGATCCAGATGGCGATACCCTAAGCATTACCGGCGGCAGCCATCCACGACATGGCTGGATAGTCCGCTGGAATAGTTACTTATACTACATACCGGCTCACAATTACCGTGGTAAAGATGCCTTTACCTACACGATTAGCGACGGCAAGGGTCATCGTAGTACCGCTACCGTGTTTATTACGGTACGCTAAAACTATTTCGGCGTTCCCATGAACGCGATTCAAAACAGCAAACCCCGTCCTCGTAAAAGTTGACGGGGTTTGGCATTTTCGCCCCTTCCACAAATCCATCAAATGTAATAATATTTATCGGAAGGACGGTTATCTGGGATACTCGTGATGGAATGGATAAATCCTTGAGCCTAATATTTTATCCGGGGAGCAATGTTTTGTTTCTGTGTGCATGACTGCATGACGGTAAGCCTAATGAATCGGAGCGCGCACCCACTTGAACCTTTGGTTCAAGGCTGAAGTTCTACACGACTTTTTGGAGCCGTCCCCTTCCTTAAGCAAGGCTCGCGTTCATTCAGCCACGTTTGCAACATCAATGCAAGAAAGCAATTCCCACTAGTATAGACGGCTCAGCCACTTCAAGAAATGTACTCGCCACGTAAGCAAATGGCTCTCCAGCTTGTTCGCGCGCTTTATTAGCTAAGGGGCGAATTTCTTCATTAGATGCTGCACGACGACAGATAGATTCATAGAAATAAATAGTAACGAGGGAGTCGATATTATGCCAATCGGAAGCCTGATGATAGATTTGCAAGGTCATCAACTAACGGAAGAAGAGTGCGAACTGCTACAACACCCTGATGTGGGCGGTGTAATTTTCTTCTCACGCAATTACGAATCCGTTGAGCAGATTACACAACTCGTTAATGCCGTACGCACCAACACACCGCGCACTTTATTACTTGCAGTTGACCATGAAGGTGGACGTGTACAGCGTTTTCGTAAGCAGTTTACCGAACTACCGGCTATGGCAGAACTGGGCAAAAAGTATAGCAGTGACCCACTGGCAAGCCGTCAATTAGCACAACGCTTAGGCTGGTTAATGGCCGCAGAAGTGCGTGCAGTAGGCATTGATTTCAGCTTCGCTCCCGTACTTGATCTAGATTATGGGGTTAGTACTGTTATTGGCAACCGAGCCTTTCATCAAGACCCTCATATCGTTGCTGAACTGGCAAATGCCTATATTACTGGTATGCATGCAGCAGGCATGGCCGCCACTGGCAAACATTTTCCTGGTCATGGCTATGTAGAGGCGGACTCGCATCATGCTATTCCAATAGATACGCGGGCACAGGAAGCGATTATGCAAGCTGATCTATTGCCTTTTGCTGAGCTATGCCGTAGGGGCGGCTTGGATGCCATTATGCCTGCACATGTGATTTACACTCAGGTTGATGAAAGACCCGCTGGCTTCTCTAAAATCTGGTTAAAAAACATACTACGTGGCATGCTTGCTTTTGAGGGTGTTATTTTTAGCGATGATTTAAGTATGGAAGGTGCTAGCAAGGCAGGCTCTTACCCAGAACGCGCTATAGCAGCTTTGGAAGCAGGCTGTGATATGGTGCTAGCTTGTAATAATCGCCAAGGTGTTATCAGTATCCTAGACGCGGATATATTGAAGACTGACCCAAGATCAGCTCAGCGCTTAGAGGGTATGGTAGGTAAGCCCTTTATGAATCGCTCGGCGTTACTAGAACAGGACTATTGGCAACAGGCGGTTCAAGACGTGACCAGCTTAGCTTAAACAGTACTGTTTCAAGCTGCGGTCGCCGCTGTGATGCAATATGAAACTGAAATCATATTGGAGCACCATCAAATAATCCCTGAAGTATAAGAGATTGTCGGTGCTGCTTACATGATCAGCGAGGCTGATAGATCCCGATACCGTCACATTTACTTACTAAAAATAATAGGACTATTCATGAATCATGAGTAAAAAAGCCATTGCCTTTGCCGTTATTGGCGGAACTGGTCTCACTGAAATAGACGGGCTGGAGGTCATTCACCGCGAAGTGCTGCACACCCCTTATGGAGAACCTTCTGGACCAGTAACACATGGCTTGCTGGGTGGAAAACGTATTGTTTTTCTGGCACGTCATGGTTATACCCATAATATTCCACCACATAAAGTGAATTACCGCGCCAATATTTGGGCATTGCGTAGCCTAGGTGTGGAAAAAGTTGTGGCAATTGCAGCAGTCGGCGGCATTACCCGCCAAATGAAGCCAGAAACGTTGGTCATACCAGACCAAATTATCGACTATACCTACGGTCGTGCCCAGACGTTTCATGAAGAAGGTTTAAGCTCAATCACCCATATTGACTTTACTTACCCCTATTGCCAAAGCTTACGCACAGCTTTGCTAAAAGCGGGTGAACAAGCCAAAGTAGACTTGGTTTCAGGGGGTACTTATGCAGCCACTCAAGGGCCTCGTTTAGAAACTAGGGCAGAAATCCAACGTCTTGAGCGAGATGGTAGCGATTTAGTGGGTATGACAGCCATGCCTGAAGCTATCTTAGCCAAAGAAGCTGGCTTAAGCTATGCCGCATGCGCAGTAGTAGCAAATTGGGCAGCAGGCAAAAATGGCGATGAAGTGATTAGCATTGAGCAAATCAGCCAACACCTACAAGTCGGCATGGCTAAAATCAGAACACTACTAAAACACTTATCCCTTGATTAAAGACTTGACTAAAGACGCTATTAGTACTCAACAGACATTTACGGCTG
>PDPH01000057.1 GCA_002747435.1 Pseudomonadota bacterium
CCGTAAGCTGGCAAAGGATAACCCGCACGTCTACTTACCCTATGTCGCAACAACTCTGAATAATCTGGCCATCCTTATTGGAGGTGAAGCACAGCGACGACGGGAAGCTGAAACTCTCTATAAAGAGGCACTGAACCATTACCGTAAGCTGGCAAAGGATAACCCGCACGTCTACTTACCTGGTGTCGCAACAACTCTGAATAATCTGGCCAACCTTGTTAGAGGTGAGGCACCGCGACGAGAGGAAGCTGAAACTCTCTATAAAGAAGCACTCACCATCAGGCGAGAGCTGGCAAAGCATAACCCGCACGTCTACTTGCCTGATGTCGCAGCAACACTGAATAATCTGGCCGCTCTTATTGCAGATGAAGCACAGCGACGAGGGGAAGCTGAAACTCTCTATAAGGAGGCACTGGACAATTACCGAAAACTAGCAAAGGATAACCCGCACGTCTACTTGCCTGATGTCGCAATGACACTGAATAATATGGCCACTCTTATTGCAGATGAAGCACGGAGACAAGGGGAAGCTGAAACTCTCTATAAGGAGGCACTGGACAATTACCGAAAGCTGGCACAGGATAACCCGCAAGTCTACTTACCTGATGTCGCAAATACATTAGGAGCTTTTGGCTTAGCCTATCTTCACTGGGGATTACCCAACAAAGCCAAGCCTTTATTAAGGGAAGCCACACAAATACTCAACCCTTTTGCTAAACAACTACCCACAGTATTTGGTGATAAACAGGCAGTCATTTTACGACTAGCTGTGCTGGCTGATCCAGAAGATACAAATTTTGTCTGTGCCGCCATGACAGAAGCAGCGGAAGTTGCACAAAACACTGACCTAAAAGACACGGCAACAGAAATCAGTAATCTTTGTCGTGAAGTCGAAAATAATTAGTCAGCCCTGAATAAGCCCATAAGCTCATGATAATTCAGGATAAACGCAAGAAAGCTTGGTTTTCCCTTTACACAAACGTCTACTGTCATCATTTTTTGGCTAAATACTGACAGCCATCGCCAGTTACGGTAAGATCAATCGGAAAAATAGATAACTGGGCTACACATTAATACTTAGGGGAGCAACGTTAATTGACTGCTGTGCTAGCCAGTCATTATGCGTATGAAAACTTACCAACACTTGCATACAAGCATCGACGAGCAGCGTATTTTCTGGTTGGCTGTCAATGTTCGTAATAAAACACTTAATTTATTGACGCTTGAACTATTAGACGAGTTGGAGCAAGTCTACCAGCAGATTATCGCAACAGAGCCTACTGGCTTAGTGGTTTACTCCAGCAAGCCTTATCATTTCATGGCAGGCATTGATTTAGCGCTATTACAAAAGTTGAATCAAAATAAACAAACCGTTGCTTTTATCCAGCGTGCTCAGCAGTTATTTCAAAAGTTTAAAGCGCTCACCATTCCCAGCGTTGTTCTAATCACTGGCAATTGTCTGGCAGCGGGACTTGAATTCGCACTCAGCTTTCAATACAGAATTGCAGCCGATTCGCCAGAAACAGTATTAGGTTTTACTGAAACCAAGCTAGGATTACACCCCACCTTGTATGGTTTAAACCAAGCCATACAGCTAGGCGGCATTAATGCGCTGAAAATGGCGCTCACGGGAGACATAAGCTCTCCCACTACAGCACTAAGACACGGCCTTGTTAATGCCTTAAGTCCACTTGACAGACTTAAAACAGCCGCTAGGCATTATATTCAGCAACAACCTGCTCACGCTAAACCTGCCTTATCAGCAAAACTATTAAACTTGGACTTGGTGCGCACTGTATTTGCAATACACTTTCGTCAACGCTTACGGAGCCGCCAATGGACTGAGCTAACACACCCTGGATCATACAGTCTGCTTCAGCTATGGCAAAAAGAAGGTCAGCACCCTGACGCTGCAAAAGCCGCTGAAGCCATACAAACATTAATACAAACCGATAGCACACAAAATCTGATTCGCCTGTTTCTCAAACGCAAGCAATTGAGACAACTGTCAGATAAATCCTTATTTCAGGCGCATCACGTACACATTATTGGGGCAGGTGTCATAGGCTGTGAAATAGCACACTACTGTGCTCAACATAATATAAAGGTCAGCTTGCAAGATAAGCAAGCCAAAGTTCTGGAACAATTTGTAAACCACTTGCAACAACTGCCAGACACGCCTGCTCATCGACTACTCAAAGCGAATATTCATATTCAAACAGAGCCGCAAGACGCTTTACTGCGTCAAGCAGATCTTATTATTGAAGCCATTCCAGATAAACTCGCTGATAAACAAGAATTATTCGCCCATCTGGAAGAACAAGCCAAACCAACTTGTTTACTGCTTAGTGCAACCTCCTGCTTGCCACTGGAAAAAATTGCAGCAGTTATGCTCAATCCACAACGACTAGTCGGGATGCACTTCTTTTATCCTTTGCAACACAGTGAACTGCTGGAGATCGGCCATATTCCTGGCACAACACATCCGCAAATATTGCAACAAGCTTATGCGTTTGCCGCACAGATAAAAAAGGTCGCACTCCCTGTAGAAAATAGCCCGGGCTATATAGTCAATCGCATCTTATTTGCCTATATACTGCAAGGCATACACCTACATCAGCAACAAGTTCCACATACCGTACTGGATAAAGCAGCACGTGACTTTGGCATACCACTCGGCCCACTGGAACTAGCCGATGCAATAGGGCTTGATTACTGCCGCCAAGTAGGGGAATTACTCACCAAAACCTCCCAATTACAATTACCAGAATTGCTGATCAACACACTGAACAGTGGCAAGTTTGGAAAAAAATCAGGCTCGGGGTTTTATCGCTATCGTAATGGACGTATGCTAAAACCCGAGCGAGCGGTCTGGGAGGGTAGTATTGCAGCACTGCAAGAAAAACTGGTAGGGCAAATGGCTGAAGAAGCGGCACTTTGCCTTGAACAGGGTATAGTAGAAGAAGCGGACTTATTAGATGCAGCCGTTGTACTCGCCACAGGATTTGCACCTTTCCGGGGTGGACCGCTGCATTTTACCCGGTCGCTGAAAAAATGAGTATTGCCACGGATACCCCACTATGAACCTACCTACCATTAAGCAACTGCGTTACTTTGTAGCACTGGAGACTTATGAACACTTTGGGCGAGCTGCCGAAGCTTGTTTTGTATCCCAATCAGCCTTCAGTACCGCCATTCGTGAACTGGAATCCACACTCGAAGTTCAACTGGTAGACCGTACCAATAAAAACGTTACGGTAACCCATATTGGCCGCCAATTAGCTGCCGAGACTAGACGTTGTTTGCGTGACATCGAAGGGCTGGTTGAACTGGCACGCAGCAATCAACAGCCACTTACAGGCGAGTTACGCATTGGTATTATCCCCACTATCGCACCTTTTTTATTGCCCGCCATCCTACCCAAATTACGGGAAACCTTCCCTCGCTTAAAGCTTTTCTTAACAGAAGAGATTACACAACGCATTTACCATAAACTCATGGACGGCGAGTTAGACTTGATAGTGCTTGCCATGCCTTATGTATTGCGTAATGTCGAAGTATTGCCCTTATTTCATGATAATTTTTACTTAGCCTGCCGAGAAGAATCCGAACACGTTGACCCGAGGCACTATGACTTCGAGCAACTAAAACCCGAAAGCATTTTACTGCTGGAAGATGGTCACTGCTTGCGAGATCATACGCTTTCTGCCTGCCATCTAAAAGATATGGAAAAGGTTAGCCGCTTTGCAGCCAGCAGCTTACTGACCTTGGTACAAATGCTGGATGCAGACTTAGGATTATCTTACTTGCCTGAAATGGTCATCGGCTCATCTTTACTGACGGGAACTCAAGTCAAGCTCTGGCCAATCGAGGAACAAAGTTACCGCGAAATAGGATTGGCATGGCGACGTGGCAGTGCGCGGGAACAGGAATTCAAACAATTGGGCGAAGCTATTCAAAGCGCTTGGTTACAGGCTTCTGACTCCGAAAATAGGTAATAAACGGTGGTTTGCGCCCAGGCAATAAACGAACTGCACGCTCTTCAAAATAGGCATACTCATCCGTTTCACCTTCAGGCTTAATCGTAAACTGCATACGGAATACAGGCGTTTGAGTGGTATCAATAAAGTTCCCACCAAAGGGGGGCTGCACCCAAGCACCCTCAGCTTCTTCTCTGGCACGTAAGTAATCGTCCACCAAAGCTTGATCACCCTCTGCCAATACCATTAACACATGACGCGGTGCTACCAAAGGATTTAAGCCACTGCTAAAAGAATGCACCGATAAATAACGCGACAATAGCTGATAAATATCTGGTGTCATTCCCAAAACTTGCTGTAACTCTTCTATGCGCTGTAAGCCTGCATCTTTAGCGCCATATTGCAAACCCTCCTGCTCATAATCCTTATCTTCAGCGCCATTCATTCGCTTAAGATCGTCTGAATCACGAAAATCCTCAATTCGATCCAATAAGGTTTCAGCAGCCTCATCAACTACACCAATAGCCTCTAAAACCCTACGTAATAGCTCCCGATTAGCACGGTTAATATCAATCAAACCATTTTCACCAACGATACGAATATCCGCTTGATAACCCGCATAATGCCATTGATTAGCTGCCCCACCCAAACGGATCTGGCGCTTATCGGTAGGGAGGAATAATTGCATAATGGTATAGTGGGCAGCCGCATCGGCAAAAGCACGCGCTTGAGCTACTTGTCGCGCATGGTTGACCAAACTGGTTTCTGTCTTGACCGCATAGAGCAAAGTAGCCGCCAGTGACATCATGACGATAATCATCCATAAGACCATAATCAGCGCAACGCCCTGCTGCCTGCGTTCAGTATTAACCTGTATTGACATACTCATCCACCTGTGGAAGATCTATCAATAACTCCGGCCAAGCACCTTGCTGCTCATTGCCTTCAATAACCAATTTCAGCAATAAAGGATAAACGGGCTTCTCCAACCAGTCTTCTTGCCACCTCGGGTCATCTTCAATAGACTCAGCAGCAAAATACTCAAAGCGAGCTGAGCGCAAACCGCTGTAAACCGGCACAGGTTCTACATCCTCAAAAGCATCTTCCCAAGTCATATCAGGCCGATAAGGTGCAAAACGCATTTCCAATTTACGCTCATTACCCTCTAAGGCTATAGCCAACTCAATGAGATAAATGCCCCCCTGATATTGCAAAGGTTGCAAGGGTGCAGCATAGCGCAAATACCGATCATCGCCCTCAAAAGCATAAACCTGTGTAGCATTTTCACCCTGAATGCGTACTACCATCATTTGGCTAAACTGGCTGCGTAGAAATTCGCTAATGAGGCGTATATCACTACTGGCCAGCATACGCTCATCTGCAAGATTCCAGCCCCGAGCTACCGTATTAAAACTGGAAAACAACGCTAGAAATAAAAGTACCAAAAGAGAAAAAGCAATCATCATTTCCAACAAGGTAAAACCCTGCTGGTTCTTACTTTGCTTAATACGCACTTTAAGTACGCTCCCCAAAACGCAAAGAAGATAAGGAAAACTCGCCTTGGCCACTATCATTAGGCCAACTAACGGTTACCACAACTTGGTAAGGCTGAATCGGAAGTGATAACAATTCTTGTTCCTCATCCAATTCAATGGGCGATATCCTAATGACCCAACGATAACCTGTGCCCTTTTCTTCACCGCTGCTACTGCCTTCTTCAACAGGAATCGCGGTGCCAACCAACTCTAAACGTGATTCTGCTACTTGTATGGCGTAACTGTATTCACTGGACAGCGCCACATTGCGCATCGCCGTACCGTATAAACGCAGCAATGTACCTACCACTAAGGCCATCATGACAAAAGCCACCAGTATTTCCAGCAGTGTAAAACCACTGGAAGATCGCCGCGAAACCTTAGCGTCATTAGAGTAAACTAACCCGACCACTGATCCACTCCACATTGACAGTATAGCTTTGCTGCCCATCCATCAGATCTACCGAACCACCAGTCGAGCTACCATCAGGAAAAAAACGAATATTGGCACGGCTTGCAGAACTCACTTCAGAACGAGCCGTATTGATTTTGGCAACAATACCCTCATGCAGTGCTCGCTTTTCACCTTCATTGGGCAAACCAAAATGGCCTGTCTGGGTATCCATAGACCAGAGAATTTCTTTTTGCCGCAAAATGGCAAGGCTACGCGCATGGCGCAAGCTGGTCGCCACTTCGCGGCTATTTTTACGTAACACAGGCCCTTCAGATAATGAACTAGCCGCGACGCCCATCATTAAACCAGCAATCACTAATACCAGTATCACCTCCAGCAAACTAAAACCCTGTGTTTTACTGCGCATGCTAATTATGCCCCTGACTTATGCTCACCACAGAGAAATATCAGCCTCTTCACCATCACCACCCGCACTACCGTCTGCCCCAAAAGACACTAGATCATACGGTTGACCATTGCTCCCCGGACGCTTGTATTGATACTCATTATTCCAAGGGTCTAATGGCACACCCTTTTTCAAATAAGGGCCATTCCAATTACGCGCACCGCCTGGCGCACTGACCAAAGCTTTCAGACCTTCAGAAGTCGTAGGATAATTACCCACTTCCAGACGATACATATCTAATGCAGCACTGATATTCTCAACTTGCACCTTAGCAGATTGACTCTTGCCTTTACCAAGGTAGCTCATCGCTTTGGGGCCAACAATGCCCGCAATCAGACCCAGAATAACCAGAACAATCATTAATTCAATCAAACTGAAACCACACTGCTTGGCAGTCGTGTCAGCTTGGGGTTTGCGGCTGTTTCTCATGTTTAACTCCTTGTATAAATTATTATTAATCATAACAACCAGATAAATTATTGAACCAAATCAGCCATATTGATCATCGGTAATAATACCGCCCCAATAATGACCAAAATAGCGGTAGCCATCAGTAAAATGAGTAAGGGTTCCAGCAAGGCTAGCATTTGGCTGACCGAGGTTTTCACTTCATCGTCGTAAATGTCAGCCACATCATGCAGCAACTTTTCCATACTGCCTGTCTCTTCCCCAACGCGGAGCATATGTAAGGCATAGGATGGAAAAACACCTTTTGTCTGCAAGGTTCGCGTCAGACTTTCCCCTTGCTTAAGGCTGTCAGCAGCTTCCCCCACAGAAAGTGCCATCATGCGGTTTCCCATCGTGTTTTTAACAATTTGCAGAGAACCTAACAAAGGCACACCATTATTGAGCAAAGTACCTAAGCTACGCGAAAAACGCGCCATTTCGACCTTGCTAATCAAATCACCCACCACTGGCCAGTGCAATACAGAACGATCTAACCACATGCGTGCTTGCTCATTCGTGAATACATATTGGACACTTATCAGCAACAGCAAAACACCCAGCAATACCGCCCACCACCACTGCTGCATGACAGCACCCGCTGCCATGACCGCCTTAGTAATCGCTGGCAAATCAGCGCCCATATCCGCAAACATTTGTGAAAATTGCGGTACAACAAACATAAGCAAAGCAATAATAGACAGCACGGCAACCACAAACAGTATGCTGGGATAAATCAAGGCAGAAATAACAATACTGCGCAGTTCTTTGGCACGCAGCATGTATTCCACCAAACGCGCCAGAGCATCATCAATCGAGCCACTCGCCTCGCCTGCCCTAACCATATTGATATAAAAGCGATTAAACTGGCTACTATTCTCTAAAGCATCGGCAAAATGAATACCGCTACGCACTTGCGACTGAATCTCACGTAACATTGCATCCATGGCTGGGCTACTGGTAATTTCTAACTGAATACCTAAAGCACGATCCAGAGGTAAACCAGCTTTGAGCATGGACGACAACTGCTGAGTAAACGCAACAATATCGGCCTGACTCACCTTGTTTCTGCTAAATAAAGAAGGTGCAGATTGTTTGTTACCAGATTTAACTGCCTTACCTGCTTTAGCCGGTACAAGCTGCAAGGGAATCAATCCCTGTGCGTGTAAAGCCTCAATCGCTTGCGCTTCATTGCCAGCTTCCAAGCTACCCTCTTTACTCACACCGACCGCTGTAATTGCTTTATAATCAAACAGCGCCATTGGGTGTTTCCTCAGCAACGCGTAATACTTCCTCCAGCGTAGTGGTTCCCTTCAAAGCTTTCAGCAAACCATCTTCATACATAGTACGCATACCGCTTTGACGTGCCTGCTCCTGAATAACACCAGCATCTTCATGTTTAAGTACCAAGCGACGTAAACTATCGTCCATCACCAGCACCTCATGAATAGCGCTACGACCTTTATAACCGGTGTAAGCACACGCTTGACAACCTTTAGCATGCCAAACTCGTAAATCACCTTCTGGCTGGTATTGGCGCAAGCCCAACTCTTGCTCAATTTCGGGCAATACAGCTTGTGATTCACGGCATTGTGGGCAAAGCCTACGCACTAAACGCTGTGCCAAAATACAATTCACGGTTGAAGTTATTAGATAATCTTCAATGCCCATGTCTAGCAAACGGGTCACACCGCTAGCGGCATCATTCGTATGGATGGTAGAAAGCACCAGATGGCCGGTCAGGGCAGATTGGATAGCAATACGGGCTGTTTCCACATCACGCATCTCACCAATCATAATAATATCAGGATCTTGACGCACAATAGAGCGTAAGGCATCTGAAAAGGTTAAACCAATTTTGGGATTAGCCTGAATTTGATTAATACCTTCCAGCTCATATTCCACCGGATCTTCGACTGTCAGGATCTTGTTTTCCGGTGTATTCATTTGTGTCAATGCCGAATACAAGGTTGTCGTTTTACCTGAGCCTGTTGGCCCGGTAACCAAGATAACGCCATGCGGCTGTACTAATTCACGTTGCAAGCGCTCAAAATTCTCTGTCGAAAACCCAAGTGCCGCTAAATCCAAATTAACACTATTTTTATCCAGTAAACGCATGACCACGCTTTCGCCGTGCATTGTCGGCACAGTAGAAACACGCATATCGATTTCCTTCCCTTGTGCCTTCAGTTGGATACGCCCATCCTGAGGCAAGCGACGCTCCGCTATATTCAGACGGGCCATTAACTTAATACGCGACAAGATAGCTGCTGTCATTTGTGCAGGTGGCGATTCAACCTCATGAATCACACCATCAATGCGATAACGTACCTTCAGCACACTTTCGAAAGGCTCAATATGAATATCAGAGGCACGCTTACTCATGGCTTGCGTCATAATCTGATTAACAATTCGGATAACCGGCGCTTCACTCGCCATATCTTTGAGGTGCTCAATATCATCCAGATTGTCATCACGACTACTGATTTCGAACTCTTCGTCACCTTTTTCGCTATTCGCATTGCTATATAAGCGCTCGCTATTCGCTTGTATTTCAGAAGGCAGTCCCAGTAAAGCTCGGATCTTTTTACCAGAGGCCATTTCCATTGCCTGAATAGCCAGCGCATCCCCCGGATCAGCCATAGCCACCGTCAAGATGCCCTCTTCTTCATACAAGGGAAGAATATTGTTGTTGCGCAAATAGTTAACTGCTATGGCAATATCAGGCACAGCCTCTGTCGGGTAGTCTCGGGTAATGGCTAGAGGAATGCCCAAATGGCGGGAAAGCACAACAGCGACTTCCTGCTCTGTCAGCAAGCCTAAGCGCACCAACACACTACCCAAAGGCTGTCGAATTTCAGCCTGGGCACGCAAAGCACGGTCAAGATCAGCCGGTTTAATCTTTCCTGCTAATAACAACCGTTCACCAAATAGTTGATTGGAAGGTTTTGAGGCATTTGCCAACATAATTGATAGAAACGCTTTATTATTATGATTTTATTTGGCAGAAATACAGTCTAAGGAGTGAATCACTATTTCAACATACAAGCCTGTATCAAGCCCCATACATATTATAATTATAATTTTTATTTATAAACAGGTAACATGCAAGCAGTTTCTCCTGAGAGGTAGCAGAGCATCCGAGATACATACCTGCCACCACTGCTTGCCTGAGGCTACTCCTAAAGCCTAGAGACCGCCACTGTTAGCGCCTAACCAAACCGCACTAACGATACCGACCACCATCACCAAGATACCAAGGATAATACTCAATAGCGTCAAAATACCGGCCAACTTCCAGAAACTGGCTTGATTTTCCACTGCGGACTCTACGTCAGCTATATTCAAACTATTGACTGCGCGCTTGATAGCCCCCGCGTAACGCAATAAATACAGAGACAAAAAGAAATAGACCACTGCAAAAATTAGGTAAAAAACCCCCATAGCCACCATGAAGCCGCCACCCATCATCTCCTCAGGCATGCTACTCGACATACCTATCGAGCCACCACCTAATAGCATGGAAACGCCAGATAAAACCATTAAAGCAGTGAAAATAAAGCCCAAAATAGCGATTAACAACACCCAAGGACGGGTTTTACGCAAAGCATTTATCACTCGATCTGAAGTCAAGCCAGCACCGCCACTCACATCACGTACAGTAGAACGCGGTGGGGCATAGGCATCTTGTGTGGACATTTGATTACTCCTCGATTAATAGTATAAATAAAATAAAATTTAGAACTCTGAGCATAGTCCAATTTATAGAGTATTCCATATTTGAACGGATGAAAAGCTAGCTTTTTCTTATTTTTTTAAACGTTCGTCGGTTTTATTAAGCGATGTTAAACCATCTATCGGCTCTGTTTGCACAGCAGGGCTAAATCATGAAAACTCATCTCGATTGCTGTTCATTACTGTTCTAACACAAGCGTTGGTGCTAACCTTAAAACTTATTTCCACACCCCCAATTAAGACGCAATTCCTAATGAAAAACATCCTAATTCGGCACTTAAACTTAAGCTTTCTGAAATTGAGTCTGGCCTGTAGCTTACTGTTGGCATTACCCACACAAGCTCAGGAAAATACCGCCCCAGAAAATAACGATACCAGTAAAAACCGCCAAGCAACGATGATTGTACTGGATGGTTCAAACAGCATGTGGGCACAAGTCGATGGCATCAATAAGATCGTGACTGCGCGAGAAAGCCTCAAGGACGTTTTAGAAGCAGCCGATGATAGCATTGAATTTGGCTTACTGGTCTATGGCAATCGACGCAAAAGGCAAGGCTGTACTGACATCACCTTGGTCAGCAAGCCAGAAGATTATGATCAAAAGACCATGATCAAACAAGTCTACAAAATCAAACCCTTTGGCCGCTCCCCCATTGCCTCTGCGCTGGAAGCCGCTGCCGCCCGTCTAAAAGATCGTCCTCATTCACGTATATTACTCGTCAGTGATGGAGAGGAAAGCTGTGAGCGCGACCCTTGTGCAACGGCTGCCCAGTTGATTGAGGAAAACCCTAGCCTACAAATTGATGTCATGGGCTTTCAGGAAAGCAAAGAGGCACAACTAGAATGTATTGCCGAAAATGGCCGAGGCGCCTTTGTTTTTGCTGAAGATAAAAAGCGTTTGCAAACACTGCTCGCCAGTGCCAAAGCGCCAGCCGTACAAACAACACTGTCTCGCCCCAATGCACCTCCTAGTAGCAGAATGATGGATGAAAATATTCCAGGCAGCGTGGAGCTTTCCTTAAAAGCCAACGATATAGCGAGTGGAGCATTGTTGGCAAATTACTTTGTCTATGACATGAATGGACTGATTGTTGCTAATTTTACAGCACGGCGGCATGTCAAAGAATATTTAAAACCAGGCACTTACCGCGTTAAAGTGGTCTGGAAAAATTACTCAGCAGCAAAAACCTTGACAATTCACTCCGGTGAGAATGTGCCACATACCTTTGATGTTGGTCCAATAGGTCAACTGAAACTCAGTGCAACGAATAAACAAGGCAAACCAATACCTGCGAGCTATGCCATTTATGCTCAAAATGATGAATTCATATCCAGATATGTCATGCTGGATGAAGTCAAGGAGCAACTACCCACAGGTCAGTTTCGGATTAGAGCGACCTTGGGTAATGACTTGGAAGAAGCCGAAGTAACTATTCGGCCTAAGCAAGAGTCACAACATATTTTTAGCTTTGAGCAGAAATAATAAAGTAACTAGACGAACTTTATACTTGCCACCACGTCTAACAACACGGATAGTTTGCTCGGCTGTCTGGTATTAGCCAGATCAGCCGTACCGGTTTTACATTGAAAGAAACAAAATATATCAAGGAGTTTTCCTAATGACTAAAAAATTTGCTTACCCGGTTTTTGCTGCATTGCTGGCCTCCACACTGACGCTAACCGGCTGCACAGGTACAACTAACGCACAAACAGGCGCTATGGTTGGTTCAGTATTGGGGGGTGTTGCGGGCCACCAATTTGGCAAAGGCGATGGTAAAGTGGCAGCAACTATCGCAGGTACGCTATTAGGTCAGTACATTGGTAGTCAAATTGGCGCTCAATGGGACATACAAGACCAACACTACCTGAGCAACTCCCTGCAATCAGGTCGCCAAGTTAGTTGGCAGAATCCTAATACAGGCTATCGATATATAGCCACACCAGGGCCTGCACGCCAAGTGGTTTACCAAGGTCAAGCCACCGTATGCCGCCCAGCGACTGTGGTAGCGGTCATTGATGGCCGCCAACAAAATGTACAAATGAATGCCTGTCGTGGACCTAGTGGTCAGTGGCAAGCAACTAATTAATGAGCCAAAACCCTGCTCCTTCTATCTAGGAGCAGGGTTTTTTGTTTTTAGGCTCAAAACACCTGCATCATGCAGCATGTTTATGTCCATAGGTTCGCTGGACATAAGCCTCCACTAATCCTTGGAATTCTGCGGCAATATGCTCCCCTCTTAAGGTCACTGTTTTCTCGCCATCCTCATACACAGGTGCTACAGGTACTTCACCACTACCCGGCAAACTTATACCGATATTGGCATGCTTACTTTCACCAGGCCCATTAACAACACAACCCATGACTGCAACAGACATATTTTCCACACCTGCATAATGCTGTCGCCAAATCGGCATTTGCTCGCGTAGCCAATTTTGGATTTGCTCAGCCAAACGTTGGAAATAATCACTGGAAGTACGCCCACAACCCGGGCAAGCCACAACTTGTGGCGTAAAAGAACGCAGCCCCAATGCTTGTAAAATTTCCTGTCCAACAATAACCTCTTTTTCACGCGCAGCCCCTGGCTCTGGCGTCAATGAAATACGAATGGTGTCGCCAATACCTTCTTGTAATAAAATAGCTAAAGCAGCGGTAGACGCCACAATACCTTTACTGCCCATTCCAGCTTCTGTCAGCCCCAAATGCAGCGGATAATCACACCGCTCCGCCAAGCCACGGTAAGCTTTTAGCAAGCCTTGCACATCACTTAACTTACAGGAAAGAATAATTTTGTCGTGACCTAAACCATATTCTTCTGCCTTATGAGCACTGCTAAGCGCTGATTCAATCAAAGCCGCTTGCATCACTTCCTCTAAAGAAACTGGTTGAGCACGGTCTGCATTTTCGTCCAGTTTGCGCGCCAATAATTCCTGATCCAAAGAGCCCCAATTTACCCCAATCCGCACCGGCTTGTCATAGCGACAGGCAAATTCAATCATTTGGGCAAACTGCTCATCCCTTTTCTTGCCACGTCCTACATTGCCGGGATTAATACGGTACTTAGCCAGTGCTTCAGCACACTCAGGTACAGCCAACAATAATTTATGCCCGTTAAAATGAAAGTCACCAATTAAAGGAACAGCACAATTCATTTTATCCAAACGCTCCCGAATATCCGGGACTGCTCTGGCAGCTTCCAGACTATTGACTGTAATACGTACCAACTCTGAGCCTGCTTGTGCTAGCTCGGCACATTGAATCGCAGTACGCACCGCATCCGCAGTATCCGTATTCGTCATGGATTGCACTACAATGGGAGCATCGCCCCCCATAAACACATGCCCTATACGTACCGGCACTGTTTGATGACGTTTGATAGGTGTGGAACTAGACATAAATTTATCGACCTATAGTGATCCATAGAGTAAATAAAGTGAACAGCGTGGACTAACTCTACAATAAGCTTGAGTGAAGGAGCAAACGGCCTTAATAGTATTCGCTAGAAAAAAACAAGGCAGCCTGTCGAGGGAAACGGGCTGCCTGATAAAGCGCTATACAGTTTTGAGGGAAATTCTGCTAGCACACAGCTACTGCGAGGAACGTAGTGTGTACTGTACAGTCGCAGTGCTTTAATGGATGGTTCAAATGAATCGAAAAAAATTTCATCATTATTTTGCAATCAGCGTGAATCAGGTCGTTAAGGTGAACCTTATCTGATAACAAGCTGGATTACGCTGAACTTATAGGGCTATGATGATAGATAAAGATGGAGGAAACAACATGAGTATTAAAGTATTATTTTTTGCCAGCTTACGCGAACAAATGGGCAAAGGACAAACAGAAGTGGACTGGGAAGCAAGCATCACAACCGCGCAGATATGGCAAAAACTTAATGACACAGACACTCAACCTGACAATGTATTAGTCGCTTGCAACCAAAGCTATTGCGATTGGCAAACATGTGTAAATGATGGCGATGAAGTGGCTTTTTTCCCGCCTGTTACCGGAGGCTAATGTGATCAAAATAGCAATCAGAGAACAGCCTTTTAAGCCTTGGCTTGAACTAGAAGATTTCCAGCAACAGACAGATTTTACAGCCAGTCAAAGTGGTGCTAATGCTGTATTTGTAGGCACAATGCGCGACTTTAATGAAGGCGATGCCGTTACTGCCATGCGCTTAGAACATTACCCCGCCATGACACAACAATACTTACACCAACTCGTACAAAATGCCTTACAACAATGGCCGCTCAATCATGTACTTATCCTGCACCGCGTTGGAGATTTATTGCCTGCTGATCCTATTGTTTTAGTTGCGGTCTGGTCTGCTCATCGTCATGCCAGCTTCGATGCTTGCCGTCACCTGATGGAAACATTGAAACATGAAGCCCCCTTCTGGAAGCAAGAAATATTGAGCAATGGACGAACCCGTTGGGTTGAAAAAAACACACAACTCTAAAATTCATCCGCTACTCTGAATTGTTGAGCAAAGCTAGCTAAATTGACTGATAATTTTATTTGGCAACACAGCATAAATAGACTAGAATATTTGCTGCAATGCACAAACCGCTGGCAGGTCATTAATAGAAGCAATAAAAAAACTTCATAAGCAATGCCACTCGACTTAAAAGGGGATCTTTGTGTTTCAGAGTATCTATATCGCCGGTGCGGAACCTCGCAGCGGCAAGTCCATCATCGTGCTCGGCATGATGGAAATGATGCGCGCCATTACGCCTAAAGTAGGCTTTTTCCGCCCAGTGATTACTGAAAACAATGGCCGCGACCCGCTTATTCACTTAATTGCCAAACGCTATACACTGGACTTTGTAGGCAATGAACTCTATGGCTGCACCATAGAGGTCGCACGCCGCATGATTACTGAAGGGCAATACGAAGAATTGCTCAAACTGATTATTGCTAAATACCGTGCCGTACAAGAACGTTCGGATATAGTAGTTTGTGCTGGAACTGATTTTACCGGTGCCAGCTCGGCGCTGGAGCTGGATTTTAACGCCACTCTGGCCAATAACTTTGGCTGTCTGTTTCTACCTATTGTTAAAGGTCAGGGGCGCAGTGCAGAAGAAATAGCAGATGCCTTAGGCATGTTGGAAGATCATTTGGAAACCAATCAACGCTGCGAACTACTCGCCGCTTTTGCCAACCGTGTTCCAAGCACAGCGGTTGAACAGTTGACTGAATTATTACAAGGTTCACGCTATCCCTGCTACATATTGCCAGAACGACATGCCTTAGAGCGCCCAACGGTTGCAGAAATAGCCCGCGCATTGGGTTTTGAGACCCTGTATGGCACACGTCAACTATTAAACCATGAAGTCGCGCGCTATACCGTTGCCGCCATGCAAGTACAGGATTTCCTCGATCATCTGGACAATCGCAGTCTGGTCATCACACCTGGCGATCGCGCTGATATTATCACTGCCTGTCTGGCGGCAGACGCTTCAGCTTCCTACCCCTTAATTGCTGGCATTATTCTTACAGGAGGACAAACTCCCGCCCCGCAAGTACAAAAGCTGATTGAAGGCATGAAGCCATTGCGTTTACCCATTCTTAGCTCGCCCTTGGATACCTTCCAAACAGCTTTAAAAATTAATGAGGTAGAAGGCGGTATTCTACCCGCTGATGAGCGCAAGATTGCGGTGGCCCTAGGCTTGATTGAATCTAATGTGAATATGCAGCAATTGCGCGAACTCATTGTACAAAACAATGCACAGCGTATGACACCGCTTATGTTTGAGTATGAGCTGATTCAGCGCGCCAAATCACAGCGCAAACATATTGTATTGCCTGAGGGAAATGATGAACGTATTCTACGGGCTGCTGAGATTCTTTCATTACGTGATGTCGTTCAGATCACATTGCTCGGCGTAGAAGAAGAAGTATGCGCCAAAGCACTCCACCTTGGTTTAAAACTACGTAATATTACGATTATAGAGCCACGTAAATCGCCTTTACGACGTGAATTCGCTGAAGCCTACCATGAGTTGCGCAAGCACAAAAACATTACCCTCGATTTTGCCTACGACACGATGGTCGATATGAGCTATTTTGGTACTATGATGGTACATTTGGGCTATGCTGACGGCATGGTGTCTGGTGCAGTTCATACAACGCAACATACGATTCGTCCGGCTTTTGAAATTATCCGTACTCGTCCTGACATTGCACTGGTCTCCAGTGTATTTTTAATGTGTCTGGAAGATCGTGTGCTGGTTTACGGTGACTGTGCTGTCAATCCAAACCCTAATGCTGAACAATTAGCTGATATTGCTATTACCTCCTCTGATACCGCGCATATGTTTGGCATTGAGCCGCGCACTGCTATGCTCTCCTACTCTAGTGGCGACTCGGGTAAAGGCGATGATGTTGAAAGGGTACGTACCGCCGTCAAGTTAGCGCGTCAGCGCCGCCCGGATTTAAAGATGGATGGCCCTATTCAATATGATGCAGCAGTTGATGCAAGTGTTGCCCATTCCAAAATGCCCGGTAGTGAAGTAGCAGGCAAAGCAACTGTTTTTATCTTTCCTGATCTTAATACCGGCAATAATACTTATAAAGCAGTACAACGCTCAGCCGACGCGGTAGCGATTGGCCCCGTGCTACAAGGCTTAAACAAACCTGTCAATGACCTTAGTCGTGGCTGCACAGTAACTGATATTGTCAATACAGTAGCTATTACGGCTATTCAAGCACAGGAGAGTGCAGTATGAATATACTGGTATTGAATGCAGGTAGCTCGTCCATCAAATACCAAGTATTTGCGATGGATCAGCAGCAAGCTATATTAAAAGGGCTGATTGACCGCATTGGTGAAACAGGCAGCGAGATACCCGATCATCATGCTGCACTGGAACGTATTGCTCTACATTTGCGCACGGAAGCACTCCCCATACAAGCCATCGGCCACCGCGTCGTGCATGGGGGCGACTATTTCCAGCAACCTGCTTTGATTAATGCAAAGGTTATCGAAGCGATCCAGGCCATGATTCCACTAGCCCCTTTACATAATCCGGCAAATTTAGAAGGTATTCGTGTCGCTCAAAGCTTGTTTCCCGACCTCCCTCAGGTCGCTGTTTTTGATACAGCCTTCCATCAGACCATGCCTGCCAAAGCCTACCGCTATGCTATACCTAATGACTTGTATCGCAAACATAAAGTCCGCCGCTATGGCTTTCATGGCACTTCACATCATTATGTAGCTGAACAAGCCGCAGCCTATCTAGAGCACGACCTGCATAGCTTAAACCTGATTAGCGCTCACTTGGGCAATGGCTGTAGCATGACAGCGATTGCTCAAGGGCTGAGTGTGGATACTTCTATGGGCATGACTCCTCTGGAAGGTTTAGTCATGGGAACACGCAGCGGCAATATAGATCCAGGTTTATTCCTTTTTCTGCAAAAACAATTAGGGCTGAGTGCGATTGATATAGACACGTTGTTAAACAAGCACAGTGGATTGAAGGGCTTGTGTGGTGTCAGCGATATGCGCCAGATTCAACAATTAGCTGAAGAAAATCATGAACAAGCACAGCTTGCCGAAAGCCTGTTTGTCTATCATATTAGAAAATACATGGGTGCTTATACGGCGGTACTAGGCAAGGTGGATGCGGTTATTTTTACCGGCGGCATTGGCGAACACTCAGCGCATATCCGCGAGCAGGTTTGTCATGATCTGAATGTGCTAGGCATCACGCTGGATAAAACGCGCAATCAGGCCAAGCACAGCGGGATTCGCACTATTCACAGTAAAGCTTCCCGTGTCAAAGTCTTGGTGATTCCCACCAATGAAGAACTTGCCATTGCACGCTACACCCAAAAATTCATAAACCATTGAAACTATCGAACTACCATCAAACTTGAGCTGGCTTAAGCTGACTTGCTTGAAGGCACAGCATTTTAGCTGTGACTGATCAAAACAACTAAACTAAACTCTCTTGCCTCACTGACACCGGACAGGTTTGCTCGGTGTCAAAGAAGCTCTCCGTTTGTTTATTTGCTAACCTCCAATACATTCCCCAATCACAGTATCGATCACATAAATACCATGCGGGTAAGTTGGATTACGTGTTCGAGCATTAAAGCTACACATTCCCCTAAAAGGTCCCTGCAATAAACCAGGAACCAATTGCACTTTAATCAATTGACCTGGCAATATATCACCATACTGCACCTTATGAGTCACCACATCCAAGACTACTCGCTTGGACGTCGTGGGATTAGCAGGGTCTACTATGATCGTACTGACTGACCTAATCTGTCCGTTAAAAACATAACCTTCATAACCTAGCTGCCCTGCTTGTGGAGGTGGCGCTGAACAAGCAGATAATCCACTTAAAGTACCTAATAAAATCAATAACGCTTTCAGTTTCATTATTTAATATTCTCCTTATGCTAAAGCGATGCTCCAACATAGCACAAGCTATACAAGAGCTATACAAGCTTTCATGCTATGGCATGGGTGTCTTACAGAGTGTATAAGCATTAAACTAAACGTTTGCCAAACTTATGGATAAATACGGTGCATTATTCAAGATTAACTCATTTAGGCGATTTAGCGCTGAGTGACTTTTTACGAGATTATTGGCAGCAAAAACCTTTGCTGATTCGTCAGGCTTTTCCTGATTTCAATTTACCTTTGGATGGTCATGAATTAGCCGGTATCGCCTGTGATACAGACACAGCTCGCTTAGTCATAGAAAAAGGTGGCACAGTGCCTTGGGAGATTAAGTATGGACCACTGCAACGTAAGGATTTCAAGTGCTTGCCAGCCAGTCACTGGACTTTATTAGTCAATGATATGGAACAGCTAGCACCAGAATTGCAAGCATTGATTGAACCATTTCGCTTTATTCCTGACTGGCGTATTGATGACCTCATGATTAGCTATGCAGTTGAGGGTGGCTCGGTTGGTCCCCATATTGATGCCTATGATGTCTTTTTATTACAGGCACAAGGCACACGTCGCTGGCAAATCAGTTACCAAGCTTGTGAGGAAGATAATTTTCTGCCCGAGCCCGAATTACGCATTATGCGGGAATTTCACGCGGATGAAGAATGGCTATTGCAAACAGGCGATCTGCTGTATTTACCTCCGAATGTTCCGCACTATGGTGTAGCCATCGGCGAGTGCATGACTTGCTCGATTGGTTTTCGTGCACCCAGCCGTGCAGATCTGCTGGAAGATTTATTAGGACAATTGATCGAAGAACCCCGTATGCAGGAACGCTATCGTGATCAGGGGCGCAGCGTGCAGGATAACCCAGAAATATTGGCAGAAGAAGACTTAGAAAAACTGACAGATTTCATTCTGGAAGCCTTACCTGATCGAGCTGGCATTAAACATTGGCTACAGGAAAATTTAGGATAAGCAACACTTTCTCTATACAGCATAGATAAAGCCAACAAATGATGCTAAGTTTCACGCTTTGCATTTGACCCAAAGAATCAGCCCAGTGACCAATATTGTAAAAACCTTTCTTACCCCTCAGCAATTGATGGATAGCTCTCTACTACTGGCACAAACCATTTATGACAGTGGTTTCCGCCCTGACTTCATTGTTGCTATTTGGCGTGGCGGTACGCCAGTGGGCATTGTGATTCAGGAATTATTTGAATACTACGGTACGAAGACGGATCATATTGCTATTCGCACCTCTTACTATACTGGCCTCAATCAAACCGCTCGGGAAGTTAAAGTACATGGTTTGGAATATTTAACCAAAAATGCCAACCAAGAAGATAGACTGCTGATTGTGGATGATGTATTTGACTCGGGAAACAGTATCCGCGCCACACTGGAACGCATTCGTGCTGAATCGCGTCTCAATACGCCGCACGATATTCGCATTGCCACACCCTATTTCAAGCCCAATAAAAATACTACAACCATTGTGCCAGACTATTTTGTACATGAAACAGATGACTGGTTGGTCTTCCCACATGAATTAGATGGTCTAACTGCCACTGAAATCCGCGAACACAAACCTTGGGCAAAAGATATTATCCACTTGAAAAACTGAGTAGATCTCTAATTGACGCATACTGGTGAAGAGAACGCTGGATAAAACTCAGAAAATCTTGTTCATTACAGCAAGTTGCAGTCCAACCCAACCATCGAGATAAATATTCACGGTTATCCGCTGCCAGCTTGACGTATAAAGGAGCAAATGACGGCTATAATAAAGCCAGCTTAATCTCTTCATCAATGATTTCTGCAAACATCTGTTTTGAACATCTCCTAGTCGGCTAACGAGTTTTAAAAACGGCTTGCTCCCCCAAAGTATAAGTAGCCGCTACCGCTCTGTCATCAGCTAGCATCAATAAAGCAAAGACTAAATCATGAATATCCCGCACCTTATGCAAACGCCGTTTTAACAAAGGTGTAGCCTGCAAATCCAAGACGACAAAATCTGCTTCCTTGCCCTGCTCAAAGTTGCCAATTTTATCATCCAGATACAAAGCTTTAGCTCCGCCTAGCGTCAACAAATACAAGGCTTGCCAAGCAGATAATTGATGCCCCAGTAATTGCGTCACTTTGTAAGCATTATTCGCCACCTGGAATAAACTGAAGCGGTCTCCACCGCCAACATCTGTCCCCATACCCACTCGCACACCAGCCATCTTTGTTTTATGCCAATCAAATAAACCACTGCCAATAAACAAATTGGAACACGGACAAAAGGCGACCGCAGCCCCCTGCTCAGCCATTAAGTGGCGATCGGTATCATCCAGATAGATCGCATGTGCCAGCACACTACGCGGCTTTAGCAAACCATAGTGTTGATAAACATCCAGATAACTACGCCGTTCTGGAAACAATGCCTGAACCCAATCCACTTCAGCTTGATTCTCGGCCAAATGGGTATGCAAATATACATCGGGAAACTCAGCCAGCAATTGTTGTGCTTTAGCTAATTGCTCCGGGCTAGAAGTGGGTGCAAAACGCGGCGTGACAGCATAGGCTAAGCGTCCCCGTCCATGCCATTTTTCAATCAAGACTTTGCTGTCTTGGTAAGCAGATTCAGGGGTATCGCGCAAATCATTGGGGCAATGACGATCCATCATCACTTTACCCGCAATCATGCGTAATTGACGCGCCGCCGCCGCTTCAAAAAAAGCATCAACTGACTCAGGGTGCACTGTCCCAAACACCAAGGCTGTCGTCGTGCCATTGCTGAGTAACTCATCTAAAAAAAACTCAGCCACTTCACGCGCATGTTCACTATCTGCAAACTGCTTTTCAGTGGGAAAAGTATAAGTTTGCAACCACTCTAATAACTGCTCACCATAAGCAGCAATCATATCAGTTTGTGGATAATGGATATGCGTATCAACAAAGCCTGGCACCAGTAGATGATGCGGGTAATGCAATAAGTCGCAATCTTCAGGCAAAGTCGCCAGCACATCAGCCGCTGCCCCTACTTGCTGCACATACCCATCGCATACTAATAAAATACCATCAGGAAAATATTGCACCGCCGAACTATTTAGTTCATTGCCCGGATCATCGCGCAAGTGCAAGAGAGATGCCCGAAAAGCACGTTGCCGTGATGGCCTCATAACACTACTCCTTGTACAACTATTTCGCCAATTGTGCCACAACACTTAAAAGACAACCCGTTCATTCGAAGCAACCACCCCCCGACACCTTGAACCAGTATTCATAAAGTACGCCTCCTTTTATCTAAAAATGACTCACTTTAAAAAAGTTCTGCTAATTACGTCAGCAACTGCTATAAAACAAGCATTTACGAAGTGCTTTATGCAAATGGAGGCTATATGCACAAACTTGGCTCAATCCTGATCATGTTAACCCTGCTCGGCTTAAGCGGCCAAACACAGGCTGGTAATGCAAATACTCAAACTGTATCTTTTCAAAATCAGCAACAAACCCAGCTTGTACAACAACAACGAGCAGCTCAGCAACGTGCTAAACAGATGCAATTACAGGCACAACAACGGGCAGCTCAACAGCGAGCACGAGTAATGGCAGAAAGGAAACGTCAACAAATGGCACGGCTGCGCGCAGCTCAACAACGAGCACGAGCCATGGCAGCAAGAAAGCGTCAACAAATGGCACAGCAACGGGCAGCTCAACAGCGTGCTAAGCAGATGCAATTACAAGCACAGCAAGGTAGCAAACCTGCTATAAAGCCTAATATAAAACCTCTTACAACTGTACAGACTTGCACTTTGTAAGTCCCCATCCACCTAAACCTAAAGGTACTTTTCCTATCAAGACAGAAAAGTACCTTGTTTTATTTTGCTTGAGTCATAAATCAATCGGCGCATTGATAAATTACGAAGCTTTTGTAAAGTTTTGTGGAACCTGCGTTGAGGCTTGGGCTTGCTTAGCTGCTTTTTGTGAAGCACGGCGCGTACGAAAAAAAGCTTGTAATTGCTCGGCACAAGTTTGCTGTAAAACCCCCCCTTCAACAATAATTTGATGATTATGGCGAGTATCATTCAGTAATTCAAACACACTACCCGCCGCTCCAGTCTTACAGTCATAAGCGCCAAAGACCAATCGTTCGATACGTGCGTGGATCATCGCTCCAACACACATAGGGCATGGCTCGAGGGTGACATATAGCGTACTACCTAGTAGGCGATAATTACCCACCTGCTGTCCTGCTTGACGTATAGCCATTATTTCAGCATGAGCAGTAGGATCATTTTGGCTCAATGGCTGATTAAATCCTTCCCCTAATACGGTATTATCACGAACCAGTACCGCCCCTACTGGAACTTCTCCCTGATCAGAAGCTTTGGCCGCCAAATTAAGGGCGTAAGACATCCAGTATTCCCTGCTGCTCATATTTCGTACACAAATCTTTTGCTACATAACTATAATACTTGGGATACACCACAACGCGAACCCACATTTTAGGAGAATAACTATGCCTATGGATAAGGAAAAACTAAACGAACGCCTACGTCAGTTTGATAAAAATACCGTTCAGTTTATGAATGAACAACCACCCAAGTTCGTTGATAAAGACAAACCTGCCGAAAGTGCTAGCTTGTTTTCACAAGCAAGTATCAATAGCCACGAGTACATCGAAGCCAAAGATAAAATTCGCCAAGAAACACTAGCAGATGCCCCACGTATTACTACTCGTTCTGCTTATTCTCCCCGTGACAATGCCAGTAATTTAGTAGATGAGCTATCTTACAACAAACTCAATGAAATGGAGCAAGCTGGCTTAAAAGAAGCCAAACTGAAGGAAACACCTTGGTCAGATGATTACTGGGGTATTTATAAAGGCATGTTGGGAGCGCGTTATGCTGATCCTGACTTTCCTGAATCATATGATTGGAAAACCAATGCTGATTATATTATTGCTCATCCGGCTATTGATATTCTCGAAAGCCGTAGTGCAACTCGCATTAATCGCCTCTCGCCTGCTGAAAAATACGACGCCTTATTAGGTGATACAGAAGGTTCGCTAACACAAGCCATGTGGATGGAAGGCAAACGTTATTATGATGCAAATGGTGAGGTCGAAAGCTGGATGGGGTTGTGTCATGGTTGGGCAACGGCTGCTTACATGCTGCCCCGCCCTAGTCAAGCCATTACCTTACTCAGTCCTGACAATATCCCCATCAAATTTTTCCCATCTGATATTAAAGCCCTAGGAACGCTGCTATGGGCTAATGCCGCCTCACGTACCAAGTTTATTGGTGGCCGCTGTAATGATAAAGAGCCAGAAACAGACGCGGAAACTGGCCGCATCACATCGGAGCGTTGTTTTGATACCAATCCAGGTACTTGGCACTTAGCCATAGTCAATCAAATTGGTGTCGCCAAACGCAGCTTTGTATTAGATGCAACGTTTGACTACGAAGTTTGGAATCAACCTGCATACGCTTATGAATACACTTATTTCAACCCTCAAACCCGTCAAGCGGTTGATCAATTGGCGGATGCTACTATTAGCCTTGATGACTACACCAATGACAAATTCAAACGCTTCCGCAGCCATAAAACCCGCTCAGTCGTCGGCATCGCTATGACCGTCACTTATGTTGTAGAAACTTGGCCACGCCAGAACGAAACAGACTCACCTGAAAATGATTCTGTGCAGGAAGTTGTTTATGAGTATGACTTAGAACTAGATGAAAATGGTGTCATTATTGGTGGTGAATGGTATCGCAATCGTCACCCTGACTTCCTCTGGACCCCAGCTAAAGACGCTAAAGCACAAACACAGTTTGAAAACAGTGCCACTGGCAGTTGGAACAACGTGCTGCGCCCCGTACCTAAAAGCTGGCGCGCTGCTGCCAAACAAGCAGCCATCCAAGAGAAAGCCGCCCCCTTGGCAAAAATTGTTGAACAACTTATTGAGTTCTCAACTAGCAGCAGTGACCGTGGAGTACCTAGCTCTACTGGCGACAATAGTACAGACACCGATACTAGTACCGATAATAATGGCAGCACCGACACAAACAATGCCCACAACGCAGGTTCTGAAAATAATAACACTAATAACCTCGGCAACTCTGGTAACACCAGTAGCAATCATAACAATGCAAGCCCGCTCAGTAATTTGTTGAACTGGATACGTAATCTGTTTGGCCGAATGTTCTAAGTAATCAAAAATAAAGGCAGACGATTTAAGTCTGCCTTCGGATACCGCGCCTGATTAGGAGGAGGAGTTTAGGCAACGGTCGCGGTGCTAAGCACCCGCAGGTTGTGGCAGGCGAGCTGGGAACATGCGAGCAATTAGGCTTGCAGTCGTTCCAGGCCGGTAAACCGCCTCAGGCTTGCGATGCTTATGTGTTAAACTTTCCAACGAAATACCAGAGAGAAAATCGTGAACCTGCTCATCTAGAACACTCAACATCTGGTCAACAACAGTTTGTCCAGAATGAATATCGGATTTACGAGCTTCACGTTCTTCTTCATCACTCGTGCTTGATTCAATCGCTTCCACAATATCTGCAATGGAAATGCGACTTGCGGGCTTGCCGAGACGATAACCACCACCAGGACCACGGATACCTTCAACCAGACCTGCATGGCGCAGTGCATAAAACAACTGTTCCATGTAAGACAGTGAAATACCTTGTTCTTTAGCCAGGTTACTCAATCTCAACACTTTGCGTTCGTTATGTAATGCCAAGGCTATCATCGCCATGACGGCTCGTTGGCTTTGGGTTGTCAGTTTCATCCTTCATCTCCTGAAGTGACTATTAAGCATGGATTTAATATACAAAAGAATTACAATAAGAAAAATTCGAATTTTTAATAACTTTATTTCGTTTTTTCCGAAGATCACTCATGCTTAATTACAAACATCTTTACTATATGCGCGAGGTCGCTACTGCTGGCAGCATCACCCGAGCCAGCGAACGATTGCATCTCACACCACAAACCATTAGCGGCCAAATCAGCCAATTGGAAGAATCACTGGGCTGCCAACTATTTCACCGCAATGGTCGTACTTTAGAACTCACTGAAGCGGGAGTCGTAGCACTTAAATATGCTGATGAAATTTTTCAATTAGGTGCAGAGCTAGAAGGTATTTTGCAACACTACCCAAAAAATCGCTTGCAATCTTTCAGAGTCGGCGTATCCGATTTGGTTCCCAAAAGCATAGCCTATCAACTGCTAGAGCCTGCTATGTTCTTGAATCAGCGTATTCGTATTGTCTGTTCGGAAGGAAAACTAGATGACTTACTCGCCGAATTAGCTGTACACCGTATGGACTTGGTCATTGCAGATAGTCCTATTCCTAGCAATATGAATATCAAGGGTTTTAGCCATAAACTTGGTAGTAGCTCGATTAGTTTTTTTGCCACAGCCGAGCTATGTGATAGTTTTAAAGAAGCCTTTCCGCGTTGCTTGGAGGGTACTCCCATGCTCATTCCCAGCGAAGGTGCTGCCATACGCCAGCCATTAATGAACTGGCTACATGAAAACCGCCTTCACCCAGTCATAGTCGGTGAGTTTGATGACAATGCACTCATGAAGGCCTTCGGCCAAGCCGGAACAGGCATCTTTATGTTGCCCAGCGCACTAGAAAAAAACTTACAAAAAGAGGGTAAAGCCAAGCTAATTGGACGCGCCAAACAAGTGCGTGAAAGTTTTTACGCTATTTCTATAGAAAAACGCATTAAACACCCTGCGGTAAAAGCCATTACTGATCACGCTCAAGATTTACTGCGTTCCTCTGAGCAGACGGGGGAAACATGAAGATTCGGGCATTTTTTATTTTGGCGAAACCGAGATAGTTTGTAGTCTCTGGAAAAACAGTTTCAGATTTCTTTGCGTTCAGGTATTGTTTATCTAATAAAATTTGCTTATAATGGCGAATATGTAAACAAAAAGAGCGGGTCATTTAGTTGACCCGCTTGTTTTGTAAAGGTGACTCAGAACTTCCAAAGAAACAAACCTTTGGATTGGCCAGAAGTAAAAGATACCTTGGCCGGTTGGCTGAAGATGTAATCCCAGAAACATCTAACAGTCTGTCCCCAAACTCACCCAACAACCAGCTCCCCAATGAATGGCCGGTTGAAAGGGGTACACGGGAACAACAACTTCAGCTGACGTCATTCTGAAAGCTTTTAAGCCATTGAGTGTCAGAACGGCGTGAATATTATTTTTTATATTACAGCATCTTCTTGACGACAGAACCGCTACCACAAACCCCAATTTTTTCGCAGTTCCTGCTGAAGTTGTTGCCTATTTTAGAAACAAACCACTGAATTGAACCTGAATGGTTAGGTGACTTTTTAATCAAATCTTTTGCTTAAGGGATCAAATTTAGTTAATCCGCTTATTTTTCAATCACTTCTACCTGAACAAGCTAATAATTATTTGCTAAAAACCTTCAACACAAGCTAGTTTAGAGAGTCTTTTGCACACAGGATTAAAAAATGACCATGCAGCAACTTGCTGAGCGCATGAATGCTATTCAGCCTTTTCACGTCATGAGCCTGCTGGCACGCGCCAAGCAACTAGAAGCACAAGGAAATAGTATTATACACATGGAAATCGGTGAACCCGACTTTCCTACCCCCGCCCCTGTTGCAACAGCCGGTATGCGTGCTATTCAGGCAGCTAAAACACAATACACACCAGCCTGCGGCTTACCGGCATTGCGTGAAAAAATCACTGCATGGTATCAGCAGCGCTTTCAGGTCAATATTCCTGCTGAACGCATTATAATCACGCCCGGTGCATCGGGTGCTTTGCAATTGGTGCTTGGTGTACTGATTAATCCAGGTAATGAGATTTTACTCACAGATCCGGGCTATCCCTGCAACCGAAATTTTGTGCGCCTGTTTGAAGGTAAGGCTGTTGAAATACCCGTATCTGCGGCACAAAACTATCAACCCACTCTCGAAGACATACAGTCATACTGGACTGAGCATACTATTGCAGCTTTATTAGCCTCGCCCGCTAATCCTAGCGGCACGGTGTTATCACAGCCACAAATCCAATCCTTCCACCAAGCCATTAGCCAAAAAAATGGCGCACTGATTATAGATGAGATTTATCAGGAACTAATTTACGATCAGACAGCATTTACTGCGCTCAATGTGGCGGACGATATTTGGATTGTGAATAGTTTTTCCAAATACTTTGGTATGACAGGTTGGCGCATAGGCTGGCTAGTTGCACCAGAGTATGCACTTGATGCGCTTAATCGTTTGGCACAAAATATTTTTCTATCTCCTTCTACGCCAGGCCAATATGCAGCTTTAGCAGCTTTTGAGGCTGAAACACTGGACATCACTGAACAACGACGCGCTGAATTTGCTCAACGGCGCAACTTCTTACTACCTGCTTTGCAAGAGCTTGGCTTTAGTATTACAGCCGAGCCGCAAGGCGCTTTTTATATTTATGCTGGCTCAGAACGCTTTGGCGAAGACAGTCATCAGCTTAGCTTAACTATGCTAGAACAGGCAGGTGTTGCTTTCACACCGGGCATTGATTTCGGCGCAAACCAATCACGCCAGCATGTACGTTTTGCCTATACCACTAGCATTGAGCAGCTTGAGCAAGCTATAGAGCGTTTAGCAAAACACTTGCCCAGATAATATTCGTATACTATCCGCTTAATTATTTTCATATGAGAAAACAGGCATAGGTCAAAAAGTCATGTTAAAATTAGCCGCTTTCCGCTTCTGGAACGGATCTAATGGCACAAGGTGATAAACCCCTCAGCTACCGCGATGCGGGGGTAGATATTGATGCAGGCAACGACCTAGTAAAACGCATTAAGCCTCATGCTCAACGCACCAAACGCCCGGAAATGCTTTCCGGCATTGGTGGATTTGGTGCACTGTTTGCCATTCCCCCTCATTACAAACAGCCGATCTTAGTATCGGGCAGCGACGGTGTAGGCACTAAACTCAAACTGGCTTTAGAAACAGGCATTTATGACACCATTGGCATTGATCTAGTTGCGATGTGTGTTAATGACATTATTGTCAGTGGCGCTGAACCACTCTTTTTCCTCGACTATTATGCGACAGGCAAGTTAGATGTCGATGTCGCTGAAGCAGTCATCAAAGGCATGGCAGAAGGCTGCACGCAGTCAGGTGCTGCTTTAGCAGGCGGTGAAACAGCCGAAATGCCCGGCATGTATGCCGAGGGTGATTTTGATTTGGCAGGCTTCTGTGTAGGCGTTGTTGAACGCGAAAAAATACTTGATCATTCCAATGTACATCGTGGCGATAAGCTGATTGCACTGGCCTCTACGGGACCACACGCCAACGGCTATTCGTTGATTCGCAAAATATTGGAGCGCAGTCAAGCTGACCTGAATACACCTTTTGGCGAGTCTACCTTAGGCAAGACCCTGCTGAAACCTACTCACATTTATGCCAAACTCATTCTAAAATTACTCAAACATCACGCTATTCACGGCATAGCCCATATTACAGGGGGCGGGCTAACTGAAAACCTGCCGCGCGTATTGCCTAACTATACGGCTGCTGAAATTGACTTAAACAGTTGGAAAATGCCACCGATTTTTAAATGGCTACAAGAACAAGGTCACATTGACGATGCTGAAATGCTGCGTACATTCAACTGTGGTGTGGGTATGGTATTAGTTGTGCCGGAAAAACACCACGAAGATATGCTCACTGCTTGCCGCTTAGAACATTTACCTGCTTGGGTGATGGGCGAAATCGTGACAAGCGACGATGAAGAAGCCGTTGTACGCTATGCCAGTTAAGAACAAACGCATTGTCGTACTGATTTCTGGTAGCGGCAGCAATCTACAATCTATTATCGATGCCTGCCAAACGGGGCAAATTCAAGGCAAAATTGTGGCGGTTATCAGCAACCGCCCTAATGCCTATGGCTTAGAACGAGCACAACAAGCTGGCATTCAGGTCATGGTGATTGATCATAAGCACTATGAGGAGCGCGACAGCTTTGACCACGCCTTGCAAAGTTATATTGACGAGCAACAAGCCGACTTGGTGGTACTCGCTGGCTTTATGCGCATACTGACCGAAAATTTTGTACAGCATTACCACGGCAAAATGTTGAATATTCATCCTTCATTATTACCCGCTTACAAGGGAACACATACCCACCAGCGCGTCTTGGATGACGGCGGCACAAAGCATGGGGCTAGTGTGCATTTTGTCACCCCCGAACTGGATGGCGGGCCAGTCGTTTTACAAGCCAGCGTACCCATATTAACCGACGATACGGCGGAAACTCTGGCAAAACGAGTCTTACAGCAAGAGCATCAGATTTACCCTAAAGTAGTGGAATGGTTTTGTGCGGAACGTTTGGTCTTGCGGGATGGTTTGCCTCATTTGGATGGAAAAATTCTTAGAAGGCCAGATTACTATTCCCAAAGACATTCGTAGTCGTTTTAATTTACAAGTTGGCGATCGGCTGGAGTTTATTTGGGTTGGTGAGGAATTGCGCGTTCGTCCCGTTTAGCGCAAATTAGATGAGATATTTGGAAAGTATCATAAAGCGAAGCAAAAACCTGTCAGCGTTGAAGAAATGAACGCTGTCATTACTGATTAGCTCAAGCACTGACAAAAAAGGCTGCGTTATGCAGCCTTTTCTATTACAACAGCTATTGCTTATTCAGCATTAGTCCATTAAGCGCGTCTTTGTAATTCTGGCTCATTGGTTGCGTCAATTTCAAAAGGATCATGCTCATCGGACAGGCTATGAGCACTCTTGGGGACGAAATGACGGTAGATATACCAATCTAAACTGAACCAACGTCCTGCTCCCATAAAGAACAAAGCCAGCAAGAAAACAAAATAAACCAAGTACAATGTAAAAGAGCCTTGTTGCACAGTAGTATAACCATACTGCATCAATAACTGCTTCATGGTAGCCAACAGGGAAGCATCTCCCAAAGACAACGAGCCTAATACAACGATAACAAACATCAGAGCCAATGCAACCCAACGCGCTGCAAAACCCAGAATCAGTAGAAAGGCACCCACCATTTCAATACTGCCTACCAACAATGTCAATGTTTCAGTGCCCACCACACCTGAAACTACTGAGCCAGTCAAAGCAGCAGCATTCGCTTGTACCGTTTCATAATTCACCCAAGTACTTGTATTCCACCAAGCTGAATCAGCGGCGGTCAGAAAGCCCAAGCGCTGTGAGCCTGAGACCCACAAAACGGGAGCCATTAACAAACGAATAGCTAGTGGCGCCAAGAAGTCAAAAACTCTTAACCATCCGAAACTAAAAAATCCAACAAGAAACTTCATGACAACTCCTAAACATTATAATGTGGTAAAAAACGACATAACTTATGGTGGTTGCGGAATCAAACCCGGTCTTGTTTCAAGCATGAAATTATATACACTTTGCCTAGCATCTGTCTCAAAGAATACTATCTACTTAATCTGACTTAATATTTAGTTCGATTTTTAAGCTGTACTCACTGATACCAAGGAAGAACGCAGACGCAAAATGGGCAGTTCAGCTTGACGCTGCTGAATTTGCTGAATCAGACTATCCGCATCCAAACCACAGTCCACTAGCTGCTGTTCACGCAAGCCATGTTCAATATAGCGATCAGGAATCCCTAAATTCATTACAGGTACACTGTATTCCTCGGCTTGCAGAAATTCATTCACTGCACTCCCGGCACCACCTTGCACAGCATTATCTTCCAGCGTAATTAATAAACCATGCGTCATCGCTAACTCGCGCAGTATGACTTCATCCAGAGGCTTAACAAAACGCATATTCACCAAAGTAGCATCCAGCGCATCGGCAACTTCCTGAGCCTCACCCAGTAATGAGCCAAACAATAAAATTGCCGTACCTGAGTGTCCCTCACGTACAATCTCAGCGCGGCCAATTTCCAGTGCTCGCATTGCTGTCTCCGGCATCATACCAATGCCTTTGCCACGCGGATAACGTACCGCAGCCGGACCATTATACTGGAAGGCTGTATACAACATCTGGCGGCATTCATCCTCATGAGCTGGTGCCATAACCACCATATTGGGAATACAACGCAAATAGGACAAGTCATAATTACCAGAATGCGTTGGCCCATCGGCACCCACTAAGCCTGCACGATCAATAGCAAACACGACCGGCAAATTCTGAATGGCCACATCATGAATCAATTGATCATAAGCACGTTGCAAAAAGGTAGAGTAAATCGCAACCACCGGCTTCAAACCTTCGCAAGCCATTCCTGCTGCCAAGGTTACTGCATGCTGTTCAGCAATCCCGACATCAAAATAACGCTCGGGATAGGCTTCAGAAAACTTGACCAATCCCGAACCTTCACACATGGCGGGCGTAATACCTACCAACTGCTCATCCTGAGCGGCCATATCACATAACCATTGGCTAAAAACTTCAGTATAGGTAGGAGTAGATGATTTTTTACTGGAAACCAAACCCGTTTTCAGATTAAAGGGCGAAACACCATGATACCTGCAAGGATCATCTTCCGCAGGCTCATAGCCTTTGCCCTTTTGGGTGATTACATGTAATAAACGCGGCCCTTTAATCTGCTTAAGATTTTGTAAAACATCGACCATTTCATGCACATTATGGCCATCAATAGGGCCAAAATACTTAAAGCCCATTTCCTCAAACAAAGTACCGGGTAGCACCATACCCTTCATATGCTCTTCAGTCAGCTTGAGCAGCTTAGACAGTGACTTACTGCTGGATAAAACTTTTTTGCCACTCTCACGCATACTGGAATACATACGCCCAGACAATAAGCGTGTCAGATAACGTCGCAAAGCCCCTACATTCGGCGAAATAGACATTTCATTGTCATTCAGCACAACCAATAAATCAGCATCCAAATCCCCAGCATGATTCAGTGCTTCATAAGCCATACCCGCTGTCATAGCGCCATCGCCAATGACAGCTATGGCTTGGTAATTTTCATGTTTATGACGCGCGGCTAACGCCATACCCAAGGCTGCACTGATCGAGGTGCTTGAATGTCCAACACCAAAAGTGTCATAAACACTCTCACAACGTTTAGGAAAACCCGCCAAACCATTCGCCTGACGAATCGTCGCCATGCGGTCACGGCGTCCAGTGAGAATTTTATGGGCGTAAGCTTGATGGCCTACATCCCAGACTAAGCGATCTATAGGTGTATTAAAAACATAATGCAAGGCAACCGTCAGTTCGACAGTTCCCAAATTAGAAGAAAAATGCCCGCCACCTGTAGAGACTGTATTCAGCAAAAAATCACGAATTTCTTGGCATAGATCCGGCAATTGTTCCGTCTGCAAAACCCGCAAATCCTGTGGGGATTGAATTGTTTCGAGCAATTGCTCAAGCTTTTCACTCATTGGATTGACCTCTGTAAGCCCGAAAATCACATGGAACAACCAGCGTAAGACACTGCTAATGCAGTCGCTTGACGGTGAACTCTGCAACTTCCTGCAATAAAGGGGCTTCCAGCCCTGCTAGCGAGCGCATCGCTTCGCTATATAATAGTTGCAACCGTTCCTTGGCTGCTTTGATACCAATAATAGATGGATAAGTAGGTTTGTTAGCAGCAGCGTCAGCACCATGGGTTTTACCCAAGGTTGCTGTGTCGCTTTCCACATCAAGAATATCGTCTTGTACCTGAAAAGCTAGGCCAATACATTTGGCAAAATGATCCAGTCTGTGCAATAAGCACTCATCCACCGAATGAGCACAGTGCGCTGCCAACAAAACACTGGCACGAATCAGTGCGCCGGTTTTGTGGATATGCATATTTTCCAGCTCCACCTCATTCAGCTCACACCCAACGACAGCAAGATCAATCGCTTGACCACCGACCATACCCCTTGAACCGGAAGCTTGTGCCAAGGTATCCAACATACACAAGCGCTGTGACGCCGTTAGTGCTGCAACAGGTTCAGCGGCCAGAAGCTGAAAAGCTAGGGCTTGCAAAGCATCACCTGCCAAAATAGCTGTGGCTTCATCGAAAGCGCGATGGCAAGTCGGCTGACCGCGCCGCAAAGCATCATCATCCATCGCAGGTAAATCATCGTGAACGAGTGAATAAGCATGAATCAGTTCTACGGCTGCGGCAGGTATATCCAATCTATCTTGAGTAACACCCAAAGCCTGACCTGTCGCATACACCAAGAGAGGGCGCATACGCTTGCCTCCCCCTAACACCGCATAGCGCATGGCAGCATGCAAGCGCTGAGGCAACACCGTGTCCATTGGCAGTACACGCTCCAAAACCGCTTCAATACGAGTTCGATAATCTTGGAGTTCCGCACTAAATGGCCACATATTCATGCAAGATTATCCTGAGGTGGTAAAGCTTGCTCTTCACCATTGGCATTTAAAACAGCAACACGTTGTTCCGCAACTTTCAACCTATCCTGACACAAGCGTGTCAATTGCACACCTCGCTCAAATTCTTGCAAGGCTGTCTCCAAAGGCAAATCACCGCTTTCCATAAGTTGCACTAAAGTTTCTAACTCGTGCAGAGCCGTTTCAAAATCAGGTTGGGACGCGGTTTTACTGTCTGTCATGGGGTATGGTTATCAACTTATAACGATCAAGCAATCTAATCTTTGATCTGGGCTAGTCTTCACTCAGTCATCTGTTCAGGGCGAATGGCTTTATAGCGCTCCATTTGCTCCGCCGTAGCTTCGGTCTGGTAACACTGCTTATACTCATCATAAGGCATACCATAAATGATTTCACGTGCTTGGTCATAATCCAGCTCCACACCATGCCCACTAGCAGCACCTTTATACCATTTCGCCATACAGTTACGACAAAAACCAGCCAGTATCATTAAATCAATATTTTGCACATCGCTACGCTTTTGAAAATGCTCCACTAGCTTACGCCAAGCAGCAGCTTCAACTTCAAGACGGGTTTGTTCATCCATTATTTGCTCACCCATTAATCGTTTTCCTCCAGCTTAAAATGAACACAGTTTCAGACAGAATGAAATCGCTTCATTACGCTGTTTACCCCGCTCAGCAGACAGCATATCCGCCTCCACAAATCGCAGAGAAAAACGCTGCTTGCCCGCACTGATCTCAGGGTAAACATCCAGTGCTTCTGGCAATTCTATCATTAATAACTGATAGGTTTTATTCATCCCTAAAGACATTTGAAAAAAACCATCTTGGGCAAGGTGCTCACTACCTTCGCAATGCTGACGAATCAAATTCAAAACACAAGCCACTGCATTAGCGGTGGTGATAAAAGGCTCACTCCAACTCAATAAATCATGGCGGCGAGTTTGCTCATCCTGTTCTAACCAGTAATTTAGCAAAGGAATATCACTACCGTTTAAACCCCCGGGTAAAGAAGTACGCTGGCGCAGCCCGCTAAAAAACACATGATTGCGCAAATGCTGCCCTAAAGAACCGCGCAATTGGTACATGCGTGTCGCCTGTTCATTTAAGCGTTGCAATTGCGCATCATCCTGATTCGCTTCAGTGCTGGAACGTCGGAGCATCTGTGCCATGCGTTCAATATCCTTAATCACATCACTTTTCAGCTCAAGACGCGAAGATAGATTATACAAATCCAGCAAAATAGTCAGTGCCGCCAACATATCTGTCTGGTCTGATTTCCCAGCATGATAAGTCAAACGCTTGACCAACAGCTCGAACCGCAGAAAGAGCCTGATCTTTTCATTCAGCGGTTGTTCGTATGTGATCATAAAAAAACTCGCCAAGGTTTATGGAAAACCGGATTCAAACCTGCTATACGGGAGACCGGCTAGTCGCAGTTATTTCTTTAAATTTTTCATGCAGACGGTCTACTTGGGTTTCCAACCAATCTTGGGTCAATGTATTGTCCAGCCGATCTGTTGCAATACCCAAACGTTCAGAACGTGAAGCCTGTGCGGCGATTATACCCGCAATCTGCTTGTCGTCACTACCATCACGCGCTTTGACACGTACGAACTGTTGCTCTGGCAAACAATCCACGACCACAATGCGATCAAATAATGCTTTATAGTTTTTTTCAAACAGCAAGGGAACATCTACTAAGACGTAATCCGCCCGTGTCTGCCCCACTTGATCCATCCGCTCCAGAATGCGCTGGTGAAGTGCAGGATGTAAGACAGCTTCCAACTGCGCTCTCGCTGCCGCATCTGCAAAAACTTTAGCACGTAACCAAGCCCTATCCAACTCACCCGATTCTGTCAATACAGCCTGACCAAACAAGTTTACCAAAGCTTGTAAAGCGGGCTGATCCGGCAACACAACTTCGCGGGCAATTTGGTCTGCATCAATAACAGGTACACCATGCCAAATAAATCGGTTCACCGCAGTGCTTTTACCGCAGCCAATTCCTCCCGTCAAACCCACTTTCAGCACAGTCGTCATTAGCTTTCTCCAAACGCGAAAAGGCCGGTTTGGTGGCAAACCGGCCTAGCATTTACATCATCTGTCAGCACAAACTAAAAAGCTATAATGCTCTAGCCAGTTGCTTGTAAAGCACGAATATGAGCATTCAAGCGGCTCTTGTGACGAGCTGCCTTATTCTTGTGAATGATACCTTTATCCGCAGTTGAATCAATCACAGGAACAGCTAATTGATAAGCAGCGACCGCAGCCTCACGATCCTTGGCTTCAATAGCACTTAACACACTTTTGATGTGTGTACGCATACGCGAGCGCAAATGCTTATTGTGCATACGGCGCTTTTCAGCTTGGCGAACGCGCTTTTTGGCTGATTTTATATTAGGCAAGGGCCTTCTCCGCAAAACCGATCTAAAACTAAGGCGCGTATTATGCCGATATTCAGGGTAGGCTTCAACACTTAAACCAAGGGATACACAAAAAACTGAAGAAAACCGCAGAAACTCGCTGAAAACAAATGGCTGTTTTACCGCTACGGCTAACGAATATGGTTCAGTATCCCGTCGAGCTCGTCCAAACTATTATATTCAATCACCATTTTACCTTTGCCATGTCGGTTATAACGGATATGTACCTGCGCGCCCAATTGCTCCGCTAATTCATTTTCCAGCTTGCACACGTCTGCGGAACGTGGGGGCGGCTCTTTTACGTCATTACCTTCCAACAAACGTTTGACCAAACGCTCGGTTTCACGCACTGATAACTGCCGCTTTACCACTTTCTGAGCAGCTAATAGCTGTAGCTGCTCAATATTCAAGGACAATAAAGCGCGGGCATGACCCATTTCCAGTTGACGATTTTCAAGCATTTGTTTGACTTCAGGTGTCAATTCCAACAAGCGCAATAAATTGGATACCGCCGCCCGCGAGCGCCCTACCGCTTCGGCCGTTTGCTGATGTGTCAAACCAAACTCATCAATCAAACGCCGCAATGCTTGCGCTTCTTCTAACACATTCAGGTCTTCACGCTGAATATTTTCAATCAAGGACATCGCCGCTGCGGCTTGATCAGGTATTTCACGCACAACGGCTGGAATCTCAGTTAAACCAGCCAGTTGCGCTGCTCGCCAACGTCGTTCACCGGCAATTAGCTCATAACCACCTTCACGCAAGTAACGCACTACAACTGGCTGTACCAAACCTTGTGCTTTGATAGAATCAGCTAATTCTTGCAAAGTCACCGGATCGATATGACTACGGGGTTGATAGACACCTGGCTTAATGGTTTCGACCGGCAAGCGTTTTAATAAGGTTTGATCCACCTCAGTAGATGCAGTGACACTGGCACTACTCAGCAGTACGTCTAAACCACGCCCAAGACCCGGTTTTTTTACCATGCGACTGCTTCCTTATTCATACCCATTTGATCACGACGTAACATTTCGGCGGCTAATGCCAAATAAGCTAAAGAACCTCGGGAATTTTTATCATAGCTAATCACTGGCAAACCATGACTAGGTGCTTCCGCCAAGCGGATGTTGCGTGGGATGGATGTGTTGTACACTTTATCCTTAAAAAAGGCTTGTAACTGCTGAGAAATTTCGCGGGTTAAATTACTGCGCGGGTCAAACATCGTGCGCAATAAACCCAAGACCTCCAATTTAGGATTAGCCGCTGCTTTGATTTCTTCAATCGTATTCATTAATGCGGTCAAACCCTCTAGCGCGTAATACTCACACTGCATCGGAATTAACACACCGTCCGCTGCCACCAAGGCATTAACCGTCAACATATTTAAAGAAGGCGGACAATCAATCAGAATAAAATCAAATTGATCCAATAACGGTGCCAAGGCATCTTTTAAACGGTATTCACGCCGCTCCTGTTGCACTAGGGCAACTTCAGCCACAGTCAGATCAGGCGTACTTGGCAATACAGACATACCACAATCTGCCACATGCCGCATAATATCTCGCGCAGTGGCTTCCCCTTGCAACACATTGTTTAAAGAGACTGTTTGATTGTATTTTTCCAAGCCCAGCCCCGTGGTAGCGTTCCCCTGTGGATCCATATCTACCAGTAAAACCTTGCGTTTCATGCTAGCCAAGGATGCAAGCAGATTAACACTGGTGGTGGTTTTGCCAACGCCACCTTTCTGATTGGTGATCGCAATCACTTTACTCATCATTTATTCCATTTAGCTGCAAATAGGTTTCAAGTAATACGACCAAGCTCCAGTAAATGACGTTCCGCCTCTAGCGCTGGCACACGCAGCTTATGTACCGCCAATACCTTCCAACTAGCGGGTAAGCTGTCCAATTCTGCCCGAGGAAAACGTCCTTTCATAGCATACAATCTGCCACTCGCTTGTAAGTGGGTAGCGCTAGTGTCTACAAAATCCTTTAAGGCAGCAAAAGCGCGGCTAATGATTGCAGCAAACGGCTGCTCTGGCAACCACTGTTCCGCACGAGTATTCACCACTTGTACATTGCTTAAACCTAGTTCCATAACAGCCTGTTGCATAAAGCGTGTTTTTTTGCCATTACTGTCCAGCAATGTAAAACGATGCTTTGGCTGCATAATCGCCAAGGGTATACCAGGCAAACCCGCCCCACTGCCCACATCCAGACAAGTTTCCGCTTGAATATAAGGAACAATACTCAGACTATCCCACAAATGCACTGCCAGCATGGCTTCGGGATCACGAATTGCAGTTAAGTTATAAACTTTGTTCCAACGTTGCAGTAAGTGCAAATAAGCTTGTAATTGCGCTGCTTGTTGCGATGTAGGCGCGATATTCAATTGTGTCAACGCTTCATTCCAGCTCAGCTTGCTCATCCCGCACCTGCTTGCAAATACTTAGCGGCTTGGGATTGCTTTTTTAGATACACCAACAACAATGAAATCGCCGCCGGGGTCACACCTGGAATGCGGGCAGCTTGACCAATACTAACCGGCTGTTGTTGTTGCAGCTTTTGACAGACCTCATTGGACAGCCCTCTGACCTGAGTATAGTCAAACTCAGCAGGCAACGGGGTTTCTTCCTGCTTACGCTGACGTGCTATATCCTCTTGTTGCCGCTCAATATAACCGGCGTATTTACACTGGATTTCAACTTGCTCAGCAACGGTTGTATCGCTGACTGCTCCGCCCACCGCAGGCAAACTAGTCAGACTGGCATAGGTAACGCTAGGGCGACGCAATAATTCATTCAGGCGATAAGCTCGACTCAAGCTATCACCAAACACGCGCTGGCTTTCTTCAGCCGAAATAGCTTGTGGCGTTAGAACAGTATCTTGTAAACGCTGCGCTTCACGCTCAATGGCTTCACGTTTTTCACAAAAAGCCCGCCAACGCCTATCGTCAACCAAACCCAGCTCATGCCCCATTTCAGTCAGGCGTAAATCAGCATTGTCTTCACGCAACAGCAAACGATGCTCAGCACGACTGGTAAACATGCGATATGGTTCTTGCGTGCCTGCGGTAATCAAATCATCCACCAGCACGCCCAAATAAGCCTGATCACGTCGTGGTGACCAGCTCTCTTTTCCTTGCACAAATAATGCAGCATTCAGACCCGCCAATAAGCCTTGCGCACCGGCTTCTTCATAGCCGGTAGTACCGTTGATTTGCCCCGCAAAAAAGAGCCCCTGTACACTTTTGGTTTCCAGACTTGGCTTTAAATCACGTGGGTCGAAAAAATCATATTCAATCGCATAACCAGGACGAGTAATATGCGCCTTCTCAAACCCAGCCATTGAGCGAATAAACGCTAATTGCACATCAAACGGCAAACTGGTTGAGACCCCATTGGGGTATAGCTCATAAGTATCCAAACCTTCCGGCTCAATAAAGACCTGATGCCTGTCTTTATCGGCAAAACGTACCACTTTGTCTTCAATCGAGGGGCAGTAACGCGGTCCAATGCCTTCGATCGCCCCCGCATACAAGGGTGAACGATTCAAACCACCCTGGATAAGCTCATGGGTCTGTTGATTAGTATAAGCAATATAGCAAGCAACTTGTTCTGGATGCTCTACTGCTGAACCCATAAAAGAGAATACCGGCGTAGGTGTATCTCCAGGCTGCTCAGCTAATTTGCTAAAATCCACACTACGCGCATCAATACGTGGCGGTGTGCCGGTTTTCAGGCGATCAACCTTAAACGGTAGTTCGCGCAAACGCTGTGCCAAAGTCAGCGCAGGTGGATCACCCGCACGCCCTCCGCTGTAATTTTCCATGCCAATATGGATTTTACCGCCAAGGAAAGTGCCTGTAGTCAGTACAACAGCACGCGCCCGAAAACTCAGTCCCATTTGGGTACGCACTCCTGTAACATGCTCACCCTCAAGCAGTAGATCGTCCACCGCTTGCTGGAACACATGCAGATTGGCCTGTCCTTCCACCATGGCACGAATAGCAGCCTTATAGCGTACCCGATCAGCTTGAGCGCGTGTAGCGCGTACCGCAGGCCCTTTGCGAGAATTAAGAATCCGAAACTGAATGCCTCCTCGGTCAGCCGCATGCGCCATTGCTCCACCCAAGGCATCAATTTCCTTGACCAGATGTCCTTTACCGATGCCGCCAATCGCTGGATTGCAGCTCATTTGGCCAATGGTTTCAATATTATGTGTCAATAACAAGGTACGCTGCCCCATACGGGCGGCCGCCAAAGCAGCTTCTGTACCGGCATGACCGCCGCCAATGACGATGACATCGTAGGATTGAGGGTGAAACATGGTTTGCTCTTGCTTGAATAAACCTAGATAGTTTACAGGCGCAATATTGTAGTATGGAACCGAAATCAGCTCAAAGAATCATTAAGAAAGCTTGACTTTATTAGCCTGCTAAAGGCTTGGAGAGCTAGCCTTAATTATTACAAATATCCCTTGGAAGCTGCATCACCCTGCCCAATAGCAACATCTGTCCACGTTTCACGGTTCACCTTTAAAATCTGCCAAATTGCCATTGGAATAATGATTACTGCACAAGCAATCCACATCGGTAGCCAGTAATTAACAAAGAAATCGCCTGGAGCAAATGTCAACACAGGTACTAATGTTCCTGCTAAACCATAGTATTGATACGCGCCAATTTGCGTATAGTAACCCACTCGGGGATTGGGATGGTGTCGAAACATGGCATAAACAAACATGGACGCACCGAACCAAAGAATAAACAGAGGAAACGGAATCAATACCGCCAGAATATTACCATAATAAAAAATCTTGGCCGTCTTACGCGAAGTCTCTGCGGAAATAGTCTTGCTTTTTGCATACATGGGAAAATACCAACACGATAGAACAGTGAGTCTAAAGCACTTGCGGCTGTCAATGCGTTAATGTAAATAGTGATGCTCATAAAAAAAGCCGGTTGATCCGGCTTTTTCAGTATAGCATGTTCATTAAACAGTCGCGGAATTAGCTAGCCAGATCTTCTGCTTCGCCAGCACCACCTACCAATGAAACATAAGCCATAGGCGCATTATCACCTGCACGGTGACCACATTTAATAATACGCAGATAACCACCTGGGCGCTCTTTGTAACGTGGGCCTAGCTCATTAAATAATTTAGCTACCACTTCATTATCACGTAAACGCGCAAAAGCAATCCGGCGGTTATGAACGGAATCTTCCTTCGCGCGTGTAATGAGTGGCTCAGCGACGCGGCGCAACTCTTTTGCCTTAGGCAAAGTAGTTTTAATAGCTTCATAACGCAACAATGAGGTGGTCAGACTCTGGAGCAGCGCTTTGCGATGACTGCTGTTGCGGCTTAATTGACGACCAATTTTACGATGACGCATGTTAGAAATCCTTAAAAAGCCAAGTTAAGCAAAACCGCTTAACCTAACTTACTATCTTTATGATCAAGACCGGCAGGCGGCCAGTTTTCCAATTTGGTTCCCAGAGTCAAGCCGTGCGAGGCCAGAACATCCTTAATTTCAGTCAGGGACTTCTTACCCAGATTAGGCGTCTTCAACAGCTCTGTTTCTGTCCGTTGCACCAAATCACCGATATAGAACAAATTCTCCGCTTTCAAACAGTTGGCTGAACGGACTGTCAATTCCAGATCGTCTACCGGGCGCAATAGCACCGGATCAACCTCGGGCTGATTATTAATCTGCTTAATTGGCTCTTCAATGTGTAAATCAAAGAACACAGCCAATTGTTGTTGCAAAATTTGCGCAGCCATGCTCAAGGCATTTTCAGCGTCAATCGAACCGTTGGTTTCAATCTCGACAATCAATTTATCCATATCCGTGCGCTGCTCAACCCGCGCACTATCTACGCTATAAGCTACACGAATAATTGGACTATAGCTGGCATCCAGAACCAAAGTACCTAAGGGTAACTCAGGCGAATCTGGACCACGTCTGATGGAAGCAGGCTGATAACCCCGACCACTGGTAATGGTCAGATTCATTTCCAACTCAGCATCATCTTTTGTGAGATGGGCAATGATATGCTCTGGGTTAATGATCTCAACATCATGATCTAATTCAATATCAGCAGCCGTTACTGGCCCTTTGCCTTTTTTCCTCAAGGTCAAAACAGCTTCATTACGCGCATTCAAACGAATAGAAAGACGTTTCAGATTCAACAAGACATCAACAACATCTTCCTGAACCCCTTCAATCGTCGTATATTCATGTACAACACCAGCGATCTGTACTTCCGTTACTGCACTTCCAGGAATAGAAGAAAGCAGGATGCGGCGCAAGGCATTACCCAGTGTATGTCCAAAACCACGCTCCAGCGGCTCTAGCGTGATACGTGAAGTATTCAACCCCATTTCCTGCACTTGAACAGTGCGTGGTTTTAGTAAATCAGTCATTTTAGAGCTCATGCTTGTTCCTGTAATCGTTTATGAACCATGCTTGAGTAGTAAAGCACTTACTCAATGATTACTTGGAATACAATTCCACAATCAGGGATTCATTAATTTCGGCTGGTAAATCAGAACGGTCAGGAACTGCTTTAAATGTACCCTGAAAGCCTTTACTGTCAACTTCCAACCAAGCTGGAAAACCTAATTGCTCAGCAACAGTCACTGCATCTTGAATGCGCGCTTGTTTTTTGGCACGGTCGCGTACAGCCACTACATCACCAGGTTTTACTTGGTAAGAAGGAATATTGACGATCTGGTCGTTCACTTTAATGGCTTTATGACTAACCAATTGGCGTGCCTCGGCGCGAGTTGCACCAAAACCCATGCGATAGACCACATTATCCAAACGACCTTCTAGCAATTGCAGCAGGTTTTCACCTGTAGAGCCTTTTTGCTGAGCTGCCTTTTTGAAGTAATTACGGAATTGACGTTCCAGTACACCATAGATACGACGTACTTTTTGCTTTTCACGCAATTGAACACCATAATCAGACAAACGCCCACGGCCTTCACCATGTTGACCTGGCTTTTTGTCTAATTTGCATTTCTTTTCCAGAGAGACGCCACGACTCTTCAAATAAAGATCAGTGCCTTCGCGTCTGCTTAGTTTACAACTAGGTCCGGTATATCTTGCCATTGTTAACTACTCCTGTTACACACGACGCTTTTTAGGCGGACGGCAACCGTTATGAGGAATCGGCGTAACATCCGTGATGTTGTTGATCTTGTAACCAGCATTATGCAGAGCACGAATAGAAGACTCACGTCCTGGTCCTGGTCCTTTAACCTCAACATCCAGATTTTTCAAACCATATTCCTTGGCCGCAGTGCCAGCACGCTCAGCCGCTACCTGTGCAGCAAAAGGTGTGCTTTTTCTGGATCCACGAAAACCTGAACCACCAGCAGTAGCCCATGCTAAGGCATTACCTTGACGGTCGGTAATAGTAACAATAGTATTATTGAACGATGCATTGATGTGCGCTACGCCATCAGTTACCGTTTTTCTGACTTTCTTGCGGGCGCTGGAAGCACCTTTTCTGGGCTGCTTTGCCATAAATTTACTTACCTTGTCGCTAAATTATTTACGGATTGGACGACGCGGCCCTTTACGGGTGCGTGCATTTGTTTTGCTGCGTTGACCACGAACAGGCAAACCACGTCTGTGACGAATACCACGGTAACACCCCATATCCATCAGGCGCTTGATACTCATGGAAACTTCACGACGTAAGTCACCTTCAACCATAAACTTGGCCACTTCAGCACGGACTTTTTCCAAATCCTCTTCAGACAAGTCACGAATTTTAGTTTCTGGTGCAATACCAGCAGCCTTACAAATGTCGCGGGAACGCGAACGACCAATTCCATAAATAGACGTCAGCCCGATCACTGCATGTTTATTTACAGGAAGATTAATACCCGCAATACGAGCCATTAATAAATTCTCCAGATTTTCGGAAAGCCGGCGATTATGCCTAAGCTTCGTTTATTTATCAACAAATAACCCCTGCTTGCGGCAGAGGTTATTCACGGTCCTTTCTCTAGCTGAGAGAAAGAACAATCTGTAATCAGCCCTGACGTTGCTTGTGACGCGGGTCAGAACAAATAACACGAACAACGCCGTTTCTGCGAATAATACGGCAGTTACGACACAATTTTTTCACTGAAGCACGAACCTTCATGATGACCTCTGAACTCTTATCTCAACTTGTTAACGCACACTGCCAGGGCGTGTATGCGGTTTGAAATTGGCTTTCTTCATCAGACCTTCGTACTGATGAGACATCATGTGCGCCTGTAACTGCGACAGGAAGTCCATGACAACCACCACAATAATCAGCAAAGATGTACCACCAAAATAGAAAGGTACATTCCAGCCAAGAATCAGGAACTCAGGCAATAAGCAAACCAAGGTAATATAAATAGCACCAACCGCCGTCAAACGAGTCATCACGCCATCAATATACTTGCTAGTCTGTTCCCCCGGGCGAATGCCTGGAATAAATGCGCCGGCTTTTTTGAGATTTTCTGCTGTTTCACGTGAATTGAAAACCAATGCTGTGTAGAAAAAGCAGAAGAAAACAATCGCCATTGCATACAGCAGAACATACAAAGGCTGGCCTGGTTGAAGCATATTAAAGAAACCTTGCAAAGCACTTGAGCCATCATTACCTGCAAACCAGTGCCCCATTGTTGCCGGAAACAAAATAATACTAGAGGCAAATATAGGTGGAATAACACCTGCCATATTTAGCTTCAAGGGCAAGTGACTAGACTGCCCTGCATACATTTTTCGGCCTTGCTGACGATTGGCATAATTAACCGTAATCCGACGCTGACCACGCTCAATAAAGACGACAAAAGCAGTGACAGCTAGAATCAAAGCCAATAGCAGGATAACAAACGGCGCTGATAGCTCCCCTGTGTTAACCAGTTCCAAAGTACCACCGATCGCCGCAGGCAAACCAGCAACAATACCCCCGAAGATAATCAGTGAAATACCGTTACCAATCCCACGCTCTGTGATTTGCTCACCTAGCCACATCAAAAACAGCGTACCTGTCACCAAAGTAATCACAGTGGTAAGCACAAAGCCAAAACCTGGATATAAAGCAATCGTTTGGCCATTACCTAAGTCCTGACCACCAAAAGCTACCGCAACACCGACACTTTGAAACAGCGCCAGAACGACTGTGCCATAACGAGTGTACTGCGTTATCTTGCGACGCCCTGATTCGCCTTCTTTTTTCAATTGCTCCAGTGAAGGTATAACGGTTGCCATCAACTGCATAATAATCGACGCAGAAATATAGGGCATAATCCCTAAAGCAAAGATACTCAATCGTTTCAGCGCGCCACCAGAGAACATATTGAACACACCCAGAATCGTGCCGCTATTCTGGTCGAAGAACTGCTGCATCGCGAGTGGGTTCACTCCAGGAATCGGAATGAAAGTACCGATACGATAAACAACCAAGGCCAGTAATACAAATACTAGCCGTTGACGAATTTCAGCAATATTCCCAAATCCCGCTAAGGAACCGGAAGCTGCAGAAGGTGCTTTAGCCATGAGTATTAATTACTCCTCAATTTTTCCGCCCGCAGCTTCAATTGCTTCCTTTGCACCTTTGGTAACGCCTAGACCTTGGACAGTTACTGCTTTTTCTACCTTGCCCGACAAAATAATTTTGGCCTGCAAGGTACGTGCATCAATCAAGTTAGCTGCTTTTAAGGTTTCCAGGCTAACAACATCACCCTCTACCTTGTTCAGCTCATTCAAACGCACTTCGGCAGTCCGCCTGCCAATACGCGAGGAAAAGCCAAACTTTGGCAAACGACGTTGCAAAGGCATTTGACCGCCTTCAAAGCCTACTTTATGGAAGCCACCTGCACGTGACTTCTGGCCTTTATGGCCGCGACCGCTTGTTTTGCCCAAGCCAGAACCAATACCACGTCCTACACGGGTACGTGCTGGACGGCTACCTTTGGCAGGCTGTAAGGTATTCAGTTTCATCTTAGGCTTCCTCAACTTTCAACATATAGGCAATTTTGTTGACCATGCCACGGTTTTCCGGGGTATCAATCACTACAACAGACTGGTGCATTTTGCGAATACCCAGTCCGGCTGCACACTGCTTATGGCTTTCTAAGCGACCATTTAAGCTACGCACTAAGCTTAGCTTAAGTTTCTTTGTCTCAGACATGGTTTACCCCTTGATTTCTTCAACGGTTTTGCCACGCTTAGCAGCAATCATTTCAGGGGCTTGCATACTTGCAAGTCCTTTGATGGTTGCACGCACAACATTACCCGCATTACGCGTGCCGACGCATTTGGACAACACATTGCGAACACCTGCGACCTCAAGAACAGCACGCATCGCACCACCGGCGATAACACCTGTACCTTCAGAAGCCGGTTGCATATAAACAGTCGCCGCACCCGTTGAGTGACGAATAGGGTATTGTAAAGTACCATCCACCAACGCAACATTGACCATACTTTTACGCGCTTGTTCCATCGCTTTTTGGATAGCCGCTGGAACTTCACGAGCCTTGCCATAACCGAAGCCAACGCGGCCATTGCTATCGCCCACAACCGTTAACGCGGTAAAACTGAAAATGCGACCACCTTTGACCACTTTGGAAACACGGTTAACATGAACCAATTTTTCCTGCAAGCCATCTGTTGACGCTGATGTATTCTCTGCCTTTGCCATTAAGAATCAACCTTTAGAATTGCAAGCCCGCTTCACGCGCAGCATCCGCCAGCGCTTTGATACGACCATGATATTTAAAACCTGAACGGTCGAAAGCGACCGTTTCAATACCTTTGGCTTTGGCGCGTTCGGCAACCAACTTACCAACAGCCGCTGCTGCATCGACATTACCTGTGTAAGCAAGACTATCGCGCAGTTCTTTTTCTACCGTCGAAGCCGCCGCCAACACCCGATTACCTTCAGGTGCAATGACCTGAGCATAGATATGGCGAGGTGTGCGGTGAACACTCAAACGTGTCACACGCAATTCACGCATTTTGCCACGTGAACGCTTGCTACGACGAATACGATTTGACTTTTTATCCATCATGAGATCACACCTTACTTCTTCTTGGCTTCTTTACGCAGAATCTGCTCATCTACGTATTTCACACCTTTGCCTTTATAAGGCTCGGGTGGACGATACGCACGAATTTCAGCAGCTACCTGTCCAACTACCTGCTTATTGATACCCTTAACCACAATCTCAGTTTGGCTAGGTGTTTCAATGGTGATGCCCTGAGGGACTTCATACATAACAGGATGAGAAAAACCCAAAGACAGATTCAATTTTTGCCCTTGAGCTTGGGCGCGATAACCCACACCCACCAGTTGTAATTTCTTTTCAAAACCATCCGTCACACCCTTGACCATATTATTGGCCTGAGCGCGAGTAGTGCCGGCTTGAGCCCATGCACCTGCTTGGTTTTCATTGTAAGGGCGAAAACGTAATACACCCTCTTCTTCGACAACTTCTACAGCACTGTGCACTTCATAGTCAAATGCACCTTTGCTACCCTTGATATTCAGGTGTTGCCCATTGATCTTGACATCAACTCCCTTAGGAAGCTTGAGTCCTTGTTTTGCAATACGTGACATGACAGCCTGCCTACCCTTATTCAACTACACAGATGACTTCGCCACCTTGTCCCACAGCACGCGCTGCACGGTCACTCATCACACCTGAAGAGGTAGAGACAATGGCAACACCATAACCCCCCATTACTGTGGGCAGGTCTTCCTTACCGCGAAATACACGTAAGCCAGGACGGCTGGTACGAGAGATACGACTGATAACGGGCTTACCTTGGAAGTATTTCAAGTTTACAGTTGCTACTGGCTTACCGTTATTTTCGTCGACTTCATAACCTTGGATATAACCTTCTGCTTGCAGCACATCCAAAATGGCTCTTTTCTGCTTGGAAGAAGGAAAAGAAACAGTCGCTTTATTAGCACGCTGCCCATTACGGATGCGTGTCAACATATCAGCGATAGGATCACTCATACTCATTTCTTTATCTCCCTTACCAGCTAGCCTTGGTTAAACCTGGAACATCGCCACACATGGCTGCTTCACGTAATTTATTCCGCGACAAACCAAACTTACGGTAAACCCCATGCGGACGCCCCGTCAGGTTGCAGCGGCGTTGTCTGCGAACAGGGCTACTGTCACGCGGCAGCTTTTGCAACTTAGCATTCGCTTCCATAACTTGCTCGTAGCTACTGTTAGGATTCGAAATAATTCTTTTCAGTTCAGCACGTCGTTCAGCATACTGAGCGACTGCTTTAATGCGCTTAGTTTCGCGCCCAACCATGGATTTTTTCGCCATGACTTCCTTTATCCTTTATTACTGTTTGAAGGGGAAACTAAATGCTTCTAGTAAAGCTTTTCCCTCTTCGTCAGTTTTCGCTGTAGTGGTAATAGTGATGTTCATGCCCCGCAAAGCATCAATTTTATCGTAGTCAATCTCGGGGAAGATGATTTGTTCTTTAACACCCATATTGTAATTGCCACGACCATCAAAACCACGTGGATTCAAACCACGGAAGTCACGGATACGAGGAATGGATATATGGATTAACTTATCCAGAAACTCATACATCTGTTCACGACGTAAGGTTACTTTACAACCAATCGGCCAGCCATCACGAATTTTAAAACCTGCAACAGACTTGCGACTCATCGTAACAATGGGCTTTTGACCTGCAATTTTGGTCATATCATTGACAGCATGCTCGATAACTTTTTTATCGCCCACCGCCTCACCCAAACCCATATTTAGCGTAATTTTAGTGATTCTGGGTACTTCCATCACATTGCTTAGACCGAGCTTCTGCTGCACTTCTTTTGCAACAGTATCACGGTAATAATCTCGTAACCTTGCCATGAATAAATTTACCTATTAAGCGCCAACGCGCTCACCATTGGATTTAAAGACACGGATTTTCTTTCCATCTTCCAGGAGCTTGAATCCAACCCGATCACCCTTACCGGTGGCGGGATTTACAACCATTACATTAGAGGCTTGCAATGGCATCTCTTTTTCAATAACGCCACCTTGAATGCCTAAGTTTGGGTTAGGTTTTTGGTGTTTCTTCACACGATTCACACCTTTAACCAAAACTTTACCATTCGCCAGAACCTGCATGACCGTACCGCGACGACCCTTGTCTTTACCAGTAATGACGACAACTTCATCGTTTTTGCGAATTTTACGCATCACGTCACCTATTCAACTCACCCGGCACTTACAGTACTTCAGGTGCTAGCGAAATAATTTTCATAAAACGGTCACCCCGTAATTCACGGGTTACCGGACCAAAAATACGCGTACCAATTGGCTCCAGCTTGTTATTTAATAACACGGCTGCATTGGTATCAAAACGAATGACGGAACCATCACTACGACGCACGCCTTTAGCAGTACGCACGATCACAGCATTGTAAACATCACCTTTTTTAACCTTGCCACGCGGAATAGCATCTTTGATGCTGACCTTGATGACATCGCCGATATTGGCATAGCGGCGATGTGAACCGCCCAATACCTTGATACACATCACCTTGCGGGCACCGCTATTATCTGCCACCTGCAGAATTGATTGCATCTGGATCATTTATCTATTCTCCGTCTTCAAGATCAGCCAGCAGCACGCTCGACCACTTTAATCAAAGTCCAGTGTTTGGTCTTTGAAAGAGGACGGCATTCTTTAAAACTTATCGTATCACCTACACGACATTCATTGTTTTCGTCATGCACATGATACTTTTTAGAACGACGCACAAATTTGCCATAAATAGGATGTTTGACATAACGCTCCATCAGCACGACGATTGACTTATCCATCTTGTCGCTGATGACTCGCCCCATCAAACTACGTTCGACTTTTACTTCTTCGCTCATCATCAATTACCTGCGACTTTCTTTTCTGTCAAAATCGTTTTAATGCGTGCAATATTTTTACGTACACGCTTTACCTCAGAAGAACGTGTCAACTGACCAGCACCCTGTTGCATACGCAGCTTGAATTGCTCTTTCAGATTTTCCGTTAACTCGGCTTTTAGTTCATCCACCGACTTTTCACGTAATTCAGTTGCTTTCATCACATCACCTGGCGTGTCACAAACGTAGTTTTAAAAGGCAGTTTAGCCGCCGCGAGGCGGAAAGCTTCACGTGCCATCTCTTCAGAAACACCCTGCATTTCATACAAAACTTTACCAGGCTGAATTTGAGCAACCCAATATTCAACGTTACCCTTACCTTTACCCATGCGCACTTCAAGCGGCTTTTTGCTAATGGGCTTATCAGGGAAAACCCGAATCCACAAACGACCACCACGACGAACATGACGGTTAATTGCACGACGCGCAGATTCAATTTGGCGAGCAGTCATGCGGCCACGCTCAACCGCTTTTAGACCATAATCACCGAAGCTAACCTTGTTACCTGCTTGAGCTAGGCCACGATTGCGCCCTTTTTGTTGCTTGCGGAACTTGGTTCTTTTAGGCTGTAACATGTCGTCAGACCTCTATCACTTCTTCTTTCTAGTCTGGTTATTGTTATTACCAGCATTAGATTGTTTCTGTTCAAGGTCGAAGACCTCACCCTTGAAGATCCACACTTTGACACCAATGATACCGTAAGTTGTCAAAGCTTCGGCTGTGGCATAATCAATATCAGCGCGTAAGGTATGGAGTGGCACACGGCCTTCACGATACCATTCAGTACGCGCAATCTCCGCGCCATTCAAACGACCAGCAACACTAACCTTGATACCTAATGCCCCCAAACGCATGGCATTACTAACCGCACGTTTCATGGCACGACGGAACATAATGCGTCGCTCTAATTGGCTAGCGATGCTCTCAGCGACCAATTGTGCGTCCAGCTCAGGCTTGCGAATTTCCTCAATATTCAGCTTCACATTATTAACGTGAAGCCCCATAATTCCAGCCACTTCAGCACGTAACTTTTCAATATCCTCGCCTTTCTTACCAATCACCATACCTGGACGAGCCGTGTGAATAGTAATAAAAGCAGATTTAGCTGGGCGCTCAATCTGGATACGACTGACAGACGCTTCTTTCAGACGTTTTTTCAGAAATGAACGCACTTCCAAATCTTTATGCAGAAAACTGGCATAGTCTTTGCCTTCGGCATACCACTTGGAACGCCAATCGGTAGCAATACCTAGGCGAATACCAGTTGGATGTACTTTTTGTCCCATGTTAAACCTCAGACCTCAATCACCAACCGCCACAGTGATATGACTGGTACGTTTTAAAATACGATTTGCGCGACCTTTAGCACGAGGACGAATACGCTTCATCGTTGGGCCTTGGTCAACAAAAACGGTTATCACTTTCAGCTCATCGACATCAGCACCATTGTTATGCTCAGCATTAGCAATAGCAGATTCGAGAACTTTCTTCACAATGGTAGCGCCCTTCTTAGGGCTAAACGTCAAGATTTCCAGTGCTTTCTCAACAGGTAGACCACGAATCTGATCTGCCACCAATCGACCTTTTTGAGGTGAAATACGCGCAAAGCGCAAACGAGCTGCAACTTCCATATCTACGACCTCTTATCTCTTCGATTTTTTATCAGCGGCATGACCACGATAAGAACGAGTCAGTGCAAACTCACCCAATTTGTGACCAACCATATTTTCATTTACTAATACGGGGACGTGTTGCTTGCCATTATGTACAGCAATCGTCAAACCAACCATACTAGGCATAATCATGGAACGACGCGACCATGTTTTAATCGGACGGCGATCGCTTTTAGCCAACGCTGTCTCAACTTTTTGCATTAGGTGATGGTCAACAAAAGGACCTTTTTTCAATGAACGTGGCACAGCCTAATCCTCTTACTTCTTCTTGTTCCGGCGACGGACAATCATCTTGTCGGTACGCTTATTACTACGGGTCTTGTATCCCTTAGTTGGAATACCCCAAGGACTTACTGGGTGACGACCACCTGAAGTACGTCCCTCACCACCACCATGTGGGTGATCCACTGGGTTCATGGCTACACCACGGACAGTTGGGCGAACACCACGCCAGCGCTTAGCACCCGCTTTACCCAACTTAATCAAACCATGCTCAGAATTACCCACTTCACCAATAGTTGCGCGACACTCAGCCGGAACTTTACGCATCTCGCCAGAACGCAAACGGATCGTAGCGTAATTACCTTCTTTAGCCACTAATTGCACGGCAACACCCGCACTGCGAGCTAACTGAGCCCCTTTGCCCGGCCTCATTTCAATGCAGTGAATCACTGTACCAACTGGAATATTACGCATTGGCAGGGAATTACCGACGGCAATCGGCGCATGCTGACCAGAAATAACACTCGCACCCGCAGACAGATTCTTAGGTGCAATAATATAACGACGCTCGCCATCAGCATATAATAACAGCGCAATATTAGCGCTACGATTTGGGTCGTATTCAATCCGCTCTACTTTAGCAGGAATTTCATCCTTACGACGCTTAAAATCGATAATGCGATAGTGCTGACGATGCCCACCACCGATGTGACGAACAGTAATACGTCCATTATTATTACGACCACCGCTTTTGCTTTTACGATCCAGGAGGCTTTTGTGAGGCGCACCTTTGTGCAGCTCTTTATTGACTACCCGGACCTGGAAACGACGTCCCGGGGAAGTTGGTTTTGCCTTAACGATTGCCATGAATCATTCCACCTTATTCGGTTGAAGCATCAAGAGAATGGCCCTCAGCCAGACGTACATACGCCTTCTTCCAGTCACTACGCTGACCAGCGCGGCGACCGAAGCTCTTTCGCTTACCTTTGACATTAACAGTTCTAACTTGGTCTACCTGAACCTCAAACAGCATCTGAACAGCTTCCTTGATGTCTTGCTTAGAGGCTGTTTTGGCAACCTTGAACACATATTGATTCGCAGACTCACTCGCCATGACTGTCTTTTCAGTCATACGCGGAGCCAACAAAACCTTGTACAAATAATCCTGGTTCATGCCAACCACTCCTGAATCTTTTCCACAGCAGATTGGGTCATGACGACTTTTTCATGCCCGACCAGACTCACCGGGTTCAGTTCTGCTACCATTAATACCTCGCAATAAGGAATATTGCGGGAGGCCAGCAGCAAGTTGACATTATCAACCTCTGACACGAAGAGAACATTGTTTGTACCGTAATCCTTCAAACGAGCAGCCATTTGCTTGGTTTTGGCTTCAGCCAACACCAAAGAATCGACTATAACCAGTCGATCTTGACGAACCAACTCTGACAGAATTGCACGAATAGCTGCACGATACATTTTCTTGTTCAGCTTCTGAACATAGTTACGCGGACGTGCTGCGAAATTTACTCCACCGCTTCTCCAGATAGGGCTACGACTAGTACCTGCACGCGCCCGACCTGTTCCTTTTTGGCGAAACGGCTTAGCGCCACCACCACTTACATCAGAACGTGACTTTTGAGCTTTAGTACCCGCACGGGCAGCAGACATATAAGCCACCACAGCCTGATGTACCAATCCCTCATTAAAATCGCGTCCAAACACTTCGTCACTAACTGTAAACGAACTGCCATTTGCCACTTGCAATTCCATGACTAATTCCCTACGCCTTGATTGAGTGCTTAACAGAAACATCACCGCCAGTTGCACCAGGCACAGCCCCCTTAACCAACAACAAGTTACGCTCAGCATCCACACGAACTATTTGCAGGCGTTGCGTAGTCCGCTTGACTGCACCCATGTGGCCAGACATTTTCTTACCTGGAAACACACGACCTGGCGTTTGGTTCTGACCGATAGAACCGGGCGTACGATGAGACACTGAGTTACCGTGAGTCGCATCCTTACCCGCAAAGTTATAACGCTTAATAGTACCTGCGTAGCCTTTACCTTTGCTGATACCAGAAACATCAACATACTGACCGGCTTCAAACATACTCACGTTTAACTCAGCACCCAACTCATATTCAGACGCGGCTTCAACGCGAGACTCGCGCACCTGTTTACCTGCGGGAACGCCAGATTTGGCAAAATGACCAGCTTGGGCTTTAGTCACACGTGACGCTTTTCTTTCACCCACTGATAACTGGATAGCTTCATAGCCATCAGTTTCTACCGTCTTGACCTGAGAGACACGGTTTGGCGCAATCTCTAATACGGTGACAGGTACGGCATCGCCGGACTCACCGAAAACACGGGTCATGCCTACTTTGCGACCCAATAGACTGATAGCCATCTGCTTACCTCTTTATTACCCGGACTCGGGCTGCCTTGCACTTTTTGTCTTTAGAAAAACTCAGCTCGGCGGAGAGCCGAGCCAAAGAAAGGCGCGCATTATAACAGAAAATCTACGCACGTTAAGCATTTATTACATTTCAGTTCAATTTAATCTGAACATCGACACCCGCAGCTAAATCAAGCTTCATTAATGCGTCTACCGTTTTGTCAGTTGGATCAATAATGTCCATTAGACGCTTATGAGTACGGATCTCATATTGATCACGTGCATCCTTATTCACATGAGGTGAAATAAGAATAGTGTGGCGCTCAATACGTGTTGGTAAAGGAACAGGCCCTTTGACACGTGCACCTGTGCGCTTGGCAGTTTCCACAATTTCCATCGCAGAACGATCAATCAGGCGATGGTCAAACGCTTTCAGGCGAATACGGATTCTTTGGTCAGACATAAATTTTACTCGATAATTTTAGCAACAACCCCGGCTCCCACCGTACGACCGCCTTCACGGATCGCAAAGCGTAAACCCTCTTCCATCGCAATCGGTGCAATCAGGCTAATAGTCATCTTGACATTATCACCCGGCATTACCATCTCAATGCCTTCCGGTAATTCACAAGCGCCGGTAACATCCGTGGTACGGAAGTAGAATTGCGGGCGGTAGCCATTGAAGAACGGTGTATGACGTCCCCCTTCATCTTTAGACAGTACGTACACTTCCGCTTCAAATTTAGTGTGTGGTGTAATGGAGCCAGGCTTACACAGTACTTGACCCCGCTCAACGTCGTCACGCTTGGTACCACGTAATAGCAAGCCAACATTGTCCCCTGCT
>PDPH01000081.1 GCA_002747435.1 Pseudomonadota bacterium
ATTCCGCCATTTGCATACCTTGGACGAAATTCCCCCGCGATTGCGTGAAAAAGTGTTCCTGAGCTTGTTTGAAAAAGCACAAATAGCGCGCTTTGAACCGCAAGAGCGCTTGGCTTATGAGTCCAGCTTGAAATATTACCGTGACCTGAAAAATGTGATTGATACTGCACGGGATGAGGGTAGAGAGGAAGGCAGGCAGGAGGGTATGCAGGAAGGACAACACAATAAATCTTTAGAGATTGCCCGTAATCTATTGAGTATGGACAATGCCATGACGGATGAGCAAATTGCTCAAATTACAGGCTTGTCGGCAGAAGAAATTAGCGGTTTGCGTTTATCAGCTCTATCTCAATCTGGAAGTTATTGATCGCGCCAAAACAAAAGAACAAAAGCTTATAGCCCTCGTATCTGCTAGGTAAAACGCCTTGACAAACCTAACAGGATTCCAAAACCTTGGCTAAAAAGAAACCATTAGATAATCTGTTTGGAACAACAGACACTTCGACTCAACGGACAGAAGTGTCTGCCTATGTCTGTCAGATTAAGTCTGAGCTACTAAACGACTGCATATCACGGGCTAAGATTCTTCAAGTCACGGCGTAGTATTTTGCCTACATTGCTTTTCGGTAGCTCTTTGACGAATACATATTGCTTGGGACGCTTATAGCCGGTCAGCTCTTGTTTACACCATGCTTTCAGCTCTTCTTTGCTTAGGCTTTCATCCTTTTTGACTATAAAGGCTTTGACGGCCTCACCTGAATTCTCATCGGAAATACCGACCACCCCCGCCTCTAGGACTTTGGGGTGTACAGTCAGTACGTCTTCCACTTCATTTGGGTAAACATTGAAACCAGACACCAGAACCATGTCTTTGAGACGATCTACCAGTTTGACAAAACCTTTTTCATCAATAACAGCCACATCCCCAGTACGTAACCAACCCTCTTGATTCATAACCTTGTCGGTTTCATCTGGACGCTGCCAGTAGCCTTTCATAACCTGCGGACCACGTATCCATAATTCACCAGGTTTATGTAATGCTGTTTCTTTGCCGGTGTCCGGGTTCAGTGTCATGATTTCCGTTGAGGGAATGGGTAGGCCAATCATGCCATTGTAATCTTGCAGATAGCTTGGGTTAATACAGACAGCCGGTGAGGTTTCTGTTAAACCATAGGCTTCTAACAAGGTGACTCCAGTGACTTTTTTCCAGCGTTCTGCAACAGCCTTTTGTACGGCCATACCACCGCCTAAGGTAATTTTCAGGCCGGAGAAGTCGACCTCTTCAAAGCCAGGTGAATTCAGGAGGGCATTGAACAAGGTATTGACGCCTGTAATAAAAGAAAATCGTTCTTTCTTTAGCTCCTTAATAAAGCCTGGAAAGTCACGTGGGTTGGTAATCAAGATATTTTTTGCGCCAATCTTAACGGCAAACAAAGCATTAGCCGTCAAAGCAAATACATGATACAGCGGCAAGGCGGTAATAAAGATTTCCTCACCTATTTGCAAGTTATGGTTGGTCCAGATTTCGGCTTGTAGCAGGTTACTGATCATATTGCGATGTGTGAGCATTGCACCTTTAGCTACACCTGTTGTACCGCCGGTATATTGTAAGTAAGCAACATCTTCATTTTGTAATATTGCATCTTGATAGACGGATTGAACACGTGCGCCACGTTGCAACGCTTGTTTGAAAGGAATTGCATTCGGCAGAGAAAAGGGGGGAACCATCCTTTTAATGTATTTCACCACCAGATTGACAATCATGCCTTTTAAGCCGCCCAGCATGTCACCAATACCTGTGATAATAACGTGCTCGACCGGTGTGTCGTCAATCACATCCGCTAAGGTATGAGCAAAATTTTCTAAAATAACAATGGCTTTTGCACCGGAGTCTTGGAGTTGATGGCGCAGCTCACGGTCGGTGTACAGCGGATTGGTATTGACTACAATCAAACCAGCACGCAGCGCAGCAAACATCGCAATTGGGTATTGCAGCAGATTAGGCATCATAATGGCGATGCGGTCGCCTTTTTGTAGTCCTAGGTCTTGATGCAGGAAAGCAGCAAATTGTCGGGTGAGTTCTCCCATTTCACGATAACTAATGCTTTTGTCCATATTGACGAAAGCTGCCTTGTCACTAAACTCATTGACACTTTGTATGAACAAATCCGGCAAGGAAGCGTAAATATCTGGATTGATCTCAGCCGGAATACGGGGTGGATAACTTTTTAACCAGATTTTTTCCATACAGTTTCTCCTCCAAATGATGATATAAGCTGTTATTGATTAAGTTATTACGGTTTTAAGCAAATAGTTTTTCAATTTTATGAGTTTACCTGATTATTCTCCCACAATCGCAGCGTTTTGGATAAGATTCTCTACTGAAGTTGCCTAGTTTTTGTTGCAGGGAGAGCGCAGGCTTTGGGAATACTTTCCAGCAACTGCCCGGGTGTATCGCCGAATATATCCGCCAGCAAAGTTTTGGAGGTAGCTGTAAGCGATGCTCGACTCAAAACACGTGGCGCAAATAGCATTTCCTGCACAAAAACTTGGTTTTCGTACAATATATCCTCTGGCGATGGGTTGAAGGCGCTATGTTGTGTGACGCGGGCTAAGCGTCCTAAATTAATGCCTCGGCCATCATCCAGAATCAACATATGTGGGCAAAGCTGCTGATAAGGGTCGGGGCGCGGGAAATCAATCACAGCCAGTAATACATAAGCTTGGTCAGAGAGTTTCACACCTGCATTAATCTGCGTCATATTAATTTCTGCGAGGTAAACCGTTTGCCCTATCGCTTGGCGCAACAAGTCTAATTGTTGATAATAAATAGGAGAAGGCCAGATGCTTTCTTTTTCAGGGGACGATTCTGCCACAACGAGTGCCTCTATGCTGATATGCTGGCAATAAGATGATTCAATTAATAGCAAGCCTGCCATGCTATTATACTGCTCTTTAACTCATGATAGGGTCTGTTATTGTAAGCGTTTATGAAACAGGATGCAGATGTACGTTTAAAGCAATTGACCCATTGGGTACACGGCTTTCCTGAGTGGCGTGAAGCGAATATTGAGGTTGCTTCCGCTGATGCTAGTTTCCGCCGTTATTTCCGTATTCGCCAACAAGGCCGCACAGCCATTGTGATGGATGCACCGCCGGAAAAAGAAAATAGCCAGCTCTTTGTAGCAATTGCCAGCTATCTGGAAGCTGCGGGTGTGTATGTGCCGCGCATTTGGAAGCAGAACCTGACCGCAGGTTTTTTATTGCTGGAAGATTTGGGCGATATACTCATTTATAGTCAATTAAAACCGTCCAATGCTGACCGTATTTATACGCAAGCTATGCACAGCTTGCTGCGCATTCAACAGGCTGATACGCGCCAATTATCTTCTTATAGCGCTGCATTCTTGCGGCAAGAAATGGAGATAATGCCTGCTTGGTTTCTATACAAGCATTTAGGTTTGAAAGCCACAGCTATCCCACACGCATTAATTGATAAAACGTTTAGCGCCTTGGTGGCTGCGGTTATAGAACAGCCACAAGTTTTTGTACATCGTGATTTTCATTCGCGCAATTTGATGTTGACGCCTGCGGGCAAGCTGGCTGTGATTGATTTTCAAGGTGCATTGCTGGGTGCTGTAACTTATGATTTAGTATCTTTATTGCGCGATTGTTATATCTATTGGCCGCCGCAGCAAGTGAGCCAGTGGGTCAATCAATATCGTCAACAAGCTATTGCAGCAGGACAGTTAGCAGCAGATGTGGATGAAGCTACGCTTCAACGTTGGTTTGATCTGACAGGTTTGCAGCGTCATATCAAGGTATTAGGTATTTTTGCGCGGCTTTATCACCGTGATGACAAGGCCGGCTATCTCAAAGATTTACCCTTGGTATTGAGTTATGTAATGAGCGTGGGGGCACAACATGCTGAAACGGCTGAGCTAGTGAGTTGGATGCAGTCTGTGGGCATTGCCGAGCGCATTGGTTTGGTAGAGTTAGCCGCATGACGGCTCATACTGTTAGCAAAGCCATGATACTCGCGGCGGGTCACGGTACACGCATGCGTCCTCTGACAGACCAAACGCCCAAGCCTTTGCTCAAAGTAGGTGGTAAATCCCTATTGGAATGGCATCTGGAAAAGCTGGCGCAGGCAGGTTTTCGGGAAGTGGTGATCAATATTGCTTGGTTAGGCTGGCAAATTCCTGAAGCTTTGGGCGATGGCTCGCGCTGGGGTTTGCAATTGCACTATTCGGATGAACAAAAAGAAGGCGCTTTGGAAACCGCAGGTGGTATCTTAAAAGCTTTGCCTTTATTAGATGATGCGCCTTTTTGGGTGGTGAATGGGGATGTTTGGTGCGATTATCCTTATCAGCCACTAAGTTTGGGTAAGGATGATTTGGCACACATTGTCCTAGTGGATAATCCACCACAACATCCACAAGGCGATTTTGTCTTGGAGCAGGGTAGAGTTCTCAGTGAGTATAAGACGGCTAGTAAGCTGACCTTTAGCGGGATAGGTTTGTATCGCCCAGCCTTATTTGCTGAATTGGCGTATGGTTCACATAAATTAGCTCCTTTATTGCGTCAAGCTATGCAGGCAAGACGAGTCAGTGGTGAGCATTATCGAGGGCAGTGGCAAGACATTGGCACACCGCAGCGTTTGCGGGAATGGGATGCGGTTTTACAAAAAAAGGGACGTTTTTCTTAAAACGTCCCCTACGTTATTGAAAAAGAACTGTGTAAGCTTCCGGTAAACCTTTACTCGTTTTCTACAGCTTCCTCTTCGTTAACCGTTTCGGTGCTTGCCTCCACTGCTGCTTCCACAGGTTCAGCAGCTTCAGTGGTTGCTTCCACAGGTTCAGCAGTTTCAGTGGCTACTTCACTAGTGTTTGTGTTTGCACCATCTGGCAAATTTTTCACAATTTGCACCATAAAGCCTACTGTATTGCCACGAATATCGGGCGCATACATCGCTTCACCGTGTGTGCCCGGGAAGTAGAAGTCGCCGAGGAAAGCAGCATTGAGTGGAATGATCAATTGCTTACTGTCAGTATTTTCCAAGTCAAAGTAACTTAATACTCGATCATCACGCACATCTTGATAATTCAAGTCCGCTTTGGCCGCATTGGCAGGTTCACCGATTTCCATACCTGAAGGCACAACACTGCTAAAGGCTAAATGCTTTAAGTCACGCCCACTTTCATTGTGCACAGTGATCTTGAGCACATAGTCTTCACCTTGTTCCAGCAACAAGGGTGATAAAGCAGGGGCTTGTGCGAAGTCCCAGACTACTTCGCCTGCACTGTCTTCCAGTATCGCTTGCACAGTCAAACCATTAGCAGTGGCGACTTCATCACCTACAGGAGCAATACCTCGTTGGGACACATTGGCATACAAGGTGTGTTGTGTGTCGTTGTGTAAGGCTAGCTTGAAGGTTTGATCACCAACGGCCAGCAGTTTCTCTAGCACGGATTGTCCGCCCTTGAGAGCTGTGGCAGCACCATCATCTAGGCTTATTTGTACGGCGATGGGCTCGCCCTGATTTTGCAGGTAATGAGCTACTGCCATCAATGACCAAGCAATATCATGTGTATTAAAACGATAGCCTTGTTCATCTTTACCCAGTTCTTCCGCGATCTGCTTTACCAAAAGCTCCGCATCTTGTGGCTTTTCTAGTGCCATAATGCTTTGCAGTTGTATACCTAGTATGCCCAAGCGATTGCTAAAGCTTATATCAGGATTGGGAGCAATGGTTTGGGTAGCAACCAAGCCGCGCGTGGTGTCTGCTGCTGCTTGTGCTTGACCAGCGTGTTGATAAGCTGCTGCGAGTAGCCAGCGTGCCTGCGGATTAGCACGACCAGATTCACGCAAACGGTTCATTGCACCTAATTGAGGTTTACCAGCCAAGGCCAATACATACAAACGGTATGCTTGGATTTGGCTCAGATCACCCTGCTGCATAGCCGCTGTCCATTGCTGTGCTTGATTGTATTGATACGCTAGCCAGCCAGACAATAATGAAATGGGTACATTATAGCCTTGCTTTTGAGCTTCCAGCAGGAAGTGGCCGGCGTAAATACTGGCCCATTCATTGGCTTCATTAGAACCAGGCCAATACATTAGATCGCCACTAGCAGCTTGGAAAGCATTCAGTTTTTGAATGGCTGCTTTGACATGCTTTTCGACTTTTTGCTGGCGTTCTGTATCCAATTGCATCAGCTTAGGCAAATACAACTGTGGGAAAACGGTTGAAGTCGTTTGTTCCAGACAACCATGCGGGTAATTCAGCAGGTAATCTAGGCGCTGTTCTAGTTTCAGATTAGGTAGCGCTGCAAGTTCCAAGGTAGTTTGATTACTACCTGCCAAGCCGTAGGGTTGTATCTGCTGTGACCAGTCTCCATTGGCTGGAATCTCTGCACTAAGGGTGCGTACACTCGGCAGATTAGGTGGCTGAATGGCTATATCTACTGCGTGGCTACTGCTCAAATCACCGCTGCTAGCGGTAAAGCGTAATTTACCCTGCATCGCTTGCGCGCCGGCTTGTATGGCTAGTGTTGCCAGCTTTTCACCAGGGGCTGTGAAATCTAGTGTTATCGGTGCGCCTACCTTGGCAAAAGCAGCATTAGCTTCCGCCTGTATTTCTACCTGTTTGACTTCATCTGAACCGACAAAGACGGTCAAAGGCACTGCTACCGATTCATTTGTCTTTAGGGTACGTGGTAGGGAAGACAGCAGCATGAGGGGCTTGCGCACAAAGACCGATTGTTCCGCTTTGCCATAGGCATTATCTTCGGCGGCAACGACCATAATGCGCACTGCACCCAGATAAGTCGGTAGCTCTACGGTATGTTCACGGCTTTGTCCTGCTTCCAAATGGAAAGCACCAAGGAAACGTACAACTGGTGGGAAGCGTTTGGGCTTATTGGCGTCGTCGTCAATCTGTACTTCATCGCCACCACCCAGTGCCAACATGCGTTCCAATTTACCACCATACGCACCAATAACATCATCAAATAAATCCCAGGTTTTGATACCCAAAGCTTCCTTGCGGTACAGTGCAGCGTGTAAATCGGGTGTTTTAAAGCGTGTCAGCCCCAGCAGACCTTCATCTATCACAGCAACGGTATAATTCATGGCTTTGCCAGACTGTTCACTGACCGTAAATGTTTGCTGGCCTTCGGGTTGCCATTCTTCTGGCGCATTAATCACTGGATTAAGTCGTGTTGCTGGATTCTCTACTTTGAGCGGAATAATGCCGTAGAGACGAATCGGACGGTCATTTTGCTTGCCTTGATGCGGCTGAATCAGCGTAATACTAACATAAACATTGGGTGTCATTGCCGCTGTAATTGGAATTTCGGTTTGAGTACGCTCTTCACCCAGATTAATCCAACGGTACTCTAAAATGCGACTGCTGGTTTCCAAAGTCATGAGCGCACGGCCAGCCGGTGCTTCAGGTAATTGAATCTGTGCGGTTTCGCCGACTTGATAGCTTTCTTTGTCGCTGCTAAAGCGTAGCATGCTAGCAGCGCCGCTGCCTTCTTCTTGCGCGCGCCCAGCCCAACCCGGCCAATCGATATAAACCGTTTTGCCAGTACAATGTTTGCCTTGCAGGTCACAAGCGCGCACAAAATAGCGTCCCCAGTCAGGGTATTTGATTTGGAACTGCCAAGTACCCCGCCCATTCTCGGTGCTGATAATAGCTTGTTGTAGCTGACTGCTGTGATCGGCATCAGCGTATTCGGCTAGTGAGTCAGGGGTTTTATCCCACCACCATTTCCAGTCGATTTTGTACAATGTCACCTCGACTTGGGGTAGGGAAACCTCCTGACCTTCAGCATTCAAGCTGGCAATTTCAACCGTATGATCTACATCGGTCAGCAGCATGCCGCGTTCAGCATCGCCTTTGGGCAATTTGATGCCAACATAGTTTTCAAAGGGATAATAATCAATCGATTGTTTGGCGGTACTAAAGCCACCACCCTCTTCATATACGCGACTGGTAAACCAAGCGCTGAGTATGCCAGGTGCAGGCTGTTGGGGTTGGAAGTTTTTCTGGAAGCGTAGATAGCCTTCAGCATCCAAGCGCCCCTCGACTAATTGTTGCGCCTCACTATCTAGTGAGCGTGCTGGATCGTCAAAGACATAATCATTTAGGCGACCAAACTTAGTGGTCTTTTCACGCAAGCGCACAATCACATCGGCTTTCAGGTGACTGGCTGTACCACCGTGTAGCCACTGTCCAAACAGGCTTGCTTCAGGCAAATCTTTATAGCCATACAGCGCTGGTACGTCATAATCTAACTCGACTTTCAAACGATTAGGGCGCACCGTTTCAATCTTGATAGTTTTATTGAAAGTGTTGCCACCTAAACGGGCTTTTACCAACCAATCGCCGGTGGGATCATTCTCATCGGTGTTTAGCGTAAAAGTATAGAAAGGGCCAACGGGGTCTTTATTGGTAATAACTTGTTTGACCTTGCCAGTGGGGTCAATCAGTTGCAAGGTAACAGGGTGTTTTTCTGGTAAGGTATTCGCACGATCCTGTAAAACAAAGCTCATGTAAATGTTATCACCAGGCCGCCAAACGCCACGTTCGCCGTATAAATAGCCTTTTAAGCCTTGTTGCACAGTTTCACCCCCGACATCGAACTGGCTAATGGCTAGGGCGGCATTCGCATTTAGCTTGAGATAGCCTATATCGCCATCTTTGCGAGCAATGAGCAGAAAAGGCGTAGCCTTGTCTAAATTGAGGCTGGCGAAGCCCCTGGCATCTGTCGTGGCTTTGGCTAAAACCTGTCCTTGGAAGTTTTGAATTTCTAGTGCAGTGCTGTCCAGCGGTTGCGCGTTACGCAAATCTGTCACAATCACATTCACTCTGCCATTAGCCTCCCGTTTGGCAAGTAAGCCGATATTGCTGGCAATAAAATTATGAGCGCTGGTGACTTTATTACTTTGATAGTAGTAGTAATTATCGTTGCAGGGATTTTCGCGTTGTTCCCAATCGTACTCAAAATTCAAATCATCAGAGTTAGAGGTATTGGCGTAGTAATCTGATATGCCATCCCAACCGCTTGCTTCACGTGTGTCAGTATCTTCATAGTTTTGTAAAGTGGGCTCGTTAATTTTTGGGGGCTTAGGTGTACCCGCCGGGCAGGTGTAAGTAGAGTGACGACGGTCTACAGCGAGCTCTAAGCGGTATAAAGTACCGGGCTTGGTTTTAAGTAATTGTGAGGCATCCAGTGTATAGCGATTCCATTGATTGGGATTAGCGCTATTGAGTGGAATCGTTTTGCGCCATAAATAACGACCAACCCGTTCGGTTTCGTAATCACCATTTAAGGTATTGACTTGCAGGAATTGCTGAAGATTATCGGGGTAGATTTCAAATGCAGTAACTTGTACCGCATTGACGGCTTGCGCCTCAAAAGGAATTTCAAGGTATTGACCGTCAGGCAGTATGCTGCCGCGTCCGACAAAACGGATTTCTGGTTTGGGGGCTTCTAGCTGAATTTTTTGTTCAAAACGTTCGGGCAGTTTGCCTAAGCGTTCATTATCAGCGCGTACACCCGCACTAATAACGAGTGTATGCGTACCCGCTTGAATGTCATCACTTGGATAAACTAGCAGGCGATTGCCAACGATTTGAGTACGTATTTTGTTAGTGCCTAATTGCACTAATCCGGTTATGTCCTGGCGGTGATCCAAGGGATCGGAAAAAGTAATGGCAATATACGGTTTGCTGTTTTCGTTGGAGCGTTCAGTTTGGATGCGCGTGACACGGAAGGTCTCTTGACTGGGGACAGGTAGTTCCATTTTGCCAGTGCTATTGATGCCTTTGGCATTAATAATGCTGCCATTCCAGCTTAAAACCAAGTCAGTTGCAAAAGTTTCACGCGGGATATTAGTAATGCTGAAACGATGTTCAGTACCTGTCAGATTGTGTTCCCAAGTCAGTGGCAGATTTTGTTGCTGTACCTTCGCCGTGAGTACTTTTGCAATGGCATCCGCTGCGGCGTAGTCAGAGGTATATAGCGTACCTTGTAGCTGCATAGCCTGCGTGCTGTCGGCTTGAGGGGATAAGCCTTGGGTTTTAACTTCTATTTCCATATTGGGCGTTTGGAAGGGGAAGCTCAATGTGCCCGTATCGGCTGGAATATTCAGTAAACCTTGTGGATTTAAAGTCAGAGTATAGCTTTGGCCTGAAGCTAGCGGTTCATCTGGTTCAAAGACTAATTGGTGGCTTGAGTCTACTCTGGTTTTGCCGCTAATAGCACCCTTCAGGCTTAATACATTTTCCAGCGTGCTGTTCACTTGTTCGGTTGGCACAATGGCTCGGCGGAAGGTCAGTATCAGTGGGGTATTACGCCCGACTTGTCCTTTAGGGAATTGACTAAGTAATTCACTGAGTTGCAGTGCTTTTTGCTGGGTTGTTACCTTAGCATCGAGCTTATTGGATGACTGAGCGGCTAGGTTACTGCCTGAGATAGCAGCCAGATTGCTGCTAATGGTGACGGATTTATCTGATCCGCAGCCGCTGATTAGTCCGCCTAGCACTATCAGTGTAGTGGCTAACAAGCGCGTCCAGTGCGACTTTGTTCTTGGTGTATGCATAATTGCATCCCCCGCGTATGGTGGTAATAATGGTTTTACAATGATGTTCTCATTCTAAACAAGTCTAGTCTATGGTAATGCAGTTGTGGGGTAATGGGTGCAGATAATTTTGGTTTGTGTTTCTGCGATGGCTTCATCTTCGAGGCTATGGCCTACGCTTCTGTAGCTCGGGCAGAAAAAATTCACTGACCAGAAACGGTTTGTCCGCGCCAGTGAATAGCGTTTTGCGTCCACATAGTGACCCTGATAACTCCATAACATGGCGTAAGTTTTGGAATAGGCGATTTGTTATAGGCAAACTGGCATAGTGCATATTGGCGCGTTGCAAGATGGGTTCGGAGAATATCCAATGCCCCAATGGGCGGTTACCTAATTCGCGCAATGCTTCATAAGAGCCGTGGAGTGCCACTTCCGGTAGCAATGAGCAGGCAAAGACTAAAGGTGTTTCTCCATCACACAGTAGTACTTCACGATGCAATAGTGCATGACCGGCTTCAATATGCAGTTCTTTTTCAGTAAAAGCAGGGGCTGCAATGAATTGATGAATCAGTACTTTGACCTGCAAGTCATGTTGACAGACTTGGCGTATTTTTTGAGTCAATGAGCCTTGATCTTGTAACCATTGAGCTTGCCAAGCGGTTAACAGGGAAGAGGAGGTCAATGGCTTCCAATCGGCAGAAAATAAGATATCCATAATGTGCTTGTAATAGACAGTTCGGCGATTTGGGGAACTGCATCATAACCGATTTGATCCCCTCTTTACGGTTTTGGATTGATTTGATCTTGGTTTAAGTTTGGTTTAACTGGGGGGTATTTGGATTTTATTCGGTTCATCTGATTTTCACCGCCACCTGTTTATCATTAACCTGTTTAATCAATAAAAAATTGTTAATAGCGTTATGGATCCACTGCTTCGCAGTGAATTATCACGATAGCCAATTTTCCCATCGGGGTGAATGAAGGATAAAAATACATGAAAAATACACATTTGCTTCTCTCGGTAATTTTTCTGCTTGGCATGCTAAGCGCATGCAGCGATAGTAGTAGCACGACAGGACCTTGTATTGGTTCAGGATGTCCGGGGGCTAATACAGCACCTAGCGACGGCACGGGTAATCATGCGCCAGTAGCCAATGCCGGACAGGATCAGTCTGTTACAAAAGGTTCAACCGTTACACTAAGTTGTTCAGGCAGTTCGGATGCTGATGGTGATACGTTATCTTATAACTGGGGCATTTTAGGCATGCCTAAAGGTAGCCAAGCAAGTTTGCAGAATCCGACGAGTTGTAGTCCCAGTTTTGTCGCGGATATTAAAGGTCATTTTGTGCTGACATTGTTGGTGAGCGATGGCAAATTGACTCACTCAGATACGGTTACGGTTCGGGTGGGCAGTGGCTCTAGTGCTAATCAAGCGCCTCAAGCCAAAGCAGGGGCGGATAAGCATGTTTTGCTTTCTGAGGTGATTACTTTAGATGGCAGTGCTAGTACAGATGCAGACAATGATCCATTGACCTATGCTTGGACTTTATCTGCTGTGCCTGAAGGTAGTCGTGCAAGCTTGACAGATGCAAACACAGCCAAGCCTAAACTGACACCTGATGTAGAAGGTGAGTATGTCGTTGTCTTGCAGGTCAATGATGGCAAAGTGGATAGTGTACCAGCCAAAGTAGTCATTACTGCACATAGGGCTTTGACTCGCCTGGGCTATGATGTGATTGACGCTGAATACAGTGATGCTTTGGATCGCTTAATTATGGTGTCAGCTTCACCCAATCGTCTACATATTTACAATCCTGAAGTAGGTACTGAACAAACGGTTGACTTGAGTGCTATACCAACTAGTGTTTCCGTTAGTCCTAACGGTAAATATGCTGCTGTCGGCCATAATCAATCTATTTCCTATGTTAATTTGAGTGCTGCAACTTTAGATAAAACACTGAATGTTGCGACAGATGTTGGTGATATTGTGCTGGCGGGTAATGGTTATGTGCATGCTTTTCCCAAAGAGGCTGAGGAGGGTGCTATTGTGCGTATTCATTCCGTTAATATTGCCACGGGAACAGACACTGAACATAGTGGTACTACCGCTATTTCAGGTGGGATACGAGCTGTTTTGCACCCCAGTGGTGAGTCTATGTATGGTGTCAGAACCAGCCAGTATTTGACCGAAGATTTGGAAAAATACACGATTAGCAGTGGGGTTGCCGCTTATGCTTATGACTCCATTTACGATGGTGAACACCCTTTGTGTGGTAATTTGTGGCTGACTCAAGATGGTGCTGGCATTTTTACGGCCTGTGGCAATGCGTTTAGAACGGGAACTACGCAGCAAAACGACATGATCCAGCGGACGACTTTGGGGCAATTAACGCGGATACGCTATCTGGATGATCATAAGGGTAAGAAATTACTGGCTGTGATCCCGGGGGCGTTGAGCAGCAATGGTAATACTGATGCAGTATTGCAATATTATAATAGTATTGATTTGTCGCTCATCGTCGCTTTACCTTTACCGCAATTTGTTGAACAAAACCAAGTTTATACGGGACATGGCCGCTATGTGTTCTTCAAGCAGTCTGGTGATGTGGTTCATATTATTCTGCAAGCGGATGCTTCTGCTGGGATTGAGAATGATTACAGTGTAATTACTTATCGGACACCCAGCGAATAATTCCGTTATTGCTTAGTTTTCATGTTTTTCTACCAGCCCTGGTGAGCTAGTCTTGCTGGGGTCTTTTTTTAGGTGCTTAAATGATTAGCAAGTTTTGAACTGAGTAGTTTAGTATTAGGTCAATGCTGTTGAGGGTTTTTGGTATAACGTGAGGGTGTCATCACATGAAAAGTTCACGCATGTTTTCTATGAGTTTGTTGCTTTTGTCTGCTTGTTTGGCAAGCGGTGTTGTGTCTGCGGATCAGTGCCAACTGATTCCAAGCGAACAAATGAGTAAAGCCTTGGATCATATTAAACCGAATAGCCAATATGTTCGCTTCTGTGAGCCTTGTGGCGATAAAAACTTCTATCAGCAGTCGGTTCAAACGGTTGAGTCATTACGAGTGAGTCAGGAAGCATTTGATGACGAGGTTTTGTGGGAGTTATTTCTGAATGATCGTAGTATCGACTTGGCTTATATTTTTGTGCGTACGGCTGAAGGTTCATCCGGTGGAAGAGTAGTGATTAGTAACGCAGCACGGTAGATAAAATTAGAATATCATTAATGATAATTGTTATCACTTGAGGCTGCAAACCTGAAGTGATTGATCTGTATTGCAAGTTTGTTTTGCAAGACACCTGATGTAGCAGCTTAGCGATGATATGTTTGACAATCACCATCTTTTTAGGATCGTTTTGCTGAAAAAGACCGTTGAAACCTTATTTGCATGGGCTGATCTCGCTAAAAGTATCAATGCCAAGCCCAAGGTTTTACCCTAAAATCGGCCTATGTCTGACAAACCCCTTACCCATTCTTCTGATTGCCAGCAAATGTTGCTGAATTTCACCCATCAACGGGGTGATAAAGGGGCTGCCTTGCTGAATACTTTGCAGCGTTATATCCAGTATTGTACTTACAAATCACATAGTCTGAATCCTGAAGATCAGCAGGAGGTATTACAGGAAGTGTGTATTAAGCTACTGCGTCAACATCAGTCACCGAAGCCACCGATAGAA
>PDPH01000082.1 GCA_002747435.1 Pseudomonadota bacterium
GAAAGCTTATTATTTGATATGATTTTACTGGCTTTTTTCTTATTGACAGTGGCACTGTTACTGGGTTTTATCTATGTTGACAACTTTTTGACTCAGCACCTAGCACATAAAACCGTATTTAGCATACTCTCATGGGCAACCTTTGCTTATCTGATAGTTGGGCATTGGCGATATGGCTGGCGTGGTAAAAAAGCCTGTAACTTCACTCTCTATGGCTATGGATTATTAGCAATTGGCTTTGTTGGTAGTAAAACTGTGTTGGAGCTGTTGCTAAATTCTTAGTTAGGAAACAACAATTCTATCCCACGCTAATTATGTAGCAAAAAATAAAGGCTTGCCGACCTAAACCGTCCGCAAGCCTTTATTTATGGTGCATACAAGCCAAAACATAAGCCAATCACCTCAAACTGCCAGCCCACGACCTAGCCCACGCACTGTGACTTGATACTTAGTTCTGTACTGGGGATATTTGGTGGGATGAGGTGGGTTGTGTGGGGATGTGGTGGGAAGACTTTGTATAGCGAGGGTTTGGGGCGGTTCGTTTGGGTTATGCGAGTTGGTTTGGGGGAGATGGTGAGTTGTAGTTTATTTTGGACTGAATTTGGCAGTATTGGTGGTGGGTGATGATTTTGGTAAGTTATTTTGGACTGCGTTGGTTGGGTGTGATGGTGTGCTGATATGAATGAAACCGCTCTGGTATTGGAGCGGTTTTTTTGTGGGTGATGAGTTACCATGATTCGATGACTGACCAGTGCCAGACCCAGCCGATGATGCGGAAGTTTTGTTGTTGGATTTGTTCTGAGGTGAGGGTAAGCTCTGGGTATTCGTAGTGGTTGTCGCTGACTATGCGGACTCCGCCGTTGGGGGCTTTGTAGAGGCGTTTGCATAGGTAGAGGTCTCCCCATTCTATTGCGAAGATTTTGCCGTCTTTGATGGTGGTGCGTCCTTTGTCTACCCAGATGGTTGAGCCTTGGTTGATGGTGGGGCTCATGGATTGGTCTCGGGCGGTGGCGACAAAGATGTTGGTGGGTTGTATGCCTAGGTTTTGTAGGGTGCGTCTGCCCATTCTAAGCGTGCGAGTTTGGTCGTTGTCCATGATGAGGTTGGTTGCTCCGTGACCACAGGCAAATTCTAGGTCTCGGTAGAATGGGATTTCTACTTCGTCGTCTTCTAGGGGGGTGTTGTCATCCCATGTGGAGATGGGGTGAAAGTCGCTGAGGCTTGTGTGTTGTGGTGGTTTTTGTGGTTGTGTGCTGGTGTTTGGGTATGGTTGTCCAATACCCTTGTGTATCCAGTCGATGTCTGCTCCTGTGACATCGGCTATTTTTTTGGCTGTTGGACGGTGAATACTGGTACTACCCTTTGTCCAAATGCCATGAAAAGTAGAGCCACTTAAACCAACTCTAGTAGCAAATGAAAAGGGCTGTTTTTTTTCATCGTCTGTCATTAATTGATACAACCTGCTTTTTAGAGGTGTATCCAGTTCCGAATTCATTTCTGTTAATTGCGAAGTCATGCCAAAAAATCCTATTTAGTTCCTAATTTATAACATATTGATATAAAAAGGATTTATAAAATACTTCGAAAAAATTACGAAATATTAATTACGAACCCTTTACTTTTCGTAAATTACGAAGTATCATGTTTACAAGTTGAGTTATTGAACTCTAACACGAACTTTTTTTAAAAAAATCAGCGATGGCTGATTGAGGTGCTAGTGATGAACTATGAGCAGTATCCGCTTTTGAACAGTTTTAGCCAATGCGATGATGGTAGTTGGCATGCAGAGGATATTAAGTCTGCTATCCGTAAGTCTGGTATTACGCTTAGGGGTCTGTGTGAGCGTTATGATTTGCCTTATGGTTCTGTTAGCAAGGCGATTAGTCAACCTTTAAAGAAGGGTGAGCTGGCTATCACTGATTATCTTGGTGTGCCTGTGCAGTTGTTGTTCCCGACTCGGTGGACTGTGGACGGTCAACGCGTTAGACCAAGGTATGCGGACAAATATACCACAGTTGCGGAGTATTTGTCATGCTAAATCAGCTTAAAATTTCGGAAATTATGAACTTAAAGCTTAATGGTTTGCCAAAGTCTCGAAGAGGTATCGAATTATATGCGAAAAGGAATAATTGGAACTATGTTGAAGTTCCTAGCCGTGGTGCTGGTGGTGTGCGTCGTGAGTATGTTCTGCCTGATGAGTTGTTTGAGCAGGTAAAAGCAAAAAAACTGGCTGAGATGGTTGAGTCGGCAGGTGAGTTGGTTGCCGGTGATAAAAGCACCCCCTCTAACTCCCCCTTATCAGGGGGAGAACTACAATCAGGGGGAGAACTACAGCCCATTGCTGGTGATGATATGGCGGTGGCTCGGTTGGCGGAGTGGCAACGTGATTGCGGTATTGCTCGGGTGGCGGTGGTGCGTCATGTGTTGGGGTTGGCTGAGCTCACCAGTAAGACGAAGGCGGTGGAGCGTTTTGCTAAGGCTAGTAAGGAAGGTAAGTTGGATGAGGCTTTGACTGCTACGGTACGTCGGGCGAATGCAAAAAGCGGTGCTAAGTCGCAGGGTAAGGCGAAGACTAAGGTAAGTCGGAATACGTTGTTTGCTTGGGTGAAGGCGTTTGAGTCGGCGGAGGCAGGTGGTGAGTCGGCTGTGCTTGCTCTTGCTCCGAAGGCTCGGACGACGAGTTTGCCAGTGTGGTCTGGGGTGTTGCTAAAACTGTGGGCAGACCCTGCGAATCCGCCATTGGCTGAGGTGATGCGTGATTTGGCTAAGGTGCTGAATGAGCAGGGTATGGCTGTGCCGAGCTATCATCAGGCACGATATTTTTTGAATACGCATGTGGGGAATGTGGAGCGTGAGAGGGGTCGGCGTGGTAGTCGGGAGATTAAGAATATTATGCCGTTTGTGCGACGGGGTACGGAGGAGTTGTTTCCAACTTATGTGTATACGGCGGATGGGCATACGTTTGATGCGGAGGTGGCTCATCCGATTACGGGTAAGCCGTTTCGCCCTGAGATTACGGTGGTGGCTGATGTGCGGACTCGGATGATTGTTGGGTTTTCGGTTGATTTGGCTGAGAGTGGACTGGCGGTGTTGGATGCGGTGCGAGTTGCGGTGTGTGTGTATGGGGTGATGGCGATATTTTATGTGGATAATGGTTCTGGTTATAAGAATGCGATGATGACGGCTGAGGGTACTGGGCTGATGGATCGACTGGGGTCAACGATGAAGCATAGTATTCCGTACAATTCGCAGTCGCATGGGTTGATTGAGCGGTCGCATCAGACGTTGTGGGTGCGGTTGGCTAAGAAGTTACCGACTTATATGGGTGCGGATATGGATCGGCAGAAAAGGCAGGCAGTGTTTAAGAAGACTCGTAAAGATTTGAGAGAGTTTGGGGAGTCTAAGCTGTTGTGTGAGTGGGATAGGTTTTATGAGCTGTGTAAAAAACAGGTGAATGAGTATAACAATAGTCCGCATGGTGGGTTGCCACGGCGTTATAACAAGTTGACTGGTCGGAAGGAGCATTTGAGTCCGCAGGTGATGTGGGATGAGCAGGTGCGGTTGATGGAGAGTCAGGGTGTCAAGCGAGTGATGTTGAGTGAGGCGGAGCAGGTGGATTTGTTTCGCCCTTGTGAGAGACGTAAGTGTCTGCGTGGTGAGATTCGGTTGTTTGACAATATCTATTTTAGTCGTGATTTGCTTGAGTATCATGGTGAGTGGGTGTTGGTTGGCTATGATATACATGATGCGAGTAAGGTGTGGGTGCGTGATGCTGAGCATCGGTTGATTGCTGTTGCTGAGTTTGAGGGTAATAAGCAGGCGTATTTCCCTGTGAGTGCGATGGAGCAGGCGGTACAGAAACGGACGAAGGGTCAGTTGAAACGTAATGAGGTGAAGCGTGATGATATTCTTGAGAATTTGTCGCCACAGAATGTGCTGGAGCATGTGGATGGTCAGCGGTTGCCTGAAGTTGAGCTGAGTCGTGCGGAGTTGGCTTGGGCGGAGTTTGTGGCGGAGGAAGAGAGAACCCCCTCTAACTCCCCCTTATCAGGGGGAGGACTAAAACCAACCCCCTCTAACGTCGAGCATAGCTCTCGTCTTGCGGACGGACGAAGCAGTGCTTCGTTTAATCCGTCCTCACCCGCCTTGTCAGGGGGAGGAGTAAAACCGACCCCCTCTAACTCCCCCTTGTCAGGGGGAGGACTAAAAGCGGATGCGGTTGAGGCTGAGCAGGATATGCGGTTTGAGCGGTGGTTGAGGCTGGATGAGGCGGTGAAGGCTGGTGCTGAGCTGACAGATGCGGATGCAGACTTTTATGAGCTGTATGCGGAGTCGAAGATTTTTAAGATTAAGATGGCGACATATAAGGTTGGTTAAGTTGGTTGTTGCTTACTTTGTGTGTTTGTGTATTGGTTGGTAATGGTTGTTTTATGTAATAGATGTTTAATGTGATGGGAGTCTAGTATGGCTAAGGTAAAACGTGAGATTTCGACAAGCTGTGGTGCAACTGGCTTGAGTTGGTTGTTTTGTGAGAGCAAGACAAAGCTTTCTAAGAAGACTGGTAAGACTGTGGTTAGTGAGCGGTTGCATTTGAAGCTTGATTATGATGATTGTTTGTTTGTGTGTGTTGAGCATCGTAAGAAGGAAGGGTTTCAGTCACCTGATGAGAATTCGGAGGAGATTTATCTGAATGCTGATGAGGTAAAGAGTATGAGGGATTGGCTGGTTATGCAATTGCCTTTTAGCAAACAAGAGTTGGTGGATATGATGTCGGCTACGGTGAGAGGGGGTGCGTGATGGCTGAATTTATCGGTGAAAAGATACTGTTAGGGTTGGCTAACAAAGAGTTGGCAAGGATGGATAAGCTCCTTGCTAAAAAGGATGCTGAAATAACGGCTGTGATGGAAGCTCCTGTAAAAAAATCTTGTCTTATGGATGATTTGAGAGCTCTTAAGAGATCACCAAATCTTAATATTTCAAAAGATTTGAGTATTCTTGAAAAACAGATTAACGACTTGGATAAGTTGGCTAAAAAAGATTGGCGTAAATTGCAAACTGCACGAAACGAATTAGGACGACGTAGAAGTCATCTATCTATCGAGATAGAGATACTAAATTGGAGAATTGATTCGTTATCAAGTTCAGAAACAGAGAAAGGGGCTGAGTGATGGCTAAGTCGGATGAGTATGTGGGTGAGTGTGTGCAGATTTTTGAGTCGATGTCGCTGTTACCAACTGGTTCTGCGGTGTCTGCTCGGACGATTCGGTTGGGTCATTTGAGTGTGCGACAGACTTTGACTCGGTTAAGGACGTTGGTGGTGCTTGGTTGGGTGATGGCGGTGCGTGCTGAGAATGGCAGGGTGTTTTATCGTATTAATATGGAAAATGAGAGGGCTCTGGCTATGGTTAGGGGTTTTTCTAATAAGGTGACAACAGACACTGCAATCACTGCAATGTCTGCTGTCGGTTAGGTAAATATGATAACGGAGGTAATGAAAAATGGCTAAAAGAGGAGAATTATCTCACCCTGTAGCTAATGTAGCTAGAAATTTATTAGGGTATGAGATAACGCAGAGAGAGTTAAGGTTAATGCCTTATGTTTGTTATGTGTTAGTCAATAGTCAAGAAATCGATAAACGTAAGGTCAATGATGAAGAAATGCGTTATATCAATAATTGGCTTGATAAAGGTTGGTTATATTTTGATGGTACTGGCTTTTTACAAGCAGAAAAAGAGTTCTTCTTGCACATACAAGAGATAATTTATCATGCTTATGTCGTACATAGAGCTTACACATACACAGTATCAGAGGAGGCTAGTAATGGCTAATTTAAGTAAAGAACAAATGAGTGATATGAGTGGTATGAGTGGTAATATCAATAATGTGGGCTGTCATGGTGTGGCTGAGGTGGAAAATGTGAAGCTGTGCTATGAAGCGATGTGGAGAATACAGACACGTCATCCTAGTTTGCCCGGTATTGGGGTGTTTTATGGTCGCAGTGGCGATGGTAAAAGCGTTGCCTCCAGTCATGTGGCGGTGCGGATGAATGCGTATTATGTACAGGCGACGAGCCTAGGTACTCGCAAGGCGTTTTTGCAGTCAATATTGCGTGAGATGAATATTCCGCCTGCGACGACTACAAGCGAGATGTTGGGGCAAATCGCTGGTGAGCTGGCGTTGAGCGGTAAGCCGTTGATTATTGATGAGTTTGACCATTTGACAACGAGTAAGGCTAAGGTGGAGATGGTGCGTGATATTTATGAATCTAGTCAAAGTACGATTTTGGTGATTGGTGAGGAGTATTTGCCGAAAAAGCTGGAGCGTTGGGAGCGGTTCCACGGTCGAGTGCATAGTTGGATACCTGCTCAGCCAGTTAGTGTGGCAGATGCGGTGCTGTTGGCTGGGGTGTATGCGCCTAAGGTGAGTATTGATGAGCAGGTGTTGGCAACCTTGGTGGGGGCGGTCGGTGGCTCTACTCGACGGACTTGTACTAATCTGGAGATGTTGGGGCAACGGGCGTTAGAAAATGGGCAACGTAGTGTGACTATGGGTGATTTGGATAAGTTGATACCAACTGGTTTTATTACGGGGCAGTCGCCTAAGCCTAGGTCGTTTTAGGATTCTTGACCCCCTCTAACTTCGAGCATAGCTCTCGTCTTGCGGACGGACGAAGCAGTGCTTCGTTTAATCCGTCCTCACCCACCTTGTCAGGGGGAGGACTATAATATTGATGTATAAAAGGATGATGTTATGAAATCTGATAAACCTAGTAAGAAGTGTAAGAAAGAACCTGCGAAACAGGTAGAGTCTGATAAACCTGCGAAACAGGCAACCCCCTCTAACTCCTCAACCCCCTCCAACTCCCCCTTATCAGGGGGAGGGCAAAAAGCAAGTGATGTTATAAGCTATGTGAATGCGGATAATCCTATACTGGTAAATCGTGATGGTGCGGTGGTGCGTAGCCCTTATGAGTTAGTGTGGGATATGCTAAAAGACAATGCTCGTCATGAAAATGATGGTATTAGTATCAAAGAAATCTCTCTGAAATATTCTCATATCAAATATGACACAGCAAAAGCTTGGCTAAAAGCTTTGGTACTGGCAGGCTATGTTAAGCAAATAGTGGTGGGTAGATGTGGTTATAACAATCGCATGACAATCCACCGTTATCAGTTGATTAAAGACTGTGGGCAGACACCTCCGAATATTGATAGTAAGGGTAAACCTAAAGCTATGCTGGCTGTTGATGCTATGTGGAAGTGTCTGCGTATTTTAAAAACGTTTACCGCTAATCAGGTTGTGGCGAGTGCATCTACTCCTGAGCTGGTACTGAAACTCAGCAATGTTAAGCAGTATTTAAAAATGCTATATAGAGCAGGGTATCTTAGGTTGGTTAGAGCTGGTAAAGCAAAAGTGCAGGCAACTTATCAGCTGATTCATGATACTGGTTCAAAAGCTCCTAAAATCAAGCGTGGGCAAAAGGTGTTTGACCAAAATATGCAGGTGCTTGTGTATGATCCAAAAACGCCGTTGCCTGCGAGTCATCGTGTTGATGGTGCTGGTTCTGTTGATAGTATTAAGAAGATTGGGGGTGGTCTATGACTATGAAGAATAATGACTCTTTGGTTAAGGATTCTTTGGTTAAGGACTCTTTGATTAAGGATTCTGTGGCAGAGGATATGGCGTATGTTATTTGGATGGTTGAGTGGATTTTTTGTCTGCTGGTGGTGCTATTGTTGCTGTGCTTGCTTATCTGTGTGGGGGTGTGCTATGGAAAGTAATGCGACTGCTCGGAAGGTGATTCCATCGGTTACGGTGGATTGGGTGCATTATCCTGTAACTATGGATAATTGGGTTGATGCGGTGCAAGAAGAAGTGAGGGTTGGTGGGTTGTCATTTGCGGAGGTTGCTCGGCGGATTGGTTATGCTCGCCCTAGCCTGTCACTGGCGATACATGGCAAGTACGTGGGTGATGTAAAGACGATTGCTGGTGCGTATATTGAGTATCGTAAGCAGTTGCTGTGTCCTTATACACAGACGACTGTGGGGCGTGAGTATTGCTCTGGCAAGGCGTGTGGTGATGTGCCGACTCATAATCCGTCTGCTCTAAGACATTGGCGGGTGTGTCAGGGCTGTGAGTTTAAGCCTGTCACTGTGGGGGATAAGGTGGGTGCTGTATGAGTTATGAAAATGCCCTGCTAACCCCAGTGAAGACAATGGCTCATCGCTGTTATGTCGATAAATCAGATGAGGGTATCATTGTTGTTAATGGTGAATACTACCAATGCCCACAGCTTGTCAAAACAACCCATCAAGTGGTCTATGCGATGGGCAACAATACGGGTAGAGAACTTGCTGTTTTTAGCAATGATGAGCATAACAACGGTGTGTTTATCGGTGTCGCAAAAATTGAAAAATGGGTGGGTGAGCATGTGAAGACTTATCCAATTAATCATAAACTTTTTTAATCAATTTTAATCAATGAACGGAGTAACTGTTATGAGTAATAAAGCTATGAGCAATGAAACAGGTATCACAGTGCCTGATGGCTGTATGATGAATGAGAAGGGGCATTTTGTGCCTGTTGACAAAGTGGATGCGATTGATAAATTGCGTGATGAAACTGTGGTAGATATCTTTAATAGTGCTAAAACGCTTAGTGAGCAGGTGGCACAGACAAAAAAACAGATGTTTGCTAAGCTCTTTGATTTTTTTGATTTATCAGCGATGGAGTATGAGCGAGAGTGGCGAAACCCTAAGGGGAATGTGAGTGTGCCGAGCTTTTGTGGTCGTTATAAGGTGCAATTATCTGTGTCTAAGTACCTTGACTTTGATGAGCGTCTAAACGTTGCTAAAGACCTTACTGATGAGTGTATCAGTGAGTGGAGTGAGGGCAGTAACGATTACATCAAGGAGCTTGTGCTGGAGGCGTTTAAGGTGGATACAAAAGGTAATCTGTCTGCTCATAAGTTGCTTGGTTTGTTAAAGTATAAGTTTGATAACGCTAAGTGGGAAAAGGCTATGAAGGTATTGCGTGAGGCAGTGCATGTGGTGGGTAGTAAGGAGTATTTGCGATTTTATCAACGTGATGAACATGGCAAGTATCATCAGTTATTATTGGATTTTAGTAAGTTGTAGAAAGGAAGGTAAGCGTTAGAAAACCCTGCATATCAATGGATATGCAGGGTTTTTTATTGTGTATAATTTGTTGGGTCTCGTTCCTCGACACCAACCTACAAAGTTGGCTAGACACTAGCATTAAATTTTATTTGCATTGCTTGCCACCTTTTGAGAACTTCCGCTTTAATGACGGCATAATCTGATGGTAAAAAGTAGTGATTATCTTCCTCCAATTCTTGAAAATACTCATCAAATCTATTGTATTTAAATTCAAATGGTGGGCTAGTCGATTCATCCAGTGAATCTAGCTCCAATAATACTAAAAATAAAATGTTTAATGGAGGGGCTAGCCTGAGGACTATATCATCTTTTGCAATACTTTGGTCAATTAGAATTTGTTTTAGCTCTGTAAATTGCATTCCTTTGAGTGTGAGCATAATCATGGCAATTTTGCCAATGGTGATTTTTTTCTCTTGACTATATTGTGGAGACATGGACATCCCTTTTTTTTAATAACTTTCGGCTTGATTATATCAGTTTTTTGTATTTTATTTTGGACTAAATTGGCAAATGATTGTATGATATGGCGTTAGATTAGGCTATTAAAAGGATTGGTTGTGAAAAATATTATTGTATTGTGTGCTTTGTTAGCTGTGGTTGGGTGTGATAAGACTGAGCCTGTGAATGAGAGTCCAGTTGAGACAGTGAGCAAGGTTCAAAAAAGTAATGTGGTTGAGGTGATTAAGACACCTGCAATGGCTCATAAGTTTGCTAATGAGATATATACAAGACTGGATGCTGACCGTGCGTATATTTTTGATGCTTATGAGAGCAAGGAAAAAGATACCCTGCTAAAGTTACAATCGACTTTTGCAAGTCAGGCTATTGGTACATTCAAGGCTTATGGTGATGATTCTGATGAAACTTTAGCCCCTTATTACGCTTGTGATAATGCCTATTTAGAATTAAATAGTTTGCTGTTTGATTTACATCGTGATTTAGAAAAAAACAATGCCGATAGCCGAAAACAGGTAAGATATCGCAAACTTAGGTTTGATAAAGCTTTTGAAAAGTGTCAAGCCCGTGTTGCTATGTCGCCTGAGGATGCCATAAAAGCTTATGATACAGAAGATTGATAGCGAAGATGGTGGGTGGAACCCACCCTACGGATAGTTTGATACCCATCTATTTTTTAGGTAGGTATTTTTTTTGTAACTTTTTTGTGTGGATAACTCTAACGGTGCGGTTTGTGGTAGGATTGAGGTTATTTATTTTGAGGTGTGCTATGACTAGGAAAACCCCCTCTAAGGCGACAAAAAAACCTTTAAACCAAAAGCAAAAGCTGATTCGGCTGGTTCATGTCGGTAAGGGTAAGCTTGGTTGGGATGATGGGACGTATCGTGAGGCGTTGGAGGTTGTCACTGGTAAGTCTTCTAGTAAGGCGTGTACTGTGACACAGCTAAAGGCGTTTGTAAGGCATCTGGAGAGCAAGGGCTTTGTGGCTACACCCCCTCTCCAACCCTCCCCCAAAAGAGGGAGTAAAAAAGCAACCGATAAAAATCATACGCTGGATAAGCCAGATGTGGCAAATAGTAAAAAACCACAAGTGAATAAGATTGAGGCGTTGCTGGCGGAGGGTGGTAAGCCCTGGGCGTATGCACAGGCATTGGCAATGTCTATGTATAAGGTTGAGTATTTGACTTGGTGTGATGCTCGGCAGTTGCAAGGGATTATTACGGCGTTGGTTAAGCAGAATGAGCGTGAGGCGAAAGCGGAAAAATATTGATTTTTATTGAATGAATGGGCGTTGCCCATGCCATACGGCGACCCCCTCTAACTTCGAGCATAGCTCTCGTCTTGCGGACGGACGAAGCAATGCTTCGTTTAATCCGTCCTCACCCGCCTTGTCAGGGGGAGGACACACGGAAAATGATTATGACGGTAACAACAACACAGACGTATGATGAGCTGGCGATGTTCCTTGGTAATGAGGTGGCAGATGTTATCGTGGGTGCGTTTCGTGGTCAAGAGCTGTATGTACCAGTCGAAAACAAGCTGTGTAATGAGCATAAGCTGGTACGGTTGCTGGGCTTTGAGAATGCTAAACGCTTGTGTCACTATTATGCTAGTCAAGTGATTACGATTCCTATGCAACAGGCAAAACGCATCGCTGAGCGTGATAAGGAGATTGTGGCTCGCTATGAGGCGGGGGTAAAAAAATCAACGCTGGCTGGTGAGTATGGTCTGCATGTACGCACCATCCGTAATATTGTGAGTCGGCATTATCAGCGGTTGGCGGATGAGGCGTATCAGCAAAATCAGTTGTGTTTGTTTTAGCCCCTACGGCGACCCCCTCTAACTTAATAAAAACCCCTCCTAACCTCCCCTTACAAAGGGGAGGGACTAAAAGCAGAAGCTCTTTACTTAATGGTAAGGGGCTTTTTTTGTGCTTGGATGTTTTTGTATTTGGATGGTGGGTAAATCTCGGAATTTGCTCATGTGCCATGGTTTTGTCTTTGGCGGTATGATTGAGACTTATTGAAGTGTTGGTTAGTGTTGGATATTAACGATTTATGAGTAGAAGAAGACTTTGCTGCTGAAGAAAGCCGTAAGGTAACGGTAGTCAATGAGTCTGGTAAGAGTGTAAAGAAAAAGCTGGTAAAAAATCAGAACTTATCAAGTCCGCTGGCGTGGGTGACTGAGGCGTTTGCTTATCGTGGTATGCGTGAGGTCAAGGGTCGTCGTCATAGCTTGAATATCGTTAATTGGCTAAAAGAGCTTGGAGCGTGGTGGCGAGATGATGAGACCCCTTGGTGTGGGACGTTTGTCGCTCATTGTCTCAAGAGTACGAACCGTGGTGTGCCTAAACACTGGTATAGAGCGAAAGCTTATGAAAAATACGGCACGCTGTTATCTGCCCCTGCTTATGGCTGTATTGGGGTAATGAGTCGGCGTGGTGGTGGTCATGTGTGCTTTGTCATCGGAGAGACGAAAGATGGCAAGCGGTTGGTGGTAATCGGTGGCAATCAGAATGATAGTGTGTGTGTGACAAGCTATCCTCGCAGTCGTTTTACGGCGTTTGTCTGGGCGAGTCGTGACGATGGGACGTTAAGTGTTCCCTATGAGTATCGCTATCAGTTGCCTGTGTATGACCAGCACAATCTAAATAAAGTTGTTAGTGAAGCGTAAGGAGTGATTGATGAACAATCAGCAGATGAATCAAACAAGTCAAGCAAATGAGCCACAGTCTAAGCCTTTTGAGCCACAGCCTAAGCCATTTGACCCCAATAGTCCGCCTGAGGGTTGGGTCACACCGCAATATTATCAAGCAAAAGTGGGTCAAGTAAAGGTTAAGCCTAAGCCTTGGTACAAGTCTAAGACGCTATGGTTTAACGGTATTGTCACTGCTATGGGCTTTGCGACAACTGCATCGCCAATGTTTGAGCCTTATATGACCCCTGATACATTTGGCTTGTTAACCGCAGGTGTAGCATTTGGTAATGCGGTGCTTAGATTTGTCACACATAAACCAATTCAGGGTGGTATGGGTAATAAATGAGTGATATAGCAGATAAAGCTCAAGCTGTGTGTGATATGTGGCTGGCAATTGAGCTAAAGGCAATGTCGCAACAGTTGCATGTTTGTGATAACCCTCCCCCAACCCCTGCCACTGGGAGGGGAGCTTTAGATTGTGTGGACTGCGGTGACCCTATTGGTGCGGAGCGGTTGGCGAGTTGTCCGCATACTCAACGCTGTGTGGAGTGTCAAGGCTACTATGAGCAGGAACGCAAGCAAAAGCAGGGCAAGGTCTATGGGGCTAAGCTGGGTGATGGCTTAAAGATAAGGAAACGAGGATGACGCTGATGTTGGAAACTTGGCATGTTATCAGTTTGCTGTTGACGATTGTTGGGGCGACATGGGGGATTGCTACGGCGTTCTTTGGTCGGTTTGAGTCGTCAATGAAGGAGCGTGATGACCTGCTAAAAAGTGAGATAGGCAAGCTGTCGGAGCAAATGAGTAAAGAGTCTGCGGAAATTCGTAAACTCGATCGTGATTTGTTGCAGTTAAGGGCGGAGTTACCTAGGGAGTATGTGAGTAAAAATGATTTTATTCGCTCATTTACGGTTGTTGAGCATAAGCTTGATGCGTTGGCGAATAAGTTTGAGATAGCGAATATGAAGGTCGCTATGACTAATACTGATAAGTAATGATAAGGGTTGGGCTATGGCAGATATAGTAAAAGCAAGGCGTGAAGGTATGCGATGGAACATCATTGTCGCATTGGATAAGGCAAGACCCATCGGTGCGATGGATGTGTTGTTATTGGATGTGGTTCGCTGTATCTATGCTGATGCCACGCCCAATGAGCTACAGCAACAGCTAGACTATTTGGCTGGTCGTAAGATGGTCGATATTGATAAGAGGGCTGATGGTCATTGGTATGCCAAGTTAACGGCGTTGGGGGTTGATATTGCTGAATATACGGTTGAGTGCCGTGAGGGTATTGCAAGACCTAAGAAATATTGGGGGTAGTTTACTTTAACCCCCTCTAACTCCCTGAGAGCGGAAAAAACGAAACACTGTTTCGTCCGCTCGCAAGACAAAGGCTATGCCTGCGTAGCACAGGGGGAGGACT
>PDPH01000083.1 GCA_002747435.1 Pseudomonadota bacterium
TCTGGGTATGTTCAGAGCATCCCGTTGCAGCATTCTTGACGTAGGGTGTCACGGAACATTCGATCTGGTCGTCGTCGAGGTTCGACGACTGTTCTATCTGGCTCCAATATGCTTGGCCAGTTATACTGGCCTAATAATGATTTTTTTCAGGTCGGCACTACCCAGTTGGCTTTTTGCTTTCATTGCGCCACTTTTTGTGGCCGTGCTTTATGAGCATCACCTTTATGGCTTGACTAACCTTATTTACCTACTCGCAGCTTATTCAGTATTTCGCGCTATATTGATCTATCAAGGACAAAAATGGCCTGGAGCCAGATTCAACCTAATAACTAAAATCCTTTTAAAAAACTATAAACGAATATTATTATTTTTAATACTTTTAGTATCGGTCACAATTTTCTTCCCTGCACTCATTGACCGAATTTATACAGAAATAGTGAACTGTGAAAAAACTTATCAGCAATATTGTAGTGAGCGCCGTATGGAGAGAGCCAGCCATTTGTACCAGGTTCTTTATTTACTGCCGGTTATGGTATTGAGCTTTATTGGCTTGTACCGGGATGAACGACGTTTCAAGACCCGTCTGTTTATAGACCCACTTGTTAAATAATTCAAGCTTCTTTTTATACTAACCCGACACTCCACTCTAGCCAGTGGGCTGATTTCTCTGGCCTGTACCAGCGTCAGCGCCATCGGTTGTTGGCTTTTGGGGCGCAAAGTATAACGTAACACCTTAATTTCCTGAGTTTGGCATCCTCCTCTAAGACACGGTTATGTTGCGCACGGATCAGCAGATGAGCAGGGCGTAAAAATCGCTTTCCCGGTCGCCGGTATAGATCAGGCGGTGGTCAGGGCAACGTTAGCCACGTGTCCGTGATACCCAGCGGCAATGGCTAGCGAGTTGGGGAGGACTGATTTGTGTATAAGGGGATGGATATAGGGTGGTGGTATTAAGACATACCCACCACCGATTCAGTGCAGCTTTATACCAAAGCTTCGAATGCCTCAGATAATAGTTGCAAACCTTCGCGCAGTATGTCCACTTCAATGGTGAGAGGTGCCAGAATTCGAATGACGTTGCTACGCACTCCACAAGACAGCAGGATCAAACCTTTTTCAGATGCTTTGGCAACCAGTGCTTTGGCCAGCTCGGGATTGGGCTGGTCAGCATCACCATTTTTGACTAACTCCATTGCAATCATGGCACCCAGATGGCGGATTTGACCAATGGTGTCAGGGTGTTTGGCCTGCATATCACTTAAATGGCCGGTAACTAACTCGCCAATCATAGTTGCCTTGTCACACAGGTTTTCTTCCTCTATGACATCCAACACCGCCAATGCTGCGGCACAAGCAATAGCAGAACCCGCATAAGTACCACCCAGACCACCTGGATTAGGTGCATCCATAATATGTGTCTTGCCGGTCACTGCCGCGAGAGGGAATCCGCCAGCTAAACCTTTAGCTAAGGTCATGAGATCAGGTTCAATACCATGGTATTCAGTGGCAAATAATTTGCCGGTGCGGGCGAAGCCTGTCTGAATTTCATCAACAATCAGTACAATACCATGCTGATCACATAGCTCACGTAACTGTTGCAAGAAGCCTTGTGGCACGGGGTAAAAGCCACCTTCGCCTTGTAGTGGTTCAATAATAATCGCAGCCACTTGCTCAGGCTCTATCTCAACATGGAATAGATTATCCAGTGCTGCCAAGGATTGCTCTACGGTGACACCGTGATAATCAATGGGGAAGGGCACATGATAAATACTGCTAGGAAAAGGGCCAAAACCTGCTTTGTAAGGTATGACCTTGCCTGTTAGCCCCATACATAAATGAGTACGACCATGAAAGCCCCCATTAAAAGCAATCACGCCGGAACGCTTGGTGTGGGCACGCGCGATTTTGATGGCATTTTCAACGGCTTCTGCACCCGTTGTGACAAAGATACTCTTGGCATCTTGGATCGGTACAGCAGCATTCAGGCGCTCAGCCAGCTCCACGGCGCTGGCATAAGGTGTCACCATAACGCAAGTATGGCTAAAATTTTTGATTTGAGTGATCGCTGCATCATGCACTTTGGGGTGACTGTGGCCGGTATTGACAACCGCAATACCTGAGGAAAAATCAATATAGCGTTTACCTTCCACATCCCAAATTTCAGCATTGAGTGCTTTTGCAACATAAATAGAAGCCATATTGCCTTGTCCACGGGCAATAGCCTTATTTTTACGTTGTTGTAAGTCAGAATTACTAGTCATCGTTTGCTCCTTGGCTTAGCGGCTCAAGCCGCCCATACACAAGTATTTGATTTCAATAAACTCTTCTATACCGTACTTAGAACCTTCTCGTCCCAGCCCGGATTCCTTGATGCCACCGAAAGGTGCGACTTCATTGGAGATAATGCCTTCATTAATACCCACAATGCCATATTCCAAGGCTTCGCTAACCCGCCAAACTCGCCCTATATCGCGGCTATAGAAATACGCGGCTAAGCCAAACTCAGTCGCATTCGCCATTTGTATGGCATCTGCTTCACTGTCAAAGCGAAAAATGGGGGCGACGGGACCAAAGGTTTCTTCGCAAGCCACACACATCTCTCCGGTCACTTCAGTGAGTATGGTGGGTTGAAAGAAGTTGCTATCTGTGGATAGGCGTTTGCCGCCTGTAATGAGTTTAGCGCCTTTGGCAATGGCATCAGCAATATGGGTTTCAACCTTGGCTACGGCTGCTTCATTAATCAGAGGACCTTGTTGTACACCGTCGTCTATGCCATTGCCCACTTTCAGTTGTTCAACCGCCTCTGCCAGTTTTGCCGCAAACGCGTCATAAATACCACTTTGTACCAGTAAGCGATTAGCACAAACGCAGGTTTGTCCGGCATTGCGGTATTTAGAGGCCATTGCTCCAGCAACGGCTGCGTCTAGATCGGCATCGTCGAACACAATAAAAGGGGCATTGCCACCTAACTCCATCGACACTTTTTTCATCGTTCCGGCGCAAGCGGCGGTTAATTTCTTGCCAACCGCAGTCGAGCCTGTAAATGATAGTTTGCGTACCTTGGGGTTGGCGGTCAGTTCTTGGCCTACTTCAGGCGCTTGAGCCGTCAGGACGATATTTAAGACACCCGCAGGCATTCCCGCTCGTTCGGCTAATTCCGCCAGTGCCAGAGCGGACAAAGGGGTTAACTCTGAAGGTTTGATGACCACAGTGCAACCGGCTGCCAGAGCTGGCGCACATTTGCGTGTGATCATGGCATTGGGGAAATTCCAAGGTGTAATCGCAGCGACCACGCCTACGGGCTGTTTGATAACCACAATCCGTTTGTCATGAACAGTGCTGGGAATGACATCGCCATAAACGCGCTTGCCTTCTTCCGCAAACCATTCAATAAAGGCTGCGCCATAAATAACTTCCCCGCGCGCCTCTGCTAATGGCTTACCTTGTTCCGCTGTCATCAGTTGAGCCAAGTCATTTTGGTTGTCCAGAATCAATTCATACCAGCGTCGCAAAATAGCCGCACGTTCTTTAGCGGTTTTACTACGCCAAGCAGGCCAAGCCGCCTCAGCAGCATCAATGGCGCGCCGTGTTTCTGCTGCGCCCATGTCTGGAATTTGAGCGATGATAGCGTCAGTGGCTGGGTTGGTAACAGGCAGGGTTTGGCCACTATCAGCACCGACCCATTCACCATTGATATAAGCCGATGTTTTTAATAGCGTTTGATCTTGAAGCAACATGGTTGACTCCTCTGGATTGGTATTTTTGCCGCCGAGGCAAGGCTGCATTGTAAGTGAAAGCAAGTCTTGGTGTCAGGTGCTATCAGGTGTTAGCTATTTTCTCAGGCTTCCTCCTCGCAATAGGTTCATCAGGATACCTCATTCAAATAGGGGAGGGGCAGGGGTGAAAGCTCACTTAAGTTCTGACCTGTTTAAGGGATGCTCAAATGAGCAGTGTAAGTGCATTATAAGCCCCGTTAACACGAACGAACTAGCCTAAATTTTTGAGACTATATATACATGGAGTAGCCAATATGAAACATTTAATAATCGCCTTAGGTTTGACCATCGGAAGCGCTGCTGCTTTAGCCGCTGATGCCCAATTAAAAATAGATCAATTAAAAACAGATAAAGCCTTAGCTGCAATGATACCCGCTGTGGTTGTGAGTGCACCTCCGCTTAGTTTAGAGCCTAGTTTTGCACCAGCAGGTCGTTTGAATAGTGTATCACGCGATCGTGCAACGCGTGAGCTGCGTTTAAAGCGTAAAGCACTAGCCATTGTAAAAGCTAAAGGGATAACTGAGAAAGCACAAGTAGAAAAAGTGCAAACTCTACTGAAAAAGTAAGGGGGCTTAAAAAGAAATAAGGGAATTAAAACGAAGCCTAGACTTGAGAGCTATAACTAGTACAAAAAATGAATGACGGGGAACCAATCAATAAAAGTTTTTCCTCGTGGGGATAGGTGGAAAAAGGTTGGGCTAGCCTTTTTCCACCCTTTTTATGTGTTTTTGTAATATTTTTTACCAGCTTGGAAAGCAAGGTAATAAAATCTTTTTGGGGAAATAAATCGAATAATAAAAAGTACGGTGCGGAGTATTAGATTGAGGTAAGATATACTGCTTAGATTATTTAAATTATTTGTTTCCTTTAAAGCATAGTCAAGCCATGTAGTGGATTCAATCATGATCTAAATGTTAAATTTCAAGACTCGCTTTTTCATGGAATTGCCGATTATCTGTTTATAATGCTCGTTTATCTGTTTGTTGCAGCAAGTGCAATAGCTTATTCTATTTTTAGAATATCTGTAGATTTTTATTATTTTTATAAGGACGTAATAATGAGTTTTCCCACTCCCCATTTTACGTTTTATAGTAGAGTAACTTCAGTAAAGAATAATGCGCATAATCTCTTGATATAGCTATAGATGGTCAGTTTCTAATACCTAGAAAAATTTGTGATGGCTCAATAAAAACAGCGATTGACTTTGTAGATAAAAAACATCAGTCACAGGGGTAGAGTTCATCGCTATATGGAAGAAATAAATAAGCAAAGTATTATGGATGCTATTTCTTCAGTACTTATGGATTTTGTCGAGCATGAGAAATAGTCATTTTACCTGCAAAATTTTTTCGGGATTTTACTGTCTCAGCACATTGCTTTTGCTATTCTCTATTAATACATCTCCTGATTTGTACAGTGAAATTTATTTGCTTGGCGGTTCTTGTCGATATTCTTCTGTAGGTGTGGAGGGTGTATTTAAGCTATCTTTTATTATCGCATTAATAGTGGCTAGTTTTATTTCATTGTTGGCTTTTTGGGTAGTCGTTTTAGTTAGGAAAATTAGCTATATTTTAATTGCTCTTTTGACAAATATAATACTTATCATTTTAAATGGCTTATTTACACAGTTTCATGCTTTTAGAGGTTATAAATTTGACTCTACAACAGATATGTTCGATGCTATTTCACGACACTGCTATGTTTATGAAGGACCTCATTATCTAGTTTTATTCCTAATAAGTGTATTGGGTATTTGCTTTATTTGGTTGAGCCGAAAGCGTCAGTAACGAGCTCTTAAGCTGGTTCAACAAAGCTAAGTGGTTATTTTTCAAGGTTTTATCCTCAGCCATCACCATCACTTTGTCAAAGAAGCGATCCATCGGCTCACGTAGGCTAGCCAATGATTGTAAGCAATATGGGATCGGATCAAGCTTTTCGTACCTTCCTACAATACCGATAAATCCGCCACTCTCAAAAACAAGTCCCTAAGCTGGTTCAATAAAGCTAAACGATTATTTTTCAAGGCTTTATCCTCAGTCATCACCATCACCTCATCAAAGAAGCGATCCACAGGCTCGCGTAAGCTCGCTAAGGATTGCAATGCTTGCTCATAATTGCCAGCGGCGTATAAAGGCTCGACGATAGCTTGTTGCGCTTCGACAGCGGCATGTAAGTCGTGCTCGGCGGCTTCCTGTAGCAAGTGCGAGTCTACGCAGGCGGGAATAGAGCCGTCCACTTTTTTCAGAATATTGCTGATACGCTTATTCGCAGCAGCTAGGCTGTCTGCTTCAGGCAATTGGCGGAAAGTGGCGACTGCTTTGACACGGCGGTCAAAGTCGAGCGGCTGGCTAGGCTTGAGGGCGGCGACGGCTTCCACCAGCTCAACATGAATACCTTGTTCTTGGTAATAAGCACGCAGGCGTTCCAAGATATAGTCCAAGGCTTGCTGCATATCGGGTTTTTGCCCTAAGGTGCTGCTGAGATGGTGAGTGGCTTGGTCGAGTAAGTCGGCCAAATCCAGTGGCAGGTTTTGTTCAATCAGAATACGCAATACGCCCAAGGCCGCACGGCGCAAACCAAAGGGGTCTTTCGTACCCGTAGGCTTCTGGCCAATCGCAAAAATACCCGCAATGGTATCTAGGCGCTCGCTTAAAGCTAGAATGCGGCCAGTGACTGTACTGGGCAGTGCATCACCTGCTTGGCGCGGTAAATATTGTTCCTCTAAAGCTTGCGCAACTTCAGTTGCCTCACCATCATGCTCAGCATAGTAGCGTCCCATGGTGCCTTGCAGATCCGTGAACTCAAACACCATATTGCTAATGAGGTCACATTTGCCTAAAGTGGCTGCACGCACAGCGAGGGCTTCGTCGGCTTGTAACTGCTGGGCGATATAACGTGCCAATTGTGCGACGCGCTCAGACTTGTCATATAAAGAGCCTAATTGCTGCTGGAACACCACATTTTTCAGCTTGTCACGGCGCTGGGCGAGTGACGTTTTTTTATCCTGCTCCCAGAAAAAAGCCGCATCACTAAAACGTGGGCGAATCACGCGCTCATTACCTTCACTGACCTTGGCAGGGTCTTTGCTCTCAATATTGCTAATGGTAATAAAGTGGGGCATCAGTTTGCCATTGGCATCCGTGAGGCCAAAGTATTTTTGGTCGCCCTGCATGGTGTGAATCAAAGCTTCCTGCGGTACATCGAGAAACTTTTCTTCGAAGCGCCCAGCAATGGCGACTGGCCACTCTACTAAGGCTGCCACTTCTTCCAATAGTGTTTCAGGCATAATAGCCTTGCCACCTAGTTCTTTAGCGACTTGGGTGACGCGCTCGCGGATCATTTCACGACGGCTGGCAAAGTCAGGCTGTACATAAGCCGCTCGCAATTGTCCAGCGTAGTGCGCAGGACTTTGGATGCTAATGGGCTCAGGTGCATGGAAACGATGGCCACGACTCTCGCGTCCGGTTTTTATACTTAGTAGCTCCGCTTCAATCACAGCCTCATTCGCTAACATCACCATCCAATGCACCGGGCGCACAAATTCAGCCGTACCTGTTCCCCAACGCATACGTTTAGGAATGGGTAATTTGGCAAGCGACTGATCGACAATAGTTGGGAAAAGGGCGGCAGTGTTTTGACCGGCTTGCTGTTGGCGGAAGAGCAGCCAAGCACCTTTATCGGTTTCCAGTCTATCTAGCTCGGCCACTTCCACACCACAGGATTTAGCAAAGGCTTGAGCAGCTTTACTGGGCTTGCCGTCTGCGTCGAAGGCTACTTTAACAGCGGGGCCACGTTTTTCAAGTGTTTGTGTGGGCTGTTGCGCGGGTATATTTTGTAGCCAAACGGCTAAACGGCGTGGTGCGGCGTAGGCTTGTACCTGTTGGGCAGGTAAGCCTGCTTCTTCAAAACCGGCTACAATGCCAGCCGTAAAAGCTTCGGATAAGCTCTTGAGAGCTTTGGGTGGTAATTCTTCTGTACCGATTTCGACCAATAAGTCCAAAGTATCGTTTGGTGTGCTCATTATGCGGCCTCCTGCGCTGGTTTCAATAGAGGAAAGCCCAGTTGTTCACGAGTATTATAATAACCTTCCGCCACCGCGCGTGCCAAAGTACGCACACGTAAAATATAGCGTTGGCGCTCGGTGACAGAAATCGCTTTACGCGCATCCAGCAGGTTAAAAGTATGCGAGGCTTTGAGCATTTGTTCATAAGCAGGCAAGGGCAAACCCAGCTCGCTCATGCGCTTACTTTCATGCTCACACACTTCAAACGTGTGGAATAGTGCTTCAGTGTCAGCGTGCTCGAAGTTATACGTCGATTGCTCGACTTCATTTTGATGATAAACATCGCCATAGCTCACCACACCTTGTGGTCCGCGTGTCCAGACTAAATCATAAACGCTAGTCACATCTTGCATATACATGGCCAAGCGTTCTAAACCATAGGTAATCTCGCCACTCACTGGCCTACAATCCAAGCCGCCAACTTGTTGGAAGTAGGTAAATTGCGTGACTTCCATGCCATTGAGCCAGATTTCCCAACCTAAGCCCCAAGCGCCTAGTGTGGGTGATTCCCAGTTATCTTCGACAAAGCGAATATCGTGGGTCAGTGGGTCAAAACCTAAGGCTTTGAGTGAGCCAAGATAGCGTTCTTGGAAGTCCGTTGGGGAGGGTTTTAGCAAAACCTGAAATTGGTAATAATGTTGCAAGCGGTTCGGGTTTTCACCATAACGGCCATCGGTGGGTCGGCGCGAAGGCTGCACATAAGCAGCACGCCAGGGCTCGGGGCCAATAGCACGTAAAAAAGTCGCTGGATGGAACGTCCCAGCGCCCATTTCCATATCATAGGGCTGCATAATCACACAGCCTTGATCGGCCCAATACGCTTGCAGGGTTTGAATCATGCCCTGAAAACTTGATAAATCGTAATTGTAATTCGCCATGTTGCGTGCTGTTATTTGAGTAAGAAATGCGGGGAGTATACTGCACATTGCTTGAGGGTTCAGTAGGTGGGTAGAGAAATTGAAGGGTGGTCAGGCTTGGTGGGATAAGTGGTAGAGCGGGAAAAGGACTGTTATCTGGGATTTTGCGACGTTTGTCTGTGGGGCAGGGTCTTATAGGAGTAAGGAACTATAGTTAGTTCCCTTGATAGAAAAAAACTTGCAAGATGCTACGAAAATTTTGGGAGCTAATGCTAAGGTAGGCGTTCATGGATTTCGAGATGGCAAGCTCCTGTTAAGCAGTATGAATAATATTCCTCGTATTTTAGTGGTTTGCTTTTTGATAGCCTTGCCGCTTCTTCCTATAAATGCTTTGGCGGATAACCAAGGTTTCAAATCTTTACGAGCCTCCCCATTAATACAGCTTCCACCACCAGATGAGATGTCTCATTATAAATGGGGCTATACTTTTAGCCATAATAATCAGTTGTTGGCTGTTTATCAGTTAGGCGAAGAGGTTGCTCCTGGTTATTTTGAGGGGAGTACTATCAAGATATGGGATGCAAAGAATGGAGAGTTAAAATACAGCACTCAGTTGCCACGTCATCAAGATGCTTCTGAGCATCGCTCAGCCCCTATTGTTTTCTCATCTGATGATCAAATGATCATACGTGCTGACGGTAAGGAAAGTGATATGTTTATCTGGCCGTTTACTCAAACGCAATCAGTTCAGTTGCTTTGTAGTTTGGGTAATTTTAATGATAATCAGCAGTTGAAAGCTATTAGTGATAATCAGCAGTTATTTTTAGTAACTGGCGTGGAATATGAATCACTGTGTATTCAGGGGCACAAAAAAGTAAGTTTACAAAAACTTGCTACACAAGACAGATGGGGGGCTAACTCAAAAGTGCTTTATAAAAATAAATTGCTCATTATTCATAATATTCGTAAACAAGCAAAGACCTCATTTAATCTAAGAAATCCACTGAATAAAGCACAACTACGTTTTACTGATTTGTGGAATCTAGACTATTATTCCAAGGCTAATCATTGGGTGCAATTAGTCGATGAAAATAAACAGCTATTTATTTTGTTGGAGTTTTTTAAAGGGCAAGTAGGGATTAATCAATGGAATTACGCTAGTAGGCAGTGGTTAAGTGAACAGCTATTTGATGATATACCCACAGCATTGCTTGATTATCAATGGTTATATGCTTATTTAACAGAACATTATTTACTGATTTGCTCTAAAGACCAATTGATTGCTTTTAATCGCCAAGATGACAACTTCTTTTTTCTTTGGAGCAAGCAAGTGCTAGGAATAAAATATTTGTCTAAAGTGCAGTTTAGTTTGGATGAACAATTAATTATAGTGGGTGATTTAAGCTTGCAGCATTCAGATCAGCTCTTTGTGATTAGCGCTGAAACAGGTGAATTAGTGCATCACTATAAAGATAAGTTAGATGATCAAACTAGAATGACAAAAGAACGTTTTCATGTGCTGAGCCCACTTATGAAAAATAACCCAAAGCAATATCTAGATTTTTATACAATAGATCAGCATACAAGCTGTCCGCTAGGTGTTAAAACAACTTTATACGATTTAACGATTGGTAAGCTTGTCCAATCAGTTGATGGAGCCGTATTAGCTATGAGTCCCAATGGAAATAGCTTGCTAGTATGTAAAGAAAATAGCCTTTGGTTATTAAGTAAGAATCCTTGATAATTTGAAGTGGAATTTCAGATCACTATGCTAGAGTGATTTTGATTATGCTACATTTATGTGAATGCTGAAGGGTTTAATTGATTGCAGATTGCGGTTTCAGCATCTTTCACAATATGAAGCGTGCGTTGTGGGAATGGAATTTCAATTCCTGCCTCACGGAAAGCTTTATCAATCGCCAGATTCAAATCACTCGTCACAATCATTTTTTTTTCCACATCACGAATCAAGCAACGTAGCTCAAAATGCAAGGCGCTGTCACCGAAACTAAGGAATAATACTTGTACTTTTAATTCGCCTTGCTCACGTAATACAACGGGATGTTTTTCTGCGATGCTGTGTAGCAATTGCATGACTTGCTCAGGATCAGAACCATAAGCCACACGAATGGGAATAATAACCCGACCATATTGATTGTGTAACATCATATTGGTGACCTGACCGGAAATCAGTTCAGAGTTGGGTACAATAATGTCAGCGCGGTTAAACGTTTGAATTACAGTAGAACGGATACTAATGTCTCGCACATAGCCTTCACTATTACCCACTTTAATCCAATCGCCACGGCGAATCGGGCGCTCAAACAGTAGAATCAAGCCGGAAATAAAATTGCTGACAATATTTTGTAAGCCAAAACCAATACCAATGGACAAAGCACTGGCAATCAGCGCTAATTGGGAAAACTGAATACCTGCAACCGACAGACCAATTAAAATAGCGGCAGTCACTCCAATATAGCCTGCTACCGTTACACTGGCCTCCTTAGCGCCTCGGCTCAGGTTGGTATGTCGTAACCAAGCATTAGCCATATTATTTTTGGCTAGATGAGTCAGGCCAATCAGCAGCGAAATAACTAATAAACCGCTTAGAATACGCAAGGGTTCAAAAGTAAAGTCACCAATTTCAATACCGTTTTTTACCTCAGTAAACATACGGTAAATTTCCTGCCAAGAGACACCCCAAGTACGCATCAACATGACAGCAATGCCCGCAAATACCAATAAAATGGCCAGTAAGCGCAACCAAATCAAGCCTGGCACCATTTGATGATCTGCAAGACCCAAGCGTTTACGCGCCCGTTTTTGCCAAGTGGCTTGCCCTTCATCTAAGCCATCAAAAATTTCTGCGGGTATACGCAATAGCATCCAGCCTATCAATAGTATAAACAAGGTGCCAAACGTACCTGCAAACAGAAATGAGAAGAAATTGCGGTAGCCCAGCCACAATGCAGCAATGGAGACCAAAATAGTCAGTGCAGCAGGAATGTATAAGCGGTATTGCGTGAGCCATCTAAAGTGTCTACGTAATAGCCATAATAAGCGTATTAAAGCGAGTCCACTCAGTGTACCTATTGCGATACGGATGAGACCCACCAGACTACTTTCTGGCTCAGTGTCAAATAAAGATGAATAAAACAATGCACTCAACAAGGTGGTGAATAAAAATAGCTTTGCCCAGAAATATAATTTGCTACTGCTGCGAGCACTAATCGCTAGCAGCCCTGCCTCTGCGGGATCAGCATTAGTACGCAGCATAGCGCTAACAATGGAATAGCTCACTGTAAATACAAACAAGGTAGCGATTAAGTCAACAAGCGCCTCCACGCCAAATGGTTGAAAATAAGCGTTTATCCAGATCACGCCTAATAGCAGAATAAAAGGTATAGTTGTAATTAAATTGCGCCACAAAGCGTCCAATGTAGGGCTGCTTAGCGCTAAGGGATGTGTTTTACCTTTATTATATTGTGCTTTCTTGCGCAAGCTCCAAAATAGCCCAAACAGCATGGCAAGCACACCGTAGAGCAAGGCTTTATTAAGGTTTTCGACATGAATGGGTAGGGTCGTCAAAGTAGATAGTATATGGTGGCTTTCAGTCGCCCATAGCGTAGGCGCACGCAAAGCCTGCTTGAGGTATGCCCAAGCTGATTTGTTTTTGGAGTAAAGGTGGCGTTCCAGATCTAATTGTTTGATTTTGCTGATTTTATTTTGTATTTCATCTGCGCGTAATTTGAGTAGGCGGCAATTACTTAAGCGGCTTTCTATGGTTTGCAATTGGCTATTGAGGGTTTCTTTAGCTTTGTTAACATCTTCATCTTCCTGAATAGTAGGTGTTTGAGCCGTATCTGTGCCGAGCGTTTCAATGTTGCTATCGGTAGATGCGTTTTTGGAGGATGCTTCGGTTTTGTCACTAGGTGCTGTTTCAGTCGACTGGTCTGTGGGGCTGGTCTCCGGTGTTTTATCGCTTTTACCTTCTAGCGTTGCTAAAGCATGGCTCAGCCTTTGTTGCTCTGTGGTCGCATCATCAATACAGCTTGAAGCTGCTTGGCCGCCCTGTAAGGCTTTGGCTGCACTTTCGTCTAAATCGCTCCTAGATAAATCGGGTTTATTAAGAATGCTTTCTGCATCGTCCAGCAGTTTTTTGCTATGGGTCTGCGCTGCTTCACCAGGTACAGCAGTAGAGGTTAATGCCAGGCTAGAGGGCAGCAGACTATTTTCTGTTGTGCTAGCTATTGAATCGCTTGTAGCCGTTGTGTTTTGCTCAGAGTTTTGTGCCAAAAGGCCATTTGTAAAGAACAAGTACAGAAAACACAAAAACCACAAGAACAATAGCAGTTTGGAAAGTTTGTACTGTTTAAAGCAAAATTTGGAAAACATGGTGAGCATTAGCCATTCTTGGATTCAGTAAATCATTGTGAAAATTTTTAAAAAAAATAGTTCTCCCACGATTACCAAAAGGAGCGGTCGTAAGTAGCTCATACGCGCCAACTTAAGCAGTTAACTATCTGAGCAGCCTTGAAAAAAGGGGTTGTGGCAACCACATGAGCATCTTTTACCGACGAAAGTGAAAGC
>PDPH01000084.1 GCA_002747435.1 Pseudomonadota bacterium
ATGGGTGGCATGAGCGGCATGTCCGGAATGGGTGGCATGAGCGGTATGTCAGGTATGGAAGGCAAGAAAGGCGAAGAAACTTGGACTCCGCCTGCCAAAAAATAATCGCTACTCATAAGCGATACCCAGTGGCTTAGGCCACAAACCCGCGAGTAGTTTAGGCTGCTCGTGGGTTCTCTCGAATTATTAGGGAGCAGGACTCATGAAATCAGGTCAGGATAAATGGTCATTGGGAGCCTTGGCCATTGGAGGGGTACTAGGTATTGGTATCCTTGTTATTATTTTTGGTGGTGTATTGTTGAGTTATGTCTCTCAATCCACTACTCAGTCGGCTCCCATCGTTAGTTCATCAGCTATTAGTCCCACAGCAGCAGTTTCATCTTCCCAATCAAAAAATACGGTAAATACGGTCGAAGAAGCAGACGCAAGTACGGGGCAGTCCATAGTGGCTACTCAAGCAAAGGGCGCTAGCACTGACGCACAGACAGCGCAAACACAAACGGCTGAACCACCAGCCGCCGCGACTACTGAGCCAACTATAACAACACAGGCAGAGCCTGATGCGGCTCAGCAAAATACAATTAGTCCTGAAGAGGCAATGGATAAGTTGCTGACTCAGGAAGAGCAAAAGCAGGCTGATGAGATAATTGCCAGTCTTGAGGGCGTTGATGTTTCCAAAATGGATTATAAAGTGGCCCGTTGGCATCCCATTCATTTTAAACCTGCTATTTACAAAGCTAGTAACGAGACTTGTCTAAAGTGCCATCAAGAAATCATGACCCGTGAGACCAGAGAGCTCAGTCCTGCGGGGTTAAAGCGTGAGGATGCTTTAGCTTGGTATCAGACACTCGATACTTATGAAGGTGATCAATTGACTTTTCACCAGCGTCATTTGGCCGCACCTTTTATTAAAAAAGTTGCCAATATGAGCTGTAATACTTGCCACCAGGGTAATGACCCGCGCGAAGAAGTTGGTAGTAGTGCAGCCGACATCCGGGGCGATCTAACGATGCGTAAAATGGTGAATCCTGAAGTTTGCTTAATGTGTCATGGGCGTCATGACTATGAAATCATGGGACTACCAGGGCCGTGGTTAGAAACAGGTGCTGCATTTCAGTTTAATTGCCTTGTCTGCCATGCTGGCATTCGCACTAGTCGCCATCAAGTTAATTTCCTGAATGCCAAAGGTATTGAAGCGGAAGCACAAACCAATCGAGACACTTGTTTTGGCTGCCACGGTGGGCGGCAATGGTATCGCATTGCTTATAAATACCCTCGCCACCCTTGGCCAGGCGATACCGGAGCTAAACCAGATTGGGCGGTAGATCGTCCCACCATGTCTGAGCTGCGTTTCCTGATCGAAGCGCCACAGCAATAAATACGGGAGTTGATATCCATGACTGGACAAAATTGGAAAGACAAGCTGCAAGCTTCCCTGCAAATGGATCGGCGCACTTTTATTAAAACCTCTGCGTTGAGTTCGGCTGCTATTGCTGCTGGTGGCTTAACACTAAAATCGAAAGAAGCTAATGCCTTTGCTTATGGGCCTTACCCACGAGATAATCAACTGACAACGGTTGTAACTAGTTGTGCACATAACTGTGGTTCGCGTCATGCGCTGGTTGCTCATAAGAAAGGTGATGTGATTGTACGTCTGTCTGCTGATGATGGACGTTACCAAAAAGACGGTGAATTTGGTAAAGACACCTTGGAAGAGCCGCAAGTGCGTGCTTGTTTGCGGGGGCGTTCTTACCGTGTTCGCTTGTACTCGCAAGAGCGTTTGCTGTACCCCATGATTCGTACGGGTGCACGTGGTGAAGGTAAGTTTAAGCGTGCTTCATGGAATGAAGCATTAGACTTTGTTGCAGGGAAAATGCAAGACTTGAAAGCCAAGTATGGTCCTACAGCCTTGCTGGATCAGTCTTATGCTGGAGCCTCGTATGGTGTACTGCATAAGTCAGACCAGATTGAAGGCTTGCTGGGTCGTTTCTTGGGTATGTACGGTTGTCGCACCAGCTCTTGGTCCGTGCCTTCTTATGAGGGGACTAAATTTAGTTCGCGCATTACTTATGGAACTATTCAGGATGGCAATGAAGACGATGCCTTCGCTCATTCAAAGCTAATTATTATGTGGGGCTGGAATCCGGCTTACACTTTCCATGGTGGTAATACTTTCTACTATATGCGCGTTGCCAAACAACGTGGCTGCAAATTTGTATTGATCGACCCACAATATACTGATTCAGCGGCTGCATACGATGCTTGGTGGATTCCGATTCGACCTAATACCGATGCCGCAATGATGGCGGGTATGGCGCATTACATTTTCACTAATAATCTGCATGATCAGGCGTTTATCGATAAATTTGTGCAGGGTATGGATGAAGGTACGATGCCACAATGGGCGAAAGGTCAAGAAAACTTCAAGGATTATATCCTAGGCAAGTATGACAATACGCCGAAAACACCTGAGTGGGCGGCTGAAATCTGCGGGGTTTCTGCGGAGAATATTAAGAAGCTCGCTGATATGTACGCACGTACCAAGCCAGCCGCGTTAAAAGCTTCCTGGGCTCCCGGTCGTAATGCTTATGGTGAACAATACAATCGTATGGCGGCTGCTTTGCAAGCCATGACGGGTAATATTGGTGTACTAGGTGGCTCTTCAGAGGGCATTGGTAAAGCTTGGCACTCTGAAGCTGTCGCTTATCCTTATGATGAGTATGCCAATGTTTTCTATGAGTCGATTAAGTCAGACCGCTGGGCGCATTGTGTGCTGAATTACCCAAATGTTAAGCGCGAAGATATTGGTCTGTGGCCAGGTGGTGCAGCGGGTGATGGTGTTATTCCAAATATTCGTGGTATTTTCTGGCAGGGTTCTGACTGGTTTAACCAGTTGACCAATATTAATAAAGAAATTAAAGCTGCGGATAAACTGGATCTAGTGGTTTGTAATGATTCAACCATTACACCATCCGGTCTATATGCAGATGTACTCTTCCCCGTTGCGACGCATTTTGAGCGGCATGATGTGGCATTACCTTGGTATAAAGGGCATTACTACATTCATCGTCCTAAAGTCATTGAGCCTATGGGCGAGAGTAAAACTGACTTCCAGATTTATACGGAGTTGGCGTATCGTTTGGGTGGCGAGCAATTTGGTCGTCGTTATAACCCGAAAGCGAGTCGTGATTACTTCTTCGACAATACAGCGGTTGATGAAACCTATTTGCGTGAGTGGTGGGAAAATAAAGTTATGCACCATCAGCATGTTGAAATGTCTTGGGAAGAGTTCAAAAAACACGGTATTTACAAGTTTAAGCTAGAGCGGCCTCATGTGGCTTTCCAAGATAATGTGGAAAAAGGTGTACCTTGGAAAACTGCTTCCGGCAAGATTGAAATCTTCTCTGGCCAATTAGCGCAGTATAATGACTGGACTAAAACGGCCTATGGTCATTACATTCCAGCTATTCCTAAGTGGATTGAGCCTTGGGAGTATCTCGGAGCCAAAGAAAAGGTAGAGAAACATCCTTTCCATTTAGTTTCTCCTCACCCGCGTTGGCGGACTCACTCCATTTTCAATAATATCGGTTGGCTACGGGAGACCTATGAGCAGGAAGTAACTATTAATGCTTCTGATGCCAAGAGATTAGGTATTAAAACAGGTGATATAGTCGAGGTATTTAACGACCGTGGTCGTATTGTGGTGCCTGCCTATGTAACTGAACGTTGTATGCCAAGCGTCTTGGTGGTTTATGAGGGTGCTTGGCTTGATGTGGATGAAAACGGTATTGACCGTGCGGGTAATCCTGACATGTTGACCCTAGATGAGCCTAGTCCTGCTGGAGCTTTTGCTTACAACACCGTTTTAGCAAATATCAAGAAAACGGATCTTAAGCACAAGTCTGGTTGGGATCGTTTGGCAACAGCCCGTAGTCACGTTTTTCGTCGTGACCTGTAAGACCTCCAGGAGGAATTTCCAATGGCAAATGAAACAGAAAAAGATAAAGGGAAAATCAAGGAGGCCATTAAGCGTCGTAAGAGAGTGACGTATACTCCGGTTGTTCCCGATGTGCAGTTCGGCTTTATTCACAATAACGTGGATTGTATTGGTTGCCGTGCCTGTGAAATGGCTTGTAAGGATAAAAACGGCTTGCCGCCAGGTCCACGTTTTCGCCGTGTGATGTATATTGAAGGTGGGACTTATCCAGATGTTTACGCCTATAAGGTGAATATGTCCTGTAACCATTGTGCAGAGCCTGCCTGCTTGCCGACTTGTCCGACTGGCGCTATTTTTAAGCGTAAAAAAGACGGTATTGTTGATATTGACTCCACTTTATGTATTGGTTGCCGCCGTTGTGAAGCAGCTTGTCCGTTTGGTGCGCCACAGTTCATTCCTGAAATGAATATTGTCTCTAAGTGCAATATGTGTGTGGACGAAATTGAAGCAGGGCGCAAGCCTTACTGCGTCATGGCCTGCATGATGCGTGTATTGGATATTGGCCCGATTGACAAGCTGCGTGAGGGTACTTACGAGACCAAGGCGGTTGCACCACACGAAAAAGTTGTGCGCCAAGTCAAGAGCATGGCTAGTCCAAAGTTGACCAACCCCTCGATTGTATTTGTACCTCACAGCAAAGGGATTGTAGAAAGTGCGTCAGCGCCGGCTGACAAAGCTACCATGGAGCAATCGAATGGCTAAGGCAACAGTGGCAGTGGATGTCATGGCGGAAGATGCTGCATTAGTAAAGCCTTTTTTTGAGGCGGTTGTGGCTGATTTGCGCTTATTGGCTGATTTGAATGCTACTGAGTTAACTGCTGAGCGCTTGCAAGTTTTGCAACAAATGAACTTTCCTGAACAGCTAGCTTTGGCTGATCAGGGCGGTGATATGTTGTTAACTCGTCAACAGTTAGCGGCTTTAATTAAAGACTGGGACTGCCAAGACCCAGCTTTAATTGATGATTTGGCTTCGGACTTTGCCCGTATTTTTCTTACGGGCAGCCTGCATGCGGGTCCTTGTGAGTCCATTTGGTTGGATGATGAGGAGCTCGTCTGTCAGCAGCCCATGTTTGAAGTACGCAAATGGTATGAAAATCATCAATTGGCCGTGCCTAATTGGCGGGTAATGGCAGATGATCATTTGGTAAATGAGCTGCTATTTGTGGCTCATCTACTGAATAAAGCTGCGACAGAGGAAAAAACTGTCTTCATTGAGGAGGCAGCTAGTTTCATGGATGAACATTTGTTGCTATGGTTATTGCCGTTTGGCAGCCGTGTGGCACAGCGTTGCCACACGGATTTTTATGCTGGACTAGCGATGTTGACTGCTTTTTATCTTGAGCAGTTACGTGATTTACTAGCAGAGATGTTAGGTGTTGAACGTCCAGATCGTGAGGCACTAGACGCAGCGCGCCAAGCACGTCAGCGCGCGGCTGCTATGCCGCAACCACTCCAGTATTTTCCAGGGACTGCGCCTAGTTGGTAAGGCTTGCATGAGTAGCGCCAGCGCATGGTGGCAACAATTGCGCCAAGAGTGGTTGATACCTGAAGTCGCTGCGGCGCGCTGTGTACACACGCAGTGTGAAATTGCTGAGTGTGTGCGCTGTGTTGATATTTGTCCACAAGATGCTTGGATTTTGCAGGATGACAGTTTAAGTATTCAAACAGACGTGTGTGACGGCTGTGGCTTGTGCGGTGCAGCTTGTACAGAAGCAGCCTTGGACACGCCTATGCAAGCTTCCTGTCATAAACTGGAGGGGAGGAGTACTTTGTTGTTTGCTTGTGAAGCGAACGCAAAAGGGCATCACGGGGCGGGGGTTGTCCCTTGTCTCCATGCTCTGAGTAGTCGTCGCCTCATGAGTTATTATCAACAAGGTTTCCAGCAGATTATTTCATGTCGTGGTGTGTGTGAACAATGTCCACGCTACACTGGCAAGGATTTATTCCGTGAGCGATTACATGAGTTAAATCAGTTGCTTGTTAGTCGTCAAGCAGCCGTTTTGCGACATGCAACGGTTGGTGCAGCGCGTTGGTGGCATTATCGCCAAAACCTTCCTAAAGTAAACGTATCCCCATCTTTTACCCAATCAAGTGTTACCCCAGTAGATTTTACCCAATCAGAGCCTACTGTTGAGGAACGGCGTGGTTTCTTGGGGGTTGCGGTTAAACTTACGGCAAGCACTGCCTTCCAAGTACAGCAAGCTTTGGATATTGCCAGTGAGGATCAGAACAAACCCGTTACGCCTTGGGCAGCTCAATTGCCGCAAGCTGATGCGAGTGTACTTTGGCCGTTTGTGCCAGTATTGGATGAGGAACGTTGCAATGCTTGTGATGCTTGCGTGCGTTTATGTCCACACGATGCCTTGACCTTAGATACGGTTGAAGCTCTTGAGGGGATGAACGTTTCATCCTTGGCTTATTGTATTCACCCTGAATTATGTACAGGCTGTGAGCTTTGTGTTGATAGTTGTGATGTACAGGCAGTGAGTTTGCATAAGTTACAAACGCAAGTTCAGAAGGTATTACCTTTGTATCAAGCACGCTGCAAAGCGTGTGGAACGGATTTTCATTATCCAGCTCAAGATGGCGTTCAGCCAGTATATTGCCGTATTTGCGCAAAAACGAATCATCATCGAAATCTTTTTCAAGTATTGTCTTGAAATGTCTGGTTTAGACAGCCCTGCCTTTGAGCAATAATTGTTGTTCTCTTACGTATTCACTGCTTATTTGCTTTTGTTGCTGAATGAGTGATCATGTGTAGCGGCTATGGATTTTTTGAGTTTTTCTCTCCATACTCATAGCGTTTACATAAAGCTAAATTAACGCTAAATTCATTAACCAGTTGATTGGAGGCATTAAACTAATGAATCATTTCAAACAACAATCGCTGGCTATCTTATTGGGTAGCTTGTTGATTTCGCCCACTATTTTGGCGGATGAAGCCAAACTTGCAAAAGGCGAGTGGGAGTGTAACTGGGTTTCTGCGGATGGCAAAACTGGCGATGCCCAAAGTGAATGGGTTTGCAAATGGCGACCTGAAAAATCACTTTCTACTGAAGCGACACCGAAAGCAGCCAGTGAAGCCAGCGACGCGGCAACTGATGCTGTGTCCGAAGCAGTAGAGCAAGCGACAGCAGAAGCCTCCGAAGCGATAGAAGCAGCTAATGAAGCCAACGACGTAGTAACTGATGTTGCGCCCGAAGCAGTAGAGCAAACGACTGAAGAGGCCGCCGAAGCAACTCAGGATGCAGCCGAAGAAATAGAAACAGCTAGCGAAGTTGCCACCGCCGTTGAAGAAGCTGTCAGTAGAGAAAGCTCCGATTCAGTTGAAAACACTGGTAAGGATGGTGAGTGGGTTTGGACGCCAAAGCCAGATAATAATACAGAAGAAAAACCTGCCGCTGAGTAATCTATTTTTTACTATCAACGGTTGCGGGTGGTTTTACCTGCAATGACTGATGACTGACGAGAAAGCCACGGAAAGGAAACAATCTGTGGCCTTTTTTACATCTTTACATTGCCAACAAACAAGTATTTCTGCCGGCTTAGCGCGTTAACGAGCCTGATAGCTTTCTAGCTTGCTTTCGATAATGTCGCCTTTTTCATTGTGGCGTATTTTTACAATGGCATAGTTTAACTCAGGTGCTAGCCAAATTGTCGTTTGTCTTTCACCATTGTCACGAGTCATTTGGACTACTTCAGCTTGAAAGCTGCCCGCCGGGACGGATACACTCTGTTTTCCTAAACGCTGAAAACGGTAGTTTTTTACCTTGCCGCGTTCGCTAATAGTATAATTCAGGGGGCGATTAGCGGCTAAATTAGCCATTAGACGCAACTCCAATAAAGCAGGATCAAGTGTGCCATTGGGTACAGTTAACTGGTAATGGCGACCTTCAAACGAGCCACTTACTTGCGTTGGACTGGTAAAACTATACTGATCACGCCGGTCTTTACGTTTACTTTTATGATGATAAAGATAGGTAGTCGAATGTAACACTTCGCCTTGACGTGTACCTGCACTGCGTTCTGTCAGTGTATCGCCACTAATCATAGCGGCAAGTCCTGTCGCTTTGGTTTGTTTGAGATAAGTATACCGGCTGCCTGCATAAGCCAGATTGACCTGCATTTCACCCAAGGTCATGCCAGATTTTTCAACCGTATAACGGGCTTGGTGAGCGGGTGGAGCTGCTTGAGCAACACTTACCGTAGCGGTAAGCAGGAGCATGGCAGCAACAGAGCGTATCATGTTTAACATTAGATTATCCTTTTTTGAGTCTATGCTGTAGGAAGCTAATTTTTTGCTTTCCCTTTGTCACTTTGGACTTCGTGGCAAGAACGGGGTTCAGTGCTGGCGAGCGTTTATCCACCCCCGTTGTTTGACAGCAGATCACGAATATCGTAACGTCTCCATACTTGCTCAGGTGCATTCTGTTCGTTCTGTCAGAGTGTTAAACGGGAAGCTGGTGCGTCAGACAGGTACTATCTATAGTACACTTTTGCAAATCCAGCGCTGCCCCCGCAACGGTAAAATAGACCAAGTGTATTGTTAATCTGCCACTGTGTAGTTATTACATGGGAAGGCAACATTGCACGTCCAGTTAAGGAGTCCATAAGCCCGGAGACCGGCCTGAGTGATCCGTGTGGTTTTGCTTGTGCAGGCCATGTTCGCAATAACTGCGCGGTGGGCGCAGTGGCAGGAATCTCAATATGAATAATCAAAACCGCCGTTTTGGCAAAACCTGTTTAAGTTTTGCTGTCGCCAGCGCTAGTGTCATTGTCGTTACTCCCTTGTGGGCTGCTGATAAGTCCTCAGATGAAATCGAAATTGTTATTACTGCTGGACGCAAAGCTCAGAGTATTAACAATACCTTAGCACCTGTCAGCATTATTACCCGTCAGGATATTGAGCGCTTCCAAGCCAGTACTGTACCTGAAATTTTGTCTACTTTGCCCGGTTTAAGTGTGCTGAGTAGCGGTGGTGGTGCCGGCAAACAAACGTCGTTATATTTGCGTGGAACCAATGCTAATCATACTTTGGTTTTAGTGGATGGCGTTAAGATTGGTTCAGCCACCTTGGGTGGAAGTGCCTTGCAGTTATTGCCTTTGGATCAAATTGAGCGCATAGAAGTGGTACGGGGGCCACGCTCTAGCTTGTATGGCTCGGAGGCCATTGGCGGCGTTATTCAGATTTTTACTCGTAGGACTAATCCCAAAGGGCAGGGATTCGTGCCACAAGCCAGTATTAGCTATGGCAGCCATAATACGCGTAAGGTTTCTGCGAATTGGTCGGGTGGTAACGATCAAGCTTGGTTTAATGTGGGTTTGGCGCATGAAAAAAGTGATGGTATTAATGTTCTAGCCTCTTATACGGACTACCCTGCACCAGATTATAATCCGGTTACTGTTAGAGAAACGGATAAAGATGCTTATAGTAATAACAGCCTCTCCTTACGTGCAGGCTATCGTTTTGCCAATGACATCAATATTGAACTGAGCTTTTTGAATGCTGAAGGGGATACTGAGTTTGATGGCGGTTTTGTCAATGAGACTGAATTTCGTCAGCAAGTTATCAGTACCAAGCTGAGCGTACCGGTAGCAAGGTGGGGTAATATGACTGCCCAGTTAGGTCAATCGCGTGATGACAGCGATCAGTATAAAGATGGCGCATATCGCAATACCTTTGATACTAAGCGCAATACAGCCAGCCTACAAATGGATAGTCATTGGGGAGCGCAAGGTAAATTAACAGTAGGCGTGGATTATCAGGATGATAAAGTAGGTAGTAATACGACCTATAGTATCACTAGTCGTGATAATACAGGGTTGTTTGCGTCTTATCAGAATCGTTTTGCGGCCAATAGCTTGGATGTTTCTTTGCGACGGGATGATAATGAGCAGTTTGGCAATAAGACCACTGGAGCTATAGCACTGGCGCATGATTGGGGGCGTGATCTGCAAGCTCGTCTCTCTTATGGCACGGCATTTAAAGCGCCTACCTTCAATGATTTATATTACCCCAATAGTGGTAATCCTGAGCTGTCCCCGGAAAAAAGTCGCAATATAGAACTAGGGTTTTCCGGGCAATTTGGTGAGCAGGGTAATTGGGGAATTAATGCCTTCCAGAACAATATTGATGATTTGATTGAGTGGCAGGATACCGGCAATGGGGTATGGAAGCCTATGAATGTGAGTGCTGTACGTATCCGTGGTCTTGAGTTATTAATGAATACTCAGGTAGCAGCTTGGCAAGTAGCTGCTAATGCAACTTTGCAGAAGCCACAAGTAAGCTCAGGCAGTAATGATGGTAAGCGTCTGATTTATCGGCCAGAAAAATTACTCAATCTAACGGTTGATCGTGATTTTGGACGTTGGTCGGTGGGGGCGACTGTACATGCTGAGGGCAATCGTGCTACAGATGTTGGCAATACTCATTATTTAGGCGGCTTTGCCACCTTGGATATGCGCGCAGCCTATGCCTTGAATCGATCTGTCAGTTTAGGACTTAAAGTTAATAATATATTGGATAAGGATTATACTTTGAAGCGTAATTACTATCAGGACGGTATCAATGGCTTGTTAACCTTGGAATATCGTCCACAGTGAATCGTACTTTGATGGTACAAGGTTGCACCTCGGATGCAGGTAAAAGTACCTTGGTGGCAGGTTTGTGTCGGGTCTTTAAGCGGCGTGGCTTGCGTGTCGCGCCCTTTAAGCCACAAAACATGGCTTTGAACAGCGCGGTAACAGCAGATGGTGGTGAAATAGGACGCGCACAAGCTTTGCAAGCGCAGGCAGCAGGGCTTGCTCCAACGGTTCATATGAATCCGGTTTTGTTGAAACCAAACACGGATACGGGGGCGCAAGTCATTCTGCAAGGCCATGCGATTGGCAACCTAGAAGCACTGGATTATCACTCTTATAAACCTAAAGCAGCACAAGTTGTCTTTGATTCCTACACTTTATTGGCACAGCAATACCCTTATCTTATTGTGGAGGGTGCGGGTAGTCCGGCTGAAATTAATCTGCGCGCAGGTGATATTGCCAATATGGGTTTTGCTGAGCGGGTGGATTGTCCGGTGGTACTCATTGCTGATATTGATAAAGGCGGGGTCTTTGCTCATTTGGTGGGTACACTGGCTTTATTATCTGCCACTGAACAGGCACGTGTTAAAGGCTTTGTGATTAATCGTTTTCGTGGCGATCTTGCTTTACTGCAAAGCGGCCTAGATTGGCTGGAGCACTATACAGCTAAACCAGTGCTAGGCGTTTTGCCGTATTTACATGGCTTCCATTTGGATGCGGAAGACGCTGTACCCAGCACTGCAACACACTTCAAAGCGGAAGCTCGGTTACGGGTGATTGTGCCGCAACTACCCCATATCAGTAATCATACTGATTTTGAGCCTTTGCGCTTACACCCCCAATTGGAATTTCGCTATATTCGCCATGAAGAAGCGATTCCTGCTGCTGACTTGATTATCTTGCCGGGCAGTAAGCATGTTGGTTTTGATCTGAATTGGCTGAAGCAACAAGGCTGGGAGGAAGCGATTCAACGACATTTGCGTTATGGCGGCAAGCTAATCGGTATTTGTGGCGGTTTGCAAATGCTGGGACAGTGGCTACATGATCCAGGGGGTATAGAAGGTGATCAAGCCGCCTATCTAGGCTTGGGATTACTAGAGCTGGAAACTGTATTACAGCCCGAAAAGCAATTGCGCAATCGCTTGGGACATATCGCAGGTACAACGGTTAAGGTGCGTGGCTATGAAATTCATTGTGGACGAAGTGTAGGAGCAGCTATGGAGCGGCCTGCTTTGTATTTAGAGGGGCTAGCTGATGGTGCATGTTCTACTGATGGACAAATACTGGCAAGCTATCTGCATGGTTTATTTGATGAACCTGAAGCATTGCAATGGCTGTTAAACTGGGCAGGATTGGCACAAGCTGAAACATTTTCGGTAGATACTTTGCGCGAACAACAGTTGGAGCGTTTGGCAGACACGCTGGAAGCACATTTGGATATGGGTAAGGTATTAAGTCTAGTAGAACTATAACGAAGATTGCTTTTGTGTCATTAATGGTCTATTGACTGGTCATGTAGCTGGTAATAAAGACGAAAATGCCGCTTCTGGTGCTTTAAGTGGTAGCCAACAAGCCCAATTGGCTCGACGCGCCTTTGATTCTATGATCCAAGACGGGGTACTTGTCGCTTGCAGAACAGGCAGTTAATTTCTGCTGTAGATCCACAGCAAAAGGATGGCAAATGCACCTATCAGATCAATCCCTATCGCTTCAGATAATAAGCTTTATAACACTATTTTTTTTGACAGGCTTAAGCAGTGCGAATGAACACTTAAATGATCAGTTGATCATTAAACTACAGGCTTATCATTTGCCAACAGTGGCAGAAAAGGCGGTGGTATTTGAAAATGACCGTTATTGGCTTAGCCTGATGCCGCTTGAAAACCGACAATATCAGCTCACCCGTTATGATTTATCAGCTTTGCAGCAAGCCCCTGAACGTCTTGAACTGACGCTACCCAAAGACTACGAACGGGTGAGTATTCGTGTTTTATCGCAAGATGGACAGCGGGTTTTAATTTGTGCCACACCGGCAGAAACTGCTTCAGCGACTGATTGTTATCTTTACCTGAACAAGACAGACATACATCATTCAGCTGGACTGCATTTACTTCAGCAGACCGGGTCTATATTAATGGCACGCTTCAGCCAAACAGGGAAGTATTTGGCCTTGTTATTGACTAAG
>PDPH01000062.1 GCA_002747435.1 Pseudomonadota bacterium
TAATCTGGCGGCTCTTTATTACTTGATGGGCGAGTATACGCAAGCCCTGCCCTTGTGCGAAAGTGCCTTAGCAACGCAGGAGAGGGTCTTGGGTCAGGAACATCCTGATGTAGCTCAGACGCTGAATAATTTAGGGATTGTGTATCTTGGTATGGATCAGTATAACGAGTCGGCAGCTTATTTGAAGCGTGCGCTAAGCATTTATGAGTTAAAATTAGGTGCAGAGCATCCCGACACCCAAAACACTAAACGAAGCTTGGCAGCAGTACTGGACAAGTTGAAATGATGAAGACCGAGCTAGCGGGGCTTTGGTAATAAAACCCCTGTCAAAGTAGCGTGAATGCTTGCAACCTGATACCTTATCGGCCTTGATGAGCATAGCCGGATAAATCAATCATGAAACCCAGAAAAATACTTGTTACCTGCGCCTTGCCTTATGCAAACGGCTCGATTCACCTTGGCCATTTGGTGGAGCATATCCAGACGGATATTTGGGTTCGTTTCCAGCGCATGCGTGGTCACGAGTGTTATTTTGTGTGTGCGGATGACGCACATGGTACACCCATTATGTTACGCGCCCAAAAAGAGGGTATTACCCCCCTAGAGCTGATTGAAAAAATAGGTGTGGAACATCGTCGTGATTTTGCAGGCTTCAATATCAGCTATGACAATTATTACACAACGCATTCGGAAGAAAATCGCTATTTTTCTGAATACATTTATAAAGCAGCGCGTGATAAAGGGTATATTGAGCAGCGTGTCATCAGACAGGCTTACGATGCTGAAGTTAAGATGTTCTTGCCGGATCGTTTTATTAAAGGTGAATGTCCCCGTTGTAGCGCGGTAGATCAGTATGGTGACAATTGTGAAGTCTGTGGTGCAACTTATTCCCCTACAGATTTAAAAAATCCCGTGTCTGCGATTTCAGGTACAAAGCCCATTGAAAAAGAAACCGAACACTACTTTTTTAAGTTAGGTCACTTTGAACAGTTTTTGCGTGATTTCCTGCAAGGTGGGGCAGTACAAAAAGAAATAGCCAATAAACAAATGGAGTGGTTTGAGTCAGATCGTGGTTTGGCAGATTGGGACGTATCACGTGATGCGCCATATTGGGGTTTTCAAATTCCCGATACAGAGGATAAATATTTTTATGTCTGGTTAGACGCGCCCATTGGTTATTTAGCCAGTTTTAAAGATTTGTGTAAGCGTAATGGCTTGGATTTCGATGCCTATTGGCAGCCTAATTCAGAAGCGGAAGTGCATCATTTTATTGGTAAAGATATTGCTTATTTCCATACTTTGTTTTGGCCAGCTTTACTGCATGGCGGTGGTTTTCGTATTCCCACTGGCGTACACTGCCACGGTTTTTTGACCGTTAATGGCGCAAAAATGTCTAAGTCGCGCGGTACATTTATTCAGGCGGATGTTTATCTGCGGCATTTAAATCCTGAATACTTACGTTATTATTTTGCGAGTAAATTAAGTAATACCGTTGATGATATGGATTTAAATCTGGAAGAATTTGCTCAGCGTATTAATAGCGAATTGGTAGGTAAGGTCGTTAATATTGCTTCACGTTGCGCTGGTTTTATTAATAAGCAGTTTAATAGCCAACTAAGTGAGCAATTACCTGAGCCAGCTTTGTATCAGCAATTAGCAGATGCCGCGACTAGTATTGCCGCAGCTTATGAAAAGCGCCGTTATAATCACGCGATTCGTGAAATAATGGCCTTGGCGGATAAAGCTAACCAATACATTGATGAGCAAAAGCCTTGGGTATTGATTAAGGATGAGGCGCGCCGTGTCGAGGTGCAGGGTGTCTGTACGCAAGGACTGAATATGTTCCGCGCCATTATGGTTTATCTCAAGCCCGTATTGCCACAGTTGGCAACCGATGCAGAAGACTTCCTGAATGCCGGTGCATTAAGCTGGGATAGTGTGCAACAGGCTTTACTCGCTAGCCAAATTAAGCCTTTCCAAGCATTAATGACACGGGTTGATCCCAAAATAGTCGCGGCCATGTTGGAAGAGAATCGGGCTTTACTCAAGACACATGCAAAGACAAATGCAGCCAGCAGCCATGATATGCCTACGACGGCAGCACAAGCGACACCGGCAGCCAATGCACTGAGTGATAGTCCGCTGAGTGATGATCCGATTAGCCCGACTATTGAATATGATGACTTTGCCAAATTGGATTTGCGTGTCGCTAAAATTGTCAAGGCAGCCAAAGTGGAGGGTGCGGATAAACTGGTACAGTTGACGCTGGATTTGGGAGGTGAAACGCGCCATGTTTTCGCCGGTATAAAATCAGCGTATGATCCCGCTGATCTGGAAGGTCGCTTAACGGTAATGCTTGCCAATTTGGCTCCGCGTAAAATGCGCTTCGGTGTGTCAGAAGGCATGGTGCTGGCAGCAGGTCCTGGTGGCAAGGCTATTTTTATGTTGACCCCTGATGAGGGTGCTGTGCCAGGTATGCGAGTTAAGTAGCGGTTTTATCTGGATTTAATTTAGAGTTAATTCTGCGGTGGTTTGTTTGCTTACGCTGCAAGCCACCGAGTTCTGTTCTAGCAGGCGAACCTTTAAGTATCAGGTCGCTTAATCATAATAAATGTTTGCGAGGTGAAACATGCTCGGGAGTCTATTTAAGCCTAAGTGGCAACACAAGGATGCCAAGGTGCGCATTCAGGCCATTTCCAGTTTGGAAGGTAATAGTCGGGAGCTGATTCAACTGGCTCAGAATGATCCCAATACCGGGGTTCGCCTAGAGGCAATTACTGCACTGACGGATATTCCCAGCTTGATTCAACTGGGCAAGCGCAGCGATGAGTTGGGTGAGCGCGCCCGTTTGCGCGTGGTGGCATTAGCACTGAACAGTCAGCAGCAGGATACTTTATTGATTGAGGTGTTTACTTGGTTGCAAAGTAACCCAAACCTGATGAATGCGTTGGCACGCGATGTTGAACGTGATATAGCACTGCGCCGTTTGGCTTTGGAACAGGTCAGTGATGAGAAGTTACTGTTTGCGATTGCTGATCAGGATGTTTCCCGCGAAATACAGTTTTTGGCAGCCAGTCGTTTAACTCAGGCCGATTTATTGCGCCAGTTAGAAAAGACGCACGGTAAAAGCAATAAGCGTTTGCGGCAGTTGTTAAAGGAACGCCTGTCACAAGAGCAGCTACGGCAAGAAAGACAGCAAACACTAATCAGCTTATGCGAAGCAATGGCATCTTTAGGGCTGAGTGGTCAATGGGCTCAGGATAAAACACGTCAGCGTATTTTGTTGCAAAGTTGGAAGCAACAACAAGCGCAAGCTGCTATTGATGCCGCGTTGGAAAAGCGTTTTCAGGATGCTGAAAAAGAGTTTATTGCGCGGCTGGATAAGCATGAAGCTGACCTAGCAGCACAAGCGCCCTTGCGCGCTGTATTTGAGCAGTGTCTGAGTGATGTCGCTAGTCTGCAAAATGCTTTGCAATATCCTGATGCTAATTTGTCTCTGGATAAGGTGGACGAGCAAATACAATCACTGCAACAGCGTTGGGAACAGGCTGAAACATTGCCCGATTCTGTGCAGGCTGAATTAGATAAAGCTTGGGAAAACCAACTGACTAAACTACAGGAAACCCGCAGTCACCTTGCGGAGGACTGGGTTACATTGATTGAGTTACAGCGTTGTTGTCAAACTGCTGAAGCGATGCGCGATAATAGTAAGCCCTTGCAAAGTGCCAAATTGACCGAATTGCAAGCGAACTGGATTAAGATCAAACGCCCACTGCAATTGCGTGAGCTGGTGACAGCATGGGAGGCGCGTTTCCATCAAACTATGAATAGCCTCAATGCGCGCTTGCAGCGTGAAGCTAGTCAGCGGGAACGATTGCTTAAGGATATACAGGCTGATCTGGATCAGATGGAAGCTGACTTGCAAGCAGAGAAATACGGTGAAGCGATTGATTTGCATCGTAAAGTGAGCCAGTTAGTACAAGATCATACAGACCTGCCACACCGCGAGGTGGCAGCCATTAAACGTCGTTTGCAGGCGGCCACACCGCTGGTGATGGAATTTAAGGATTGGCGGCGTTGGGGGACAGATCAAGCACGCGAGCATTTGATTGAAACCGCCGAGCGACTAGAACGTGATGAAACCCTAGATCCACAAGTGCGTGCTAAAGAAATTAAAGCTTTGCGTGAAGAGTGGCGCAAACTGGCGCAGATGGAGCCGGGGCAACAGCATAAACAATGGAAAACCTTTGATAGCAAAGTAACGGCTGCTTATGAGCTGAGCAGGCAGTATTTTACTGAGCAAGCCAGCCAGCGCGAAGCTCATTTACAAGAGCGCGAGCAGATTTGTAGCAAGTTGGAAGCCCTCAAGGCAGAGACAAATTGGGAGGCTGTGGAAGACTGGCATGCTATTTATGTGGCAATGAATCGACAACGTAAAGCTTGGAAACAAGCAGGCACGGTGAGCCACAAAGCTTGGAAAAAGGTCAATGAACGTTTTAATAGCGCTATGGACGCTTTGGAGACATATCTGGCGGTGGAGCGTAAACGCAATTGGGCAGAGCGTCATGATTTGCTTAAGCGTGCAGCCACATTGCTGGAGTGGGAGGACATGGTTGAAGCCGCTGAAGCAGCAAAAGCTTTGCAGGCTGAGTGGCAAATTACAGTGCCTTCCCGCCCTAAAGAGGAGCAGAAACTGTGGAAGCAATTTCGTGCTCCGATTGATGAAATCTTCGAGCGCCTCAAAGAGAACCGTAAGGTGCAACGCTCTGAAACAGAAGAGAAGATCGCCCATAAAGAACAGCTTTTGGCTGATATGGAAGCTTGGCTAAGTTTGTCGGGGCAAGACTTTATGCAGGCAGCCAAGGAAACGAATCATCTACGCCAGCAGTTCAATGAGATTCGAGGTCTGCCAAAAGCCGCTCAGCAAAGATTGGAAGAGCGCTGGCGTAAACTGGAACAGTCTCTGCGCCAGAAGCAAGCACAAGTGCATTGGCAGTTGCAATTAGCTGAGTTGGATAGCTTGGCTGAACAATCTCAGGCGCGTCAACAGTCATCCGAGGTGCTTGAACCAAGCTTGTTGGATCAGGCTCAACAACAAGGTGAGTCATTACTCTTGCAACTGGAAACATTGCTGGAATTGCCTTCACCGGAAGCTTTTCAACAGGCACGTATGGAGTATCAAATTGCACATATGTCTGAGGCTATGCGTAGTCGTAGCAGCGAGGAAGAAAAGCGAGTACAAGCATTAGGCTTATTAAAACAATGGTATGGTTTAAGTGCGCTGTCGGCAATGGCTTGGGATGCGCAGCAAGAACGAATTATTGCGATTAGACAAGGCTTGACAGGCGCGTGAAAAACCAACTTCCTTGTTTTATCATTAAGGTTTTGTTAGATTAGCGCCCAAGTTAAACAGTCGTTTAATTAAATTCTCGTTTAATCAAGGGTGAGCTGATGCCTAAAGTGGGGATGACGGCTACTCACAAGTCCCAACTCATCAAAGCAACGATGGATGTTATAAAATCCATCGGCCTGTCCCGTGCCAATATGCAACTAATTAATCCTTACTTCAACGGCAAGCTTGGCTTGATTAAAGCCGCCTTGCCTTAGGTACTGCGGCAATTGAATTTGATTGAGTTTGGCTGTACGTAATTAAGTATTACAGGACATAGCAATTAAAATGCAAATTATTCAAAACTATATTCATGGACAATTTGTCGCCGCTACGTCGGGCGAAACTTTTCCAACTCATAATCCTGCGACGGGTGAAGTGTTGGCGCAAGTCGAGCAAGCGAGCCAAGCTGATGTCGATCGGGCGGTCGAATCCGCGCAGCAAGGCCAAGCTGTTTGGGCGGCGATGCCTGCGGTAGCGCGTGGGCGTATTTTAAAGCGTGCGGCTGATTTATTGCGCGAGCGCAATGAGGAACTGGCTAAATTAGAGGTATTGGATACGGGTAAGCCATTACAGGAAGCCGTGGCAGTCGATATTGTGACCGGAGCCGATGTAATTGAATATTACGCTGGCTTGACCGATAAGATTCAAGGTGAGTATCAAGCCTTGAGTGAGCATACTTTTTTCTATACCCGCCAGGAAGCGCTAGGTGTGTGTGCGGGTATTGGTGCTTGGAATTATCCCATTCAAATCGCTTGCTGGAAATCAGCTCCAGCCTTGGCAGCGGGGAATGCCATGATTTTCAAGCCTTCGGAAGAAACACCGTTAACAGCGCTTAAACTAGCAGAGATTTATACCGAGGCGGGTGTGCCTGCGGGTGTTTTCAATATTGTGCAAGGGGATGCGCGGGTTGGGCAGATGCTGACACATCATGCTGATATTGCGAAAGTTTCTTTTACGGGTGAGTGCGGTACGGGCAAAAAAGTCATGTCTGCCTGTGCCAGCTCGCTGAAGCAGCTCACTATGGAGCTAGGCGGCAAATCACCCTTGATTATTTTTGCTGATACGCCGATTGAGCAGGCAGTTTCCGCAGCGATGCTTGCCAATTTTTATACGCAAGGCGAGGTGTGTACGCATGGTACACGCGTGTTTGTGCAGGATGCTATTTATGATGAATTCTGCGCGCAGTTAAAACGGCGCACTGAGGCTTTAAAGGTGGGCGATCCTTTGTTAATGGCGACACAGATTGGTGCTTTGATTTCTCCACAGCATTTGCAAAAGGTGATGGGTTATATTGAGGCAGCACGTGAAGCGGGCGCAACAGTATTGTGTGGTGGTAAGCGGGCGCAAGTTGCTGGTATGCCGCAGGGGAATTTCGTAGAACCAACGGTTTTGGTGGATTGCGAGGATGATATGCCCAATGTGTGTGAGGAGATTTTTGGTCCAGTGATGTCTGTATTGCGCTTTAGTGATGAAGCTGAAGTGTTGAGGCGGGCTAATCATACACCTTACGGCTTGGCAGCAGGGGTGTTTACGCGCGATATGAGTCGGGCGCACCGTGTGATTGCTAAATTGCAGGCAGGTATTTGCTGGATCAATACTTGGGGAGCATCGCCGGCTGAAATGCCCGTTGGTGGTTATAAAGAATCAGGCATCGGGCGCGAAAATGGTTTGGAAACCTTAAAGCATTATACCCAGACCAAGGCGGTATATGTGGAGCTGGAAGCCCTACCAAGTCCATATTAAAGGAGGGAAGTATGACTCAAACTCAATTATCCTACGATTACATTATTGTGGGAGCGGGCTCTGCGGGGTGTGTGCTGGCTAATCGCTTAACAGCCAGTGGTGAGCATAACGTTTTGTTATTGGAGATGGGCAGTAGTGATCGGCATATCTTGATTCAAATGCCTACTGCTTTGTCTTATCCGATGAATATGGATCGTTTTACTTGGCAGTTTCATTCGCTAGCAGAAGCTGGCCTAGACGGGCGCTCCTTGCATTGTCCGCGTGGCAAAGTGTTGGGAGGTGGTTCGTCCATTAATGGCATGGTCTATGTGCGTGGGCATGCGCGTGATTTTGACCAATGGCAGGCAGAGGGCGCAGATGGCTGGGATTATCAGCATTGTTTGCCTTACTTTAAACGTGCGGAAACGTGGGTAGGGGGCGCAGACGATTACCGTGGCGGAGATGGACCACTGGCAACCTGTGCGGGTAATGATATGCGCTTGAATCCATTGTATAGCGCTTTTATTCGTGCGGGGGTCGAGGCCGGTTATCCTGAAACGCAGGATTACAATGGCTATCAGCAAGAAGGTTTTGGCGCAATGCACATGACCGTGAAAAATGGTGTGCGTTGGTCGACGAGTAATGCTTACTTGCGTCCTGTGTTAGCGCGCCCTAATTTGCATCTGGAAACAGGTGTGCGTGTGCATAAGGTCTTGTTTGATGGGCAAAAGGCTACGGGCGTTCAGTATGAGCAAAAGGGTGAAATCAAGCAGGCTTTTGTCGAACGAGAAGTGATTTTGTCTGCTGGTTCGATTGGTTCGCCGCAGTTGTTGCAGCTATCGGGTATTGGCTCAGCAGAGCATTTGCACCGTGTAGGACTGGATGTGGTGCATGATTTACCCGGAGTGGGTGAGAATTTGCAGGATCATTTGGAGGTGTACTTCCAAGTTCGTTGTAAGCAGCCTATTACCTTAAATAGTAAACTGGACTGGTTGAGCATGGGGCTGATCGGTGCACGTTGGATCTTATTTAAAGATGGTTTGGGGGCAAGCAATCATTTTGAGTCTTGCGGCTTTATTCGTTCCCGGGCTGGTTTGGCTTGGCCAAATATTCAATACCATTTTTTACCTGCGGCGATGCGCTATGACGGTGGTAAGGCCATACAGGGGCATGGTTTCCAAGTGCATGTTGGACCAAATAAGCCAAGTAGTCGTGGTTATGTTCGTATTGTTTCTGCTGATCCTAGTGCTCAGCCAGCGATTTGTTTTAACTATATCAGCACGGAACAAGATCGGCAGGATTGGCGTGACTGCATTCGACTGACACGTGAAATTCTGACTCAACCAGCCTTGGCGCAGTATCACGGTGGTGAAATTCAACCGGGCGAAGCCATTGAAAGTGATGCGGCTATTGATGCTTGGGTCAGGCAAAACGTGGAGAGTGCTTACCATCCATCCTGTAGTTGCAAGATGGGAGCGGATAATGATCCTATGGCGGTACTGGATAGTGAATGTCGGGTGCGGGGTGTACAGCAACTCCGGGTGGTGGATTCTTCGGCGTTTCCGGTGATTACGAATGGCAACTTGAATGCACCGACCATTATGCTGGCTGAAAAGGCCGCAGACCTTATTTTAGGGCATAAGCCTTTGCCGACTGCTGAGGTGGACGTTTGGATTCACCCAAAATACCAAACACAACAACGTTAAACCATCTGCTTGCTGCTTTGCAGTCAGGAGGGAGAGATAGAGGGCTTTTTTGTTTAAACTAGAGGTGAATTACGATGAATTTATGGTTATCTGTCGGAATTATTTTTACTGTTCTGGCGGTTCTCTTTTTGTTATATCGCTGGGGGAATTTGCGCTGTATTGGCGTAACTCCGGTTCATACATTTACTTTTATTGCTATTTTGTTTACATCCGGTCTGGATGTGGGCTTGATTATGTTTCCGTTGACCGAGTTTGGTACTTATGCGGATACAGCCGCTAATCCTGAATATGCTTTCAGCAATCCACTGGCCATTGAGTTTGGCTTTTGGGGTTTTATGATTTGGGGTTTTTATTTCTTAACCTGTTTTTACTTTTGTATTATTGAGCCGCGTGTGAAGTTCTTTGAAATTCCAGTGGTAAAGTGGCTGAATAATGTTGTAATTATTGGTACTTGTGCCTTCACTGCCTATTTATTGCTAAATAATTTGCCTTGGTATTTGCCACAAATCGGTGATGGCGAAAGTATTGTGATTACTTTTTATGTTATTGTGTTTTGTGTCATTCTGGCAGCGACTTATTCCAGCACTGATATTAAGTTTGTACGGGTGCTTAGTCTGGCTTCTACTTGGTTATTCTTGGCTCTAATTGTAGGTATGTGGTTGGCCGCAGCGATTGCGCCATCAGTGTTTGTAAAAAATCTGGCAATGATTGGCAGTTATTTTAGCAATTTTCATAAATTTGTTTTACCGATTAATGATTATCATGCGTTCTATTTATTTTGGTGGTTTGCTTGGAGCATTATGATTGGTCAGTTTACAGCACGTTTTGTGGGCGGTTTGCGCACTTGGCAATTATTGCTTTCCTTATTGGTATTTCCTTCCATTCCATTGGCGATTTGGTTTGTCGTTTTATACTACTACCACAGCAATGGTATTCTTACCGAAGGCTTGATTTCGCTAGCGATGGTTTTTGTGGGAATTACGTTTGTGGTTAATTCGCTCGACTCCCTGATTCGTCTGTATACCGATAATTTAAACTTGACTACAGAACGCTTTGGTAAGTGGAAGTACATTCTTGCCAATCTGTCGGCGCTGTTTGCTTTGACTTTGATGTTTAAATTGGATTTCCTGCAAATTCAGTGGGTTGGTGCTGCGGTGATTGGGCTTTACTTCACGTGCCTTGCTTACATTTTGTTACACAAGCGCCAAGAAGTCGCTGCTATCAATAGCTCACCGGAAGATCGCACATTAGATTTTGCGGTGATTGATAAGGTACATTGAGTACAGTTTGTCTGAGCTAGCTTGAGCATGGGCTAGCTCAGTTTAGTCATAAGGAACATAAGGAACTCCAATGATGATGAACTACCTTGAACTGGCTTCGTTGGGCAAGAACAATTGGTGGCGTTATTTAGTGTCAATGCTGTTGATTGCCGTTATGTGGCAGGTACTTGGTGCTGTGCCTTTGGTGGTGTTGGTATTGCTGGTCACAGAAGATGGTAATCCTGATACTAATTTTTATGCCGATACCCTACGTTTTGAAGGGATTGATCCCATCATTAGTTATTTGGCCATTAGCTTTACTTTTGTTTGCTTATTGGTGAGTTTGTTTATAGCAGTTCGTTTTATTCATGATCGCTCATTTAAAACCTTGATCACACCTTTTGCGCGGATAAATTGGCAGCACTTTTTCTTGGGGGCCGGCGTATTTGGCGGTTTATTATTGGGACTTTTGCTGATTTCTTTTGTGGCTGCACCGGATAGTTTAAGTTTTAGCCTTGATCTCAAGGCATTTTTGATTTTTCTACCCTTAGCTTTGATTTTTACGCCCTTGCAGGCTTGTACAGAAGAATTATTATTTCGTGGCTATTTAATGCAGGCACTTCGACTGCTTATGTCTAACCGCTGGATTATTGCAATTATTTCTGCAATTTTATTCACATTACCGCATTTAGCTAACCCGGAAAATAATATTGATTCTTGGGTAATGCCTTTGAATTATTTCACGCTGGGCTTGTTCTTTTCCATCATCACTATTCGTGATAATGGTCTGGAATTGGCGATGGGAGCGCATTCTGCTAATAACCTATACGCCTTTTTATTTGTTAATTATGAAGGTTCTGTCTTGGAGTCGCCTTCCATTTTTACCGAATCAGCACCAGATCCGTGGATGACTTTGTTGGCTATTAGTATTCTCTGCGTATTATTTTATTTCATTGTCTTTAAGCTGATCGGTGTGGGTAAATCGGCTGATGATCAGCAGCCTTCTGTTAGATAGGGAGATTCGAGGAAGCTTTGGCTTCTAAGCGGGTATTATACGTTGGCAGTAAAGCTAACCCGCAGTGGCTGTGGTATGCGTGGTCGCCCCACCTTAACACCGTATTTGCCTATGTATTGGGGTCATGACAAGACAACATATTAGCCCCATGACTTGAGCAACTGAAGGACTTTAAATTGGTGCAACGAATACAGTGGGCGATCTGGCTGTAATGTCAACATAACTTCTTCAGTGTTCGCCATCTTTAAGGTCAGTGCTCCCTGATCAGTCAAACGCTGATACAATGCTGTATTCGTTGCATAAATCCGATTTAAACTGGTAAAACTTCCCGTTTGTTCCGGGTCTGTATTCAGTTGTTGCGGGGATACAGGCAGGTAAGGGTAGTTTGCTGATTTAATTGCAATGATACGATCACCCGCCTGAATACTTTCTTGCATTGCCAGATAGTCAACAGCATTGATTATCACGCTTTCAGAATTACCGTTATTATCGTTAAGCTGATTACCTGATACTAGTCCAGTCCACGGTTGTGTTGTCAGTAGTTGAATTTCAAATAAAATAATGCTTGTTGCCAATAATGCGGCGAACATCAACGATTTATATAGAAACGAGCTATCAGACGGGTAATATAGCTTCAAAGGACTGCCTCCCTCACTGTGGCTTTAGCCTTTACGTCTGATTATAGAACAAGGATTGATCACCACCTGTTTAGGGGGGATTTTTTATCAAGCCCAATGATACCAATCCGCAATGCCTAATTGTCTGCTCCAGTAGTTAATGAGTTCCTTATCAAGCGTTTTATCGAAAATTTGGTGCTGGCAGATTTCCAATAATAGACTGGCGGCGGCCTCCATACCGACTGTACGGTAGGGTTCAAACAGTTGAGGCTCATTAAATAAATCAGCAACCATTAAAGCCTGAGCAGCATTCATGATTTGATTGGCGCGTAGAATGCTTTCAGGGAACATGGCTGTGGTCATTTGTAGGCAAGCAATGTGCTCGACGACTTGTTGTGTAAGTGACTGCTGCTGTGTAGCGTGCAGCTCCGGGTAATCACGATACAATGCTATATCAATCAGCATGCCAACCGGTACGGAACGTAGCTGGGTAAGTACACCGCCAATCACATGCTCACTAAAATGATCACGTTGCGCGATGGGGAGGGAGGGGTGTCATAAGCGCCAACTTAATGCAGTAACGTATTGATTACACAAGGCTCACATCCAGTTTTCGACAGACTTCAATCAACCTGCTGACGCCCGATGGCAA
>PDPH01000063.1 GCA_002747435.1 Pseudomonadota bacterium
ATCAAATTGGTAGCCATCGAACCTTTCATTCTCCAGAGCTTGGATTTTCGGTTCCATATTTTTTAAAGCTGACTGAGTAAGGGAAGGTGATGTTTCTTCTAGCTGATTAACCCGCTTTAGAATGTCAGCCAAGTTATGCTTTTCTTCTTTTGAGTGAGCATGTGTCCAGACGGCGCTCATACATGCTATAAATAGCGTCGTTATTAATATTACTCGTTTATGTTTCATTTTCTTCCTCCATTAACTTTGCAGTTCTGCAAGATCTTTAAATAAATCCAACGCTTGGGGTTTGCGAGTGCCGTTTTGTTCTTTACCTCACGACCATGCACCACATCGCGCACCGCCAGTTCCAAGGCGTGCTGTGCGGGTTCTGGAAAGTGAGCAGGCCGTTTTTACCGAACTTCTCACCTTGGGTGAGAAGTTTTAGTTTTTCCAGAAGGCCGATAGCGGTGGTTCGGACGTGAATAAGGAACTGGTCGTTGTTGATCGTCAGGCCGATGGTTTGGTCATCGATGATTTGGGAGTCTTCGATGATTATGGATTGGTAGGGTGGGGAGATTTCTAGGGTATCTAATAGTTTGTTGTTGTCAATCAGGTGGACGTTTATCCTCTCTTCGAAGGGTTGGTTATCGCTGAGGATTAAGAGTGATCCGCAGCTATGTAAGAGGTATTGAGCCTCTATTTTTAGCCCTTCGACAGTCAATGACTGGTTTCCACTAACTGCAAGTGATGTGGCGTTACTCTCAACTTTGGTTAATTTGAAATCATCTGACACAATCATTCGGTGCAAATCCCGAAATAGTTACCCCTCAAATAATTATAGCAGTAAGTTTGGCTTGTGGTTTGGTTTATCATTTTGCCATTTAAGATTTTTGCAAAGCGTTACTTTGCTGTTCAGCCTTGGCATAAATAATAAACAAGGCTCCATCATCCCACATCAGAGCCAGTTCAAATGCTGCTGCGATGCGCTGTCGCTGCATTCCTGTTTTCAGGACTTCATAACACTGTGTCTCAGAGCCTGTTTAAGATCTCTGATGGTGTAGACTGTCGCTTTTAGTCATAACGCCCTAAACCCCGATGAGAAAAGCCTACTCTAGTGATATAAGCCGAGAGCAATTTGATAAAATCCGCCCATTACTGGAAGGTGCTCGTCAACAGTGGCGAAAGCCAGAAAGATAAGCCAATGGATTTGCAGCTTTTTCTGTGGGGGTACGTAAAAGCGCTAATCAGTTTGCCTGCACGGGTTGGGCGTACAGAAGTGCCAGTTTCTATGGAATGACCGGAACCATTCGAGTCAAAATAATCAACATATGCTGGATGTCTGGCAAAAGCGTTTAGAGCGCTTGAAAGCTAATTGTTGGTTTGAGCTATTTGTAGTCGCCATCATTATTTTATATGCTTTGTTGATTGGTGCGCATACCTATTCAAGAATGGCTGGTATCTTTTTGATACAGCTATTGTGGCCGTCAGTTTGTTGCCTATCAATACTATCAATAATGCTGAGGTGGCAGTATTGGGGCGCTTGATACGTATTTTCCGTGTCTTGCGGATGGTGTCGATTATTCCTGAGCTGCGCATGCGTTACGAAGGGGATTGTGATGATCATCTTGTACGCTGGGTTTTACCAGAGAGGGTAAATTATTGGGATTAGTGATATTTGCCTTGGAATACTTCACGAATGTGCCATTCAGTAAATTCTGTTTTGGGGGCATACGACGGATTGCGCGGTTTTTGCAAAGCTTTATCATGGAAGTTGAGTACCCATTCTTGAAATCCACCATGACCATTGGCTTTTTCTGATACAACAATTTTATGTTCTTTGCTAATGGCTAGAGCACCACGATCGAGCAGTTTGTGATGCAAAGAGCAAAGTGCCAAGCCATTACTTTCAATATCAGGGCCACCTGCTTGAAACCACTTAATATGAGCTGCTTCCAAGGCTATCGGTATATTTTCCATACGCACACTGAAGCTACAAACAGCACAGCGATAATCGTAGGCCTCTAGTACTCGCCGACGAAAACTAGGGTCACGTTTAGGACGTTTTTGTAAGCTAAGCTGTGGCATAGCTTCAAAAGCTAAACCAACTTCATCAAGAATATCTTGGTGAATACTGAGTGGGAAGTTGTCTTCCAACAGTTGCAGGGCAGTTTGTTCTAATAAGTTTGGATTAGCTTTGAGCAGATCATAAGCTTCTGGAGTGAGTCCAGCCATAACATTATGATCACGCAGGTATTTTTTGCTAATACTACCTGAACTGCTTAATACGCCTGTAGTGTTGGGTATTTCCCAAATGCCATCTGATTGTAAGTGCCAAAAAGGAAGTTCGGGGTGATAGCTGGTACGACTAGGGCCAAAATCTTGTAATAGCTGAGAGAGCTTTTTCTCGATCTCATTAAATGGAATTAAGCGTGTTTGGTCGCCAGCAATGCGTGCTAAAGCCAGTAACAGTAACAATGGCTTGTGTGGAGCGCGTTGATCACCTTTTTTCCATACGTTTAGTGCATTAATGTGGGCAATAAATTCTTCGGCTTGCATAAAATACCTGTTGCTGTGTAATGCTCTATCGACTGAATACGGCTTTCGATCAATCCATTTATCCAAAGCCGTATTTTATTTTGCTCAGGATAATACGCTACTGCTCACTTGTTCACTGCGGCGGCGAATCTCATCAAAATCCGTTTCTCGTAGTAGTTGTCCATTGCGAAAAACGGGTTTGAGTTGATTGTCTGCGTCACCCAGTTCAGATTCCGGTATGGTTTGCCATGTGCCTTCTTTCTGAATAACAGCCAATCGGCCACGGCGTGAATGCTTGCTGGGGTCGGTCTTTGGTTGTTTGTAAACATCATGCCATTCATCTTGAATGCGAATCGCTGATGTTTTCATGGCAAAGTTCAAGGTGTCACGGTTTACTTTTTGAAGTAATCCAGCTCCCATGCCAAAAGCAATATTTTCTGTGGAAAAACCATGTTGGCAGACATGCTCTAAAATGACACCAATCGAGTCTAGGTTAACGCCATCTCCCTGAATGACACGCACACTGTCGTGTAAAACCTTATAGCCTTTGCGATTCACATGGCCGCCAAAGTTGGCATATAAACGTTCCAATACCTCTAGGACGACCGTTTTGGGATCGCCAGAATCGGGGCGAATAACAATAGTTGCACCACTATGAATAACTTTTTCTTTTAATTGTTTGCCCCACAGCTCTGATACAGCATGGTAAATGTCATAAGAGTCAGATACTACCGCGACGAGTTTACCCGCTTGTGCAAATTGCTCCAGCATATTGGCATAAGCATCTACTTCATGTTCCCGTCCCCAAGCAGTCATCGTGGAATGTTCAGCCGCAGGAATCGAAAATCCAGCCATGTCCGCACCATAATAACGTCGAGCGGCCAATAAGCTTGCAATAGTATCTGTGCCCAGAAAATTGACTAAATGCGCCATACCACCCAATGCTGCGCTTTCTTGTGATGAAGTACCGCGCGCGCCGAAGTCATGTAGCTTGAAAGGTAATTGGGTTTCCACCTGTTCGCTGCTTAATTCCAGATAGTGACGAATAATCTGTTTTGCTTTCCAAGAAATAGTAGCCACGGTACTGGGATACCAAACGGCTCGCAGTAGCGCTGTTTCTATATAAGAAGGTAACCAATAAAGGCAAGGATCCGTATTCTGTACTTGAACCAAGGCTGTGCCTGTAGGCACGATACTGCCCTCTGGTAAGGCGGTGATTTCCAGCGGTAAAAAGCCTTGGTATTCCTTTAGAATGATTTCCCAACCCGCTCGATTAAAAGGCACACCATGTGCCTGCAAAATAGCTTCTGCCTCATCGATATGTTCAATCGTAATGGGCTGGAGCAAGTATTGTTTAATAAACGCTTGTAAGCCGAAAAATAAGACGTGTCCAAAACGGGCATTTTTGCGTGCTTCGATATAAGATGAGATGACTTCCGACTCGGGTGGGTATTGTAAGTAATGACTAGTCTTATAGCTGTCAGTGTTTAAAATCAGATTGTCGAAAATAGGGTTATCATGGATGTTGAACATGGAACTCCTCCTGATGTTCTGAAGTGTAATGATTAGCAGTCTATCCGCTAAGCGACGATTAACCGACCATAGCCTTGATAATATGGAAATGGTCTTCAAAAAGCACTGCCGGGTTTAATTCACCTAAGGGCACCCATAAGGCTTGGCGTGCATCATCATTGCCCTTGACTTTGGCTAGTCCCGCACGGTCGGGTTTGAGTTCAATTAAATACGCATGGGTAATGGTACGGCCACGCGCTGAGCGGTGCGGCGCATCAAAGACTTGTTCACGAATAATAGAACCCATTAACACGGGTGCAGGTATTTTTATGCGCGTTTCTTCGCGTAGTTCACGAATCACCGCATCTTTTAATTTTTCTTGGGGACGGATAAAGCCGCCGGGTAAAGCGAGCAAGCCTTCACCTGGACGCGCTTTACGCTCTACCAGTAAAACATGCCCTGCTTGTATCACGACGGCATCTACGGTAACAAAAATAGGTGGGTAAGGCGTGTTTTCCCAACCACTTAAATAATCATGGATAAATTGCCATTCTTTGACGATATTTTGATGGGTCGTCGTTTGGCGAAAGTTATCAAGATAATGCTGTACCGCATCGGGTAAATCAGTGCTGATTTGATCATGCAGGAAAAACTGCTCACGGATGGGGGTGGAGGATAAATTGTCTTGTGCAGCAACATTCATGCTTTCCCATTGCGGAAATAAGGATAAATAATACGAGCTTTCATCCTTGCTGTAACCAATCAGACCAATACGTGGTGTTTGCCGACCAATTTTGGGCGGAAAGCGACAAGTAACCCCATGCACGCTTTGTTGTACGCGGCTCACCCAATTTTGATCATTGTACAAATCATCCAGCAGCGGCAAGATAATCAGGCGCTCTCCTTGTTCAGCGCTCAAGGCCGATAAAATTTGTGCTTCGCGTTCTGCAAATGTCCAAGGATTACGTGAATCACGCGCTTGATAACTTGAGCCTACTAACACAATGACATGCTCAGCTTGTGTGAGGGCTGTTTGCAAGACGTGAAAATGCCCATTATGAAAGGGCTGGAAACGGCCAATAAAGACTAAAAAGTCGAAGCTATAAGCCGCTGTCTTTGATAAAGACAGTTCAAGTGGTTTGTTTGACATAGCTCAGTAAACTCCTTACTGAAAAACTGGCGGGTCTATTCCCTGCCACGATTTTTAGTAAAACGCGAATAAGATTAGCCTGTCAAGCAAATAATATTATTGCGGCTTAAAATCCTGCTGGATCTACTATTCCGCTGTGGCAATTAGCATGTGGGTTGCTAGGGGCGTTGCGTATCAATGTTCCTAGTGTACTAGTAGCTTGAATAGAGCCGCGTAAATTGATTTTTAGTTCATTTAATAGCTTACCTGAGCAAGTAATGTAGACACGATCTCCAGCACCTTGGCCAAAGCTTTGATCAAACGCGCGCCGGATGTCGCTAATGCTGATTGATTGACCAATATGCTGGGCAAATAAATCGCGCACCGCAGAGCGGTTGATTTGCTGCATTAAGCGAATGGAGTGGCGAAAATAGGTTTCCGGGTCTGTGCCATAGCAAGTGCCATGTTTATACCATTGATGTTTATGCAGGTAAGATGCTGTGCCAGGCATGACTCGCGCTAGTTCACGACGGGTTGCTGCACTCATCGTCAAATTAGGCAATAAGTGCCATGCACTGCGGCGATCAATCGCTTTTAAGGTCGTATCCACGCCACAATAAGTATTATGACGAGGTTGTGGCCATAAGCCGTGTAGCGATAAGTTGAGCGCATCATAACGCTCCGCATGTTGGCTACGGCATTCAGTCTTATTGCGGTGGGTCTGGCAAAAAGCAGGCTGCCAGCTAACAGCCAATACATAGTCATGCTGTGGGTTGAGTGTGTGAGTGGAGGGCGGTGTGTCATTGTTGTTGCTACCAACTTCCTGAAGTTTTCCGCAGTTGACAGCTACCCAACGTTGTTGGGGGGTATTCAGACCACTTTCTTTGCCCAACTCAATCAGGTAATGTGTCGCGGCGGCACGGTTTTTGGCTTTTAAGGGATAGTTTTTTCCAACTTCGGTGTGCAAACCACCCGGATTGGTTTGTTTGCGAATGGAATGATAGGCTGGACAGTTTGCTGTAGCAGTAAAAAAGCCATCCATCGGTAAGCTGGCTTGAGCTGTTTGCCAAGCCCATACCAATAAATAAACAGCACTCAGAGCTAATAGGCGTGAAGGTTTTAGCATATTGAATAAGCCCTCGTTTTAAGATTTTGATCGGCGTGATGGCCGGTGAGTAGTTATTTATTAGTATTGCGGGGCGAAAGTAATAGATCAAGTGCTTTGTTTGTTTTGTTCTTCTTGTTCTCGTTTACGTCTTAGCTGTTCATCATTGTGTTTCATGAGTTGCAGGGTTAAGTAAATTTTAGCAGGCACTGACAGGAATAAACCACCCGCAATTAGCGCAGCAATAATGCCAATACCTTTAACACCGTAGCCGGTGACAATATCGGTAAAAATGACCAGCAGCACACCGACTGCGGCCATGCCCAAGCCAACAATAATAAGGGCATACATAATGCGAGCGAGTTGCTTTTCAGTCATAGGACACCTGCTTGGTAAAGTGGATTGAACTAGGCTGCGGAATAATAGCCTCTCACTCATTCTCCGCTTTAACGGGCGAAATGGTAATGATGATTATCAAAAGCCTGCTCTTGGCATTTTCAGCCTAATAAATTACGCTTGAGCGTCGGCGCGAGCATAATGCTGTCGCTTTAATCCCCAGAGGAGAATCATTGATATGAAAATAATTCCGCGTTTGTCATTAGGTGGGCTAATAGGTCTGAGTCTAATGGGTTTTATGCCTACCGTGTCAGCTTTGCAGGTGACGGATGAAATTGCCCCGCAGGCTGCTGATACCCTAATTGAAAAATCATTGTTTAAAGCCAGCGATTATATGGTGGCGTCTGCCAATCCGTATGCTACCCAGGCGGGTTTCGAAGTATTGGAAGCCGGTGGTAATGCGTTTGATGCGGCGGTGGCTGTGCAGTTGACTTTGGGCTTGGTTGAACCGCAATCATCCGGCTTGGGTGGCGGTGCTTTTATGGTGCTCTGGGATGCTGAAGATCAAAAGCTTTGGGCCATTGATGGCCGCGAAACAGCCCCCAAAGCAGCGACGCCTGAATTATTTTTGGATGATAAGGGCGAACCTTTGCAATTTATGGATGCAGTTGTGGGGGGACGTTCCGTTGGAACGCCGGGTACACCGGCTTTATTGGCTGCTGTGCATGAGCGCTTTGGCAGCAAACCTTGGGCTGAGTTGTTCCAGTCGAGCATTGCTTTAGCGGATAAGGGGTTTGAAGTGACTGATCATATGTCGCAGCAAATTGCTGACAGCGCTGAATCACTGCAACGTTTTGAAGCAACGCGCAATTATTTCTTTACTGAAGCTGGTGAGCCGCTTCCCGCTGGATTCCTGCGCAAGAACCCTGAATATGCCAATACTTTACGACTATTAGCAGAAAAAGGTGTTGCGCCCTTTTATTTCGGTGAAATCGGTGAGGATATTGTCAAAACGGTACAAAATGCGAAAGATAATCCGGGCGTTTTGGCAATGGATGATTTGAATAGCTATAAGGTGATTAGCCGCGATACGGTCTGTGTGCCTTACCGTCAGTTTGAAGTGTGTGGTATGGGGCCTCCAACCTCGGGTGGTTTAACAGTTGGTCAGATATTAGGCATGCTGAATCATTATGATTTAGCAACGCTGGGACCTGATAATCCAGAAAGCTGGCGCTTGTTTGGTGATGCGTCGCGTTTGGCATTTGCAGATCGGGGGCGTTATATTGCCGATGCTGATTTTGTTGATGTACCTGTCAAAGAGCTTGTGAATAGTCATTATCTGGAGCAACGTGCGCAGTTATTGTCTGGTAACCAAGCTTTGGAAACGGTTGAGCCGGGTGATCCAGTGGCGGGTGCTGCGGCTAAATGGGCGGATGATGCGGCTTTAGAATTGCCTTCTACGAGTCACTTCGTGATTGTGGATAAGAAAGGCAATATTGTTTCCATGACGACGACCATTGAAAACGGCTTTGGCTCACGCTTAATGACACGTGGCTTCCTGCTGAATAATGAGTTGACTGATTTCTCTTTCAAGCCAGAGAAAAACGGTGTGCCGGTTGCGAATCGGGTTGAACCGGGTAAGCGTCCCCGTTCTTCTATGTCGCCCAGTATTGTATTCAAGGAAGGCAAGCCTTACATGGCGGTTGGCTCACCCGGTGGTGCACGCATTATCGGTTATGTTGCTAAAACGCTGGTAGCACATATTGATTGGGGTATGGACATGCAGCAAGCCATTGCTTTGCCACATAAGTTCAATGGTTTCGGCACTTATGATTTAGAAGAAAATACTTCCGCTGTTGATATGAAAGATGCTTTGGAAGGGATGGGCTACAAAACGAAGGTGCGTAACCTGAATTCAGGTCTGCACAGTATTGTAATCACCGAGGATGGCCTAGAAGGCGGTGCTGATCCGCGTCGGGATGGCACAGTGTTAGGACGTTAAGTTTTATTGGCACTTTGTTACGCTCAGGGCAATCGCTTGAAATAATTTTTTGATTAGATTGATATAGTTGTGAGGCTTAATTCACGTAATATCAGTCAGTTACTTCAAGCGTTTGCCCTGTTGTTATGCTGCGTAATGGGTATTTTGTTGCTGGGTTAATGTAAGTTATACTGTAATAAAATGGACGATAATGATTCTAAATTACCTTGATAGGTGCAATCGTATTTGGCGTGATTGTAGCCTTGTTTTAGTGGGTGCAGGCAAATGTCAGTAGCAACAAAATATAAGGGGCTGTCCTAGATAACTAGTTTATTCTAGGACAGCCCCAAAAGTTAAATACACTTATCCCAAGCGATGGACTTGTCGCATCTGGAGGAACCGATTTTTTCCTTTCTGGTGTAAAGAGAACTGCTCAACGAGGGGCGAAAATTGGAGTACATTCATGGGCAGGTGACGGGATTGAAAATCCTAATAAACTACCAAAAAGTCACGTTGAGCATCAAAAATATCTGCAATATTACGAAGAAATGGGTATTCCTAGTGAATTCTATTGGTACACTTTAAAGTCTGCGACGAGTGATGACATTCACTGGATGACTCCATATGAAATAAAAAAATATAAGATCACTACCGAATCTACCGAATAGAGTAAACGTGTAACGAAAAATTCCGAAGCATTACGCTTGCGACGCAGCCCCTAAAATTTGCTGTTCGATAAAGTCAACAATACTGGATAGTTGATTTAAATCTAATTGAGTAGGCGCATGCTCATATTCAGACAGATCCAAGGTTTGATCGCTGGCCAGCGCTATAATCAGCGGGTCATCAGGAAATAATAGTGGTTTGCCAAGGGCGGGGCGGTGTATTTCAATCTTTGGTATCGCTTCGCGTTTAAAGCCTTCTACCAAAATCAAATCTGCACAATGGGGATTTACCAGCTTGAGTGCATCTTCTAGGGATGCTTCCGCTTGTGCCTCACATTCCAATAATAACGCTAGACGACGTTTAGAGGCTAATATTACTTGGTTCGCGCCTGCTTCACGCATTTGATAAGTATCCTTACCCGGTGTGTCCAGTTCAACCGTGTGGTGACCATGTTTAATGACGGTGACTTTCAAACGCTTAGTTTTAAGTAAGGGAATGAGCTGAGTCAGCAAGGTGGTTTTGCCGGTACCGCTGTAGGCGCAAAAACCAATGATGGGCGGTTTGGGTTTGTTATCTGGCATGCTAGGGTTTACTCCTCTCGTTCCAGTTGCTGTTTTTGCTCTAGTGTATTGATATTACGAAACAAGTGTGCTTTATCGGAAAAATCCACCTGAGCCATTTGATGTTGTCTATACCATTTTTCTACCTTACGTTCACCGCTTGCCAAATAGCGATGCAAGCTACCCAATAGTCTTACTGGAATAAGTGCATGAATGGGGTGCAAACGCTCGCCATCATGAGCGACTGCGAGTTCAGCCTGCTGGCTTTGCATAGTTTGATAAAGTCGTTCAGCCATGTCAGTAGCGACAAAAGGACTATCACAAGGTACTGTGAGTAAACAAGGTGTACGGGTAGCTTGCAGGGCAGCCGCGATTCCAGCGAGTGGCCCTTGAAAATTTTCCAGTTCATCGTTAATTAGCGGAAAGCCATAAGTGGCATAGCTGGACAGATTGCGATTAGCATTAATAAGTATTTGACCACTTTGCGCTTGCAAGGCTTGAATTAAGTATTCCACTAAGGGGCGACCTTTAAAATCCAGCAAGCCCTTATCTAAACCACCCATACGGCTACCTTGGCCACCGGCCAGTATCAGCGCGGTAATGTGGTGTATGGGGGTGGGGATAAGCGTTTGCTGGTTTGGTTCCATGCTGCGATTTTAACACTGTCCTAGCTTACCAGCTACTACAGCCGAGGCTTATTTGAGTCGTTAGGCTAACGAGGTGGGGGTAGCTTTTATACGCTGTGTGATGGAAAATCCCATTCTTTACATGCACACTTAAAGTGCTTTGCAATTGGATGTGGTAATCCAACGGAGACTTGCCTGATCTATGCAAAACAAAGATGTTCAACGCCTTACTTTAATGGTTTGGTTGGCGTTGGTAAGCACCTTTCTGGGCTTGTATTTTTTCAAACCTGAGTTGTTTCATGCTAATAATCTAAAGCTTTTATTTTCTGAAAATTTAGTAGAAAGCTTGTTGATTTATTTTTTGATTGGTACTTTACGGGGCTTTACGCTTGTACCCTTAACACCTTTATTATTGGCTGGTGCCTTGGTTTTACCAGCTTGGCCTTTGTATGTGGTGACTTTGCTGTGTGTGCTGACTTCCTCTAGCATTGCCTATTATTTAGGGCGTTATTTGGGCTTTGATGTGTATTTTAATAAAAAATACCCTAAACAAATTGCTCAGTTACAACAGGCTCTGAAAGGCAAGGAAATTCCAGTCATTACTTTATGGGGCTTTTTTCCAGTGGTGCCGACAGACTTGATTTGTTATGTCAGCGAAGTCATGCGTATACCTTTGTGGAAGGTCTTATTGGGGGTGATTATCGGTGAGGCCGTGATTTGTGCGGTGTATATTTGGGGGACAGATCATTTAGTGGGGCTAATATTATCAGGGCTTTGAAGTTGGCCGACATACCAATCCAGCTCTTTTTTTGCAAGGATTTGTCCAGCACAGCCATAAGGCTGAGTTTTATTAGTGCAAAAGCCAATTTCTTGGAGCATTTTAACGAGCATTAATGCTAAATAATGTGAGCTTTGAAGGAGATTGTAAATAGAACTGTGTAACTGCTGAACGTGACACTGCTGGAAGGACTTTATCGGGTCGATGTTTCTGCTGCGTTAATTTAAAAGGTGACTGATGCGGTGATGGAACAGGTTATTGAATGGCAGGCGTGTCCACTCCACGGGAAGCCATGTATCCGATGGTTTATCTGGATGGCATCCACGTCAAAAATCGTTATTGACTAAAAGTGAAAGTTCGTTCTCATAGCATGTTGCCAGCACATCACCATCAGGACTGACTGCCATAATCTCACCTTCAATGTACTGACTATCACTATAATCCACTAGGCTATACAGTTTCGTCTTTTCGGTATCGCAGCCATAATCATCCTTAAAAAAATACCTGGCTTGCGGATCAACGATGACGGATGAGTTAAGCGCGATAGCTGGATATTTTTCGATAGCACCGCTCGCCACATCGACCAGAACGACAGGAGAAAACAGTTTGTCTTCATCACGGGATCGGTATGCAGTATTCCGAAAAATAATTTGCTTTTCATCCAGACTGAAGGTGATGGAATAAGGGTCAAAATACTCATGATCATCCCGGTATAGCAAACCGGGTGGAAAGACTTGTGCGAGCCCCTCGTAAATGCTGGACAGATTTTTACTCCACGCTAACTTAAGGCCAGCATCAGTACGCTTGATTAACGAAAACTGCTTGTGATTACGCAGC
>PDPH01000064.1 GCA_002747435.1 Pseudomonadota bacterium
ATGCGGGGTGGAGCAGTCTGGCAGCTCGTCGGGCTCATAACCCGAAGGTCGCAGGTTCAAATCCTGCCCCCGCTACCAAATATAAAAAAAGCCCCTTTTTAGGGGCTTTTTTATTACCCCCTATTTGGGGACAGGACGAAGGTTACATGCAGGAAAAGCTGGAAACACTGATTCGAATGACTGTAACAGGTTTAGGCTATGAGCTATGGGGATATGAATACCGTAGCTATAGTGAGAGTGCACTGTTGCGAGTATTTATTGAGTCTGAAGACGGTATCAGTGTCGACGATTGTGGCAAAGTCAGTTTGCAATTGGGTGCAGCTTTGGATGTAGAGGACATTATCCCGGTAGCGTATGTCTTAGAGGTCTCTTCTCCTGGCTTGGATCGTGTATTGTTCACGCTGGAACAATATCAGCGTTATATTGGAGAAGCGCTGAAAGTGCGTACTCGTATGCCAATCGAGTCAAGGCGCAATTTCGTGGGTGTTTTGCAATCGGTTGATGAGCAGGAAGGGAGTCTGGTTATTCAGACGACGGATCAGGCGGAGCGTAATCATTATACTATTCCCTTTGATATTATCGATCGGGGAAGATTGATATACACAATACAAAAAACGCCGAAAAAACCTAATAAAGGAAAAAGGAGTGGTGTAAGTTCATGAGCAAAGAAATCCTCTATGTGGTTGATTCTGTCTCCAATGAAAAGAGTGTAAGTAAGTCGCTGATTTTTGAGGCGATTGAAACCGCTTTGGCGATGGCAACTCGCAAACGTTTTGGCATGCACATGGACGTTCGTGTCACGGTTGACCGTCAGTCTGGCGACTATGAAACTTACCGTCGTTGGAAAGTGCTGGATGATGATGATCCTGAGTTTGAAAGTCCTGAACGCCAGATCTTATTGAGTTATGCTAAGAATCGCGGTTTGGAAGTGGCGGTTGGTGATTATATTGAAGAAAAAATTGAATCAGTTGAGTTCGGACGGATTGCTGCCCAAACCGCTAAGCAAGTGATTGTTGCCAAGGTGCGTGAGGCTGAGCGGGAGAAGCTGGTATCGAGTTACCGTGATCGCATTGGTCAACTGATTATGGGTACCGTAAAACGCTTTGATCGTAAAGGTATTATTCTTGATCTGGGCGATAATGCTGAAGCTTTGATTCCACGTGAAGAAATGATTCCGCGTGAAATAGTCCATAATGGTTCACGTTTACGTGGCTTATTGAAAGAGATTCGCCAAGAAGCACGCGGCCCACAAATTATTGTTAGCCGTAGTGATGTTCATTTTCTGATTGAGCTGATGAAGTTGGAAGTACCCGAAATCAATCAAGAAATGATTGAAATTATGGGGGCTGCTCGTGATCCTGGCTCACGTGCCAAGGTCGCAGTACATGCTCATTTACCCAATATTGACCCAGTGGGTGCTTGCGTGGGCATGCGTGGATCACGTATTCAGACCGTCACTTCTGAGTTAAATGGTGAACGGGTTGACATCGTGCTGTGGAATGACGACATGGCTACTTATGTGATGAATGTCATGGCTCCGGCTGAAGTGCTCTCTATTGTCGTTGACGAGGATCAGCGAACCATGGATATTGGGGTAGATAAGGATAAGTTATCCCAAGCGATTGGTAAGGGTGGGCAAAATGTGCGTTTGGCGAGTGAATTAACAGGCTGGACGCTCAATGTCATGAGTGTAGAGGACGTTGAGGCTAAAACAGAAGCTGAACAGCAGGCTATTCTGGACTTGTTTATCAATAAGTTAGACGTTGATGAGGAAGTTGCCACTGTTTTGGTGGAAGAGGGCTTTTCGACGCTGGAAGAAGTGGCTTATGTACCCCGCGAAGAATTCCTTGAAATAGAAGCGTTTGATGAAGAGATTGTCAATGAATTGCGTGAGCGTGCGCGTACGGCTTTATTAACCGAGGCAATTGTCAAGGATGCGCCTATTCCTGCTGATGACTTGTTAAATATGGACGGTATGGATAAGGATTTGGCTTATAAGTTGGCTGCCAATGATATTCGGACGATGGAAGACTTGGCCGAATGCTCAGTTGATGAGTTATTGGCAATTGAAGAGATGGATGAAGATCGAGCTGCAAGCTTGATTATGACTGCCCGCGCCCCTTGGTTTGAAGAGCAGTCATAATGACACAACGGGAGAGCATTGAATGTCGGATATTGAAGTGAAAACACTTGCCGCGATGGTGAGGGCTCCTGTTGATGTGTTAATGCGTCAGCTTAAGCGAGCCGGAATAGAGGTGAATAGTCCTGAGGACAAAATCACCGATGCACAGAAATTAATCTTGCTAGAGCGTATGAATGAAGCTGGAGAGTCGACTGCCGCCAAAACAGGTACTGGCAAGATTACTTTGAAGCGTTCTGCGAGTAATGCGGCGGGTGGTGACCGTCGGTCAGGTGTTGAAGTGCGCCGTAAGAAGACGATTGGTTTACGTAAATCGGGTAATGAGCAACAGCATGATCGTGAAGCCGACGCGCGTGCTGAAGCTTTGGCACGTCAGGCTGATGCGGATCGTCGGGCTAGGGAAGCTTTGATTGAGAAGGCGGAGCGTGAACGCCGTGAGCTAGAAGCAATGCGCTTGCGTCAAGCCAAAGAGCCAGCACAAAAGGCAAAGCCTGCTGCTAATGAAAGTATTGATGCTGAAACAGTAGAAAACATCGAAGCAGTGCCAGTGCCTGAGGCTGTTGCAGCCGTAGACAATCAGCCAGCAAGCGAGGGAAAAGTGTTTGCTGCTGCTCAGGAATCGGCTGTGCCCACTCAAGCTGACTACACGCCTACTGAAGCGTCAAATGCTGTTGTAGATGAGGTAGATGAGCCTCAAGCCGTTGTCGAGGCTGTAGCTGAGCCTGAGCCAAGTGAGCCGGAGTTAACCGCTGTCGTTGAGGAAAATCCTGTGGTGGGATCCGTAGCTGAAATTAATTCAGTTACAGCAAGTTCTGGGGCAGATGAGGATGCTGATGTATCTGCTTTTGAGCAAAGACAAATTGTTGCGGCGGCGGCTAAAGAAGAAGCTGCGGCTGCTCTCAAACGTCGTCCATCCAGAGGAAAACTTAAACCTTCGCTGGCGCCTAAAAATACCATCGCAACTGATGAAGAAGAGGTCAAAACACCTAGTAGACGCGCTGGTGGAAAGAACGAGGAGGAGGACAGTGTACCTGCGGCGGTTAAACGTGGCAGTGAGAAGAAAAAGCTTAAAACCCGTGGGCGTGAAAATGAGCGTGGCAATACACCTAATGTGACCCATAAAGGAGCTAAAGGGGCTAAGCGTCGCGGCGGCGGTCGTCGTGAAGAAGCTGGAGTAGAACGTGAGGTCAAGCATGGCTTTGAAAAGCCAGTAGCTCCGGTGATCCGTGAAATTGAAGTACCATCAAGTATTATTGTATCTGATTTAGCGCAGAAACTGGCTATTCGTGCTACCGATGTCATTAAGGCTATGATGAAAATGGGTATGATGGTAACGATTAATCAGTCTATTGATCAGGAAACGGCTATTCTTGTAACAGAAGAGTTAGGACATAAAGCCCAGCCATTACAAGAAATGGATGATGCTGCTATGTTGGCTTCTGTGCTTGAGTCAGACAGTCAATATGAAGACTTTACACGCCCCCCTGTTGTTACAATTATGGGGCATGTTGATCATGGTAAAACCTCTTTGTTGGATTATATCCGTAAAACAAGGGTAGCTTCCGGCGAAGCGGGAGGTATTACGCAACATATTGGCGCTTATCATGTTGATACGCAGCAGGGGACAGTAACGTTTCTGGATACTCCAGGTCACGCCGCTTTTACCAAAATGCGTGCACGTGGTGCTCAGGTAACGGATATAGTGGTGTTAATCGTAGCAGCCGATGATGGCGTTATGCCGCAAACCAAGGAAGCAATCCAGCACGCTAAAGCGGCTGAAGTCCCTATGGTGGTGGCAATTAATAAAACCGATAAGCCGGAAGCTGATCCTGATCGTGTCTTGAGTGAGTTGTCTCAGAATAATGTATTGACTGAAGAGTGGGGTGGTGATGTGCCTGTGGCACGTGTTTCTGCCAAAACAGGTCAAGGCATAGACGATTTGCTGGAAACCATTTTGCTAGTCGCTGAAGTACAAGAACTTAAAGCAGCCGTCGATGCGCCTGCTAAAGGTACTGTGGTTGAGGCCAGCGTCGAACGGGGTCGTGGTACTGTCGCAACGGTATTGGTACGCGAAGGGACTTTACGCAAAGGTGACATGTTATTATGTGGTACAGAGTATGGCCGCGTTCGTGCTATGTTTGACGAAAATGGCCGCCCTGTGCGTGAGGCAGGGCCTTCAATTCCGGTTGCTGTATTAGGTTTGTCAGCAGCACCTGAGGCGGGTGATGAAGCCTTTGTGGTCAGTGATGAACGTAAAGCACGTGAAATTGCTGATTTACGCAAAGAAAAACAACGTGATAGTCGTTTTGCGGCACAACAAAGTACTAAGCTGGATAATTTATTTAGCCAAATGCAGTCCAGTGAACGGCCTCAGGTGAATTTGTTGGTTAAGGCAGATGTTCAGGGTAGTGTGGAAGCATTGCGCAGTGAAATACTGAAGCTATCTAATGATGAAGTTGAAGTAAGGATTCTTTCTTCTGGTATTGGCGGCTTGAATGAAAGTGATATTGATTTGGCCGCAGCTTCTAGTGCGGTCGTGGTGGCTTTCAATGTTCGGGCTGATGCTTCAGCACGTAAGTCGGCACAAGATAATGATGTTGAAATTCGTTATTACAGCGTTATTTACGATGTTATTAATGACGTAAAATCGGCCATGAGCGGCTTGCTGTCGCCTGAAACACGGGAAGTCTTTATTGGTCTGGCGGAGGTCAAGGACGTATTCCGTGCGTCTGGTTTTGGTCAGGTTGCTGGCTGTCTGGTGGTTGAAGGCGTGGTACGACGTGGCAATCCGATTCGTGTCTTGCGCGATAATGTGGTGATTTTTGAAGGTGAGTTAGAATCTTTACGTCGTCATCGTGATGATGCTAAGGAAGTTCAGGCCGGTACCGAGTGTGGTATAGCAGTCAAAAACTACAATGATGTCCGTGTAGATGATCAGATCGAAGTCTTCGAGCATGTAAAGGTCGCAAGGAGTATTTGATGCCGAAACGATCCCGTTCAGTGCATGGTTTTTCAAGACAAGATCGTGTAAATGAACAGTTGAAGCGTGATTTGTCGTTATTGATCCGTGAGCGTATCAAAGATCCGCGTCTGGGCATGGTGACGCTGTTGGATGTGCATGTTTCTAAAGATTTAGCGTATGCCAAAGTCTGGTTTGACACGTTGGAAGAAGGGCATGCTAAGGAAGCTGAGGCTATTCTTAATCAAGCGGCTGGCTTTTTACGTCATGAGCTAGGGCATGAGTTGAAGTTACGTGTTACACCTGAGCTGCGCTTTTATTATGACGATACTCAAGTACGCGGCAACGCCTTATCTGCATTAATTGACCAAGCCATTGCGGCTGATCAGGCCAATCATCCACAGACACCGGCAGAAGAGGCAGACCAAACTATTACCGCTTCGATAGGTGATAATATGTCTGGCAAAACTACCGCAGCGGGGTAAGTTTTGTCAGGGCGCAAGCGTCATTTTCGAAAGTTGAATGGTATTTTATTGCTGGATAAAGCTTTAGGCGTGTCCAGTAATAAAGCTTTACAAGATGCGCGTTATCTTTTTCAAGCCGAAAAAGCAGGCCATACGGGGAGTCTTGATCCTCTTGCTAGTGGCATGCTACCTGTTTGTTTTGGTGAAGCAACTAAAGTATCTGGCTTTCTGTTAGATTCTGACAAATCTTATATTACTGAAGCCCATTTAGGTTTTAACAGTAGTACCGGCGATGCTGAAGGGCAGAAAGTAGCAGTCGCTGAAGTTCCGCTATTAAACGCTGAGATCTTGGATCAAATCTTGAAGCCATTTCGTGGCTCTATTCAGCAAATTCCGCCCATGTATTCTGCGCTAAAAAAAGATGGCCAGCCACTCTATAAGTGGGCACGACAAGGGATTGATGTAGAACGTGCAGCACGTTCTGTGCACATTCATACATTGAGACTAGTTGATTTCAGTGTTGATCGTTTGTTACTGGAAGTTTGTTGTAGTAAAGGAACTTATATTCGTAGTCTGGTGGAAGATATTGGTGCTGCTTTAGCTTGTGGTGCTTATGTTTCTATGTTGCGCCGTACTGTAGTCAGTCCCTTTCAAGGGCAGAGAATGTACACGCTGGCAGCATTACATGCTTTGGCTGAGCAAGGACAGGAAGCGCTTGATGCTGTTTTATTGCCAGTCGATGCGGCTTTACCGCATTTAGCGGCTTTACATTTGCAAGAAGCACAAGTACTCAAAATTCGTCAAGGGCAGCGTTTAAATGTGTCTGCTGCCGAGGGCATTGTGCGCTTATATGAAAACCATACCCAGCAATTTATCGGTTTGGGCGAATGCCAGGCTGGTGTGCTGCGAGCCAAGCGTTTGTTGGCCTATTATTAATTACCTTCCAAATTAGCCCAATTTAAAGCAAATCAGTAAGCCGATTAATGGCATAGCAATTCATTGTTGTGTAATACTCAAACTTCCTTGTAGTTAAGAAAAAGGAGGAGGTTTATGCAAGTAAGCGATAAGCTATTGCATGATTTGGATGATCAGGGTGTATTACGTCTAACGCTCAATGACGTAAAGCGGCGCAATGCTTTATCTGAAACGATGCTACAGGCGTTAGAAGCTAACTTTGCTGAGGCTTCTAACGATCCCCAAGTACGTGTGATAGTGCTGGCTGCTAATGGGCCAGCATTTTGTGCGGGGCATGATTTGAAAGAGTTGACCGCTGCGCGAAGCAAGTCCGATGGCGGGAAGGCTTACTTTACTCAAATTATGGAACGCTGTGTAGGTGTTATGCAGAGCATTGTTCAGAGTCCTAAGCCGGTGATTGCAGAAGTGGCTGGTGTTGCCACTGCCGCAGGTTGTCAATTAGTCGCTAGTTGCGATCTTGTGCTGGCTGCTGATAATGCACAGTTCAGTACACCCGGCGTGCACATAGGTTTATTTTGTTCTACGCCGATGGTGGCTTTGTCACGCAATATCTCTAGTAAACACGCGATGGAAATGCTGCTGACCGGCGATATGCTTTCTGCCAAGCGCGCTGCTGAAATCGGTTTGATTAATGATGTGCTGCCACCTGAAGATTTGCAGATGGCAACGATGGCAATGGCACATAAAATCGCCTCAAAATCCAGCATGACCCTCGCAACGGGCAAGCAAGCCTTTTATGCGCAGCGCGAGTTACCCCTCTCTGAAGCTTACAGCTATGTGGCTCGTATTATGGTAGAGAATCTATTGGCGCATGATGCTAAAGAAGGCATTCAAGCCTTTATTGATAAACGCACCCCACTATGGAAGGATATTTAAGCTTATGAATACGAATTTTTACAATCAGGATTTAGATCGTTGTCCGGCCAATTTTCAAGCACTCACCCCGCTGAACTTTTTAGAACGCGCTGCTACCGTTTTCCCACAGCATACCGCTATTATTCACGGTTCACTCAAGCGTAGTTATGCTGAGTTTTACGCGCGTTCACGGCGATTGGCCTCCGCTCTGGTTGAACAATATGCTATTAAGCAAGGTGATACCGTTTCGGTCTGCTTACCTAATACGCCAGCCATGTTGGAATGCCATTATGGCGTACCCATGTGTCGTGCCGTTTTGCATACAATTAATACACGCTTGGATGCGGCGATTATTGCCTTTCAGCTTGAGCATGCACAAACCAAAGTGGTGTTGGTTGATCGGGAATTTATGCCCTTAATGCAGGAAGCCTTGGCTTTATTAGCCAGCGTTAAGCCAGTCGTGATTGAATGTAACGATCCTGAGTACAAGGGAGCAGAAAGTGCGACACCTAGCAATGCCATTGATTATGAAGCCTTTCTCGCTAAAGGTAATCCAGAGTTTGCTTGGCTAATGCCAGAAGATGAATGGGATGCCATTTCAATTAATTATACTTCGGGTACGACCGGCGATCCTAAAGGCGTAGTCTATCATCATCGTGGTGCTTATTTGCTTGCCCAAGGCAATGCACTTACCACTTCGATGTCCAAGCATGCGGTCTATCTGTGGACTTTGCCTATGTTTCATTGCAATGGCTGGTGCTTTCCTTGGACACTATCAGCCATTGTAGGAACGCATGTCTGTTTACGTCAGGTACGTGCTGAGCCAATGTGGAATGCTTTGGCAGATCATCAGGTAACACATTTATGTGGCGCCCCTGTTGTTATGTCGCTGCTTGTCGGTGCGGAGGAGGAGATCAAGCGTCAACTTGATCACACAGTACAGTTTTTTACAGCCGCCGCACCTCCCCCCGAAACTGTTTTAGCTGCGATGAAAGCGGCTGGGTTTGACGTGACGCATTTATATGGTTTAACCGAAACCTATGGGCCTGCTGTGGTGAATGATTGGCATCAAGCTTGGTCTAACTTACCCGCCCCTCGACAAGCAACACTTAAAGCACGGCAAGGGGTGCGTTATTTAGCTTTGGAGCAGTTAGCTATTTTAGATCCCGAAACTATGCAACCCGTTCCCCGTGATGGTAAAACCTTGGGTGAGGTGATGTTTCGTGGCAATGTGGTGATGAAGGGTTATTTTCGTAATTCACAAGCTACGCAAAAAGCGTTTGCAGGGGGCTGGTTTCATTCAGGTGATTTAGGGGTTATCCATCCCGATGGCTATATCCAGCTCAAAGATCGCTCCAAGGATATTATTATTTCAGGGGGTGAGAATATTTCTTCCATTGAGGTCGAAGAGGCTTTATATAGTCACCCTGCGGTCAATATTGCTGCCGTAGTCGCTATGCCCCATGAGAAATGGGGCGAAACCCCTTGTGCTTTTATTGAGCTAGCTGAAGATCAGCAAGTTACGGCTGAAGAATTACGCCAATGGTGTCGGGAACACCTTGCTGCTTACAAAGTTCCCACGAAGTTTGTTTTTGTGTCGATTCCACGTACTTCAACAGGCAAAATTCAGAAATTTGTATTGCGGGAGAAAGTCCGTAATCAAAAAAGCTAGTTAAACTCGCCCAGAAGATTCGCTTGCTAGCGTTTTAAGGTGTTTTGGGCTATTGAGTTAGGGTCGCTTGTGAGCGATCCTACTATCCTGCTGGATATCTTTGAACAAGAATTGCTACAGAAACGAGCTTTAATGTGCTGGTTTTAATGACTAAAGCAGTAAATCATCCTTAATGGGAATGTAGCGTGTTGCTGTATTGACCAGCGCGTTGGCGGTCAATACCGGCACGCCGTACACTTCGGTTTCCACATTATAACGCTGTTGTACACGTTGCAACAGTAAGTCGAAATCCCCGTCACCCGAGGCAAGCACAATAATATCAACATTGGCTGCGGCCTCCATGACATCTAGGGTAATACCTACATCCCAATCGCCTTTGGATGAGCCGTCCTTGCGTTGTATATAAGGTTTGAGCTTTACCTGAAAGCCTATGGCACGCAGTATATTTTGAAATTGTTGTTGTTTAGGGTCGCCTCGGTCGGTCGCGTAAGCAAACGCATGGATAATTTCACGGTCACGCGTCACTTGTTCCCAAAAACGGTTGTAATCAAAATTGCGGGTATAGGCATGCCGAGTGGTATAGTAAATATTTTGTACATCTACAAAAATGCTAACTTTTTTCACTTTTTTCATAAGTATCATATTACACAAGCATGTAACAGCGCGCACAAGCATTGTTTTGGATAGCCCTGTAAATACTTTATCAGCCTGTGTATTTGCTTTGGTAGTGTTTCATTAGTTTTGATAGTCGTGTTATTTATCTTGTAGTTTACTTTGTTGCCGTTTTCCATCCATTTACGCTAGGCGGTTTATTCAATAAGTACAAGGCATGCAACACCCCTTTCGGCTGTTTTGCTCGGGCGTATTTTTATCCTGTTTGGTATAGGCTATTTTCTCTACACAGTAGCTTGCGAGGGCATGTCGGTGGGATTTTACATATTTTTACGTCAGCTCATTTTTGATTAATGTCTCCTTGGGTAGTGTCGACACAAGCTGCTTTTATTGCAGTCATGAGTTTATGGAGCGGTTTTTGGCGGCGCGATGTGGCAGGTATGGAGCGAGGCTGAGCTATTGGCTACAAGGAAGATGTTTACTGCTGAAGTAGTCTGACGATAGCGCGTAACGCCCTAAATAAGAGCGCTACTGATTAATCGCCTAATGAAACCACTAGGGTTAAAGTTTAAGTTTTTAAACTAAAACCTTATTTATCGCGGATCAACTGGGTTTTACGCCACTGTTGTTTTTCTTTGCTCTTGTCTTTAAAGTCACACTTGCCGCCAAACACTTTCTTTAATGGGATCGTCTGACCTGCACAATGCTTTGATTTAGTTGTGCTGACGTGAATATGGGCGTAGTTGCCATTCATTGTTGCCGGAGCATTGACCTCACCTAGTAATTCACCTTGTTTGATTGCAGCACCCACTGTGGGACCTGTCAGAGTGAGATGCCCCACCAGCACGGATTTAGCCCCATTGGATGCCGGTTTATCCAAATTAATACACACCACATCAACATTAATACCCGGTATAGGATCGCGCCCATACCACGCAATTTTACCATCTGCGGGTGCATAAACCTTCTGCCCGGCTGAAGCATTGGCTGTTGCTAGGGAACAGCCTGTTTGACCATCCGCTGCCTTTTTATCCAAGCTGAAATCCAGCGCGTATTTTAGTTCACCATGATGACTAACATCGGGTGTATTGTAACCTTGGCAAATTGTCCAAGGTTTTCCTTTTTCGAATGGGAAAGTGAAATCACCACCAGTATCGTGGCAAGCTTTGGGAGAAATACCAGTGTGGTTTTCCTGGTGATTGTCGTGATTACCGTGGTTGTCGTGATTATCGTGGTTGCCGTGATTATCGTGGTTGCCGTGATTATCGTGGTTGTCGTGATTATCGTGGTTGCCGTGATTATCGTGGTTGTCGTGATTACCGTGGTTGCCGTGATTATCGTGGTTGTTGTGATTATCGTGATTATCGAGGTTGTCTGCGACTTGGGAGATTGCAGCAAGTGTTGACACGTGATTGTTGCGATTATCGTGATTGTCGTGACACCCAGCGATAGTAATTATCGCCATGATGAAAAAAGAAAAAGCCAATCTTGCAAAGTTTGTCATTGCATTCCTCCTTTTAAATAATTGACTGAATTACCAACAAAAGCCACTGTTCAGTGTAGTTTAATTAATCAAAAATACCAATAATTTTTATAATGGAATGGTCAGAAGGGGACAACGTTTGCTGCTGAGGTAGTCTGACGATAGCGCGTAACGCCCTAAATAAGGGCGCTACTGATTAATCGCTTAATGAAACCACTAGGGTTAAAGTTTAAGTTTTTAAACTAAAACCTTATTTATCGCGGATCAACTGGGTTTTACGCCACTGTTGTTCTTCCTTGCCCTTGTCTTTAAAGTTACATGCGTCGTTGTTACCAAATGCTTTATCTAACGGGATAGTCTGACCCGCACAATGCTTTGATCTGGTTGTGCTGATGTGAATGTGAGCATAGTTACCATTCATTTTTGACGGGGCATTGACCTCGCCCAGTAACTCACCTTGTTTGATTGCTGCACCCACTGTGGGACCTACCAGAGTGAGATGTCCCACCAGTACGGATTCAGCCCCATTGGATGCCGGTTTATCCA
>PDPH01000058.1 GCA_002747435.1 Pseudomonadota bacterium
ACGTACCCATCAAGGGAAACGTTGTTGTGGTAGAACCCCCATGCAGACGTTAGTCGATGGGAAAGCGATCTGGAAGGAAAAGTTTGTGAATTAAACCCGCCCTGACAGACACCTTCGGAAAATCGGTAACTGTCAGATCAGGTCTGGAGTTTTACTTTGCTTACGCCATATCGAGTGGCTTGAGCAAGTTTAGCAATTCATCTTGACTGAATGTGGGCGTTTCCTGATTTCTATCTTCATAAAGTGCGTCGGATAAAGCTTGCTTGCGTGCTTGTAATTTAAGGATTTTTTCTTCAACAGTATCTTCAGTGAGTAGTTTATAGACAAAAACAGGTTTGTCTTGTCCGATCCGATAAGCACGGTCAGTTGCTTGGTGTTCAACGGCTGGATTCCACCAGGGGTCGTAGTGAATGACCGTATCAGCAGCCGTTAGATTGAGTCCTGTACCGCCTGCTTTTAAGCTAATGAGAAAAACTTGGGCATCGCCTTCCTGAAAAGCATTAATAGCGCTTTCACGGTCATGAGTTTGGCCGGTAAGTTTGCTATAGCGGATAGAATGTTTTTCCAGCGCTTGTTCTATCAGAGCCAGCATGGAAGTGAACTGAGAAAATAATAATACTTTGCGCCCTTCATCTAGCATGGCTGGCAGCATTTCCATGAGCATTTCCAGCTTGGCTGAGGTTTTAATTGCTTTAGCTTTCTCTAGTTTCAATAGTCGTGGATCACAGCATACTTGACGCAATTTGAGCAAGGCATCTAGGATCATAATATGGCTGCGATTGAAGCCTTTGCTCCTGATTTCCTCACGTACCTTTTTGTCCATTGCTAGACGTACTGTTTCATACAAGTCGCGTTGTGCGCCCTCTAGCGGCACAATGCGAATCATTTCGGTCTTGGTTGGTAATTCGCGGGCAACTAACTCCTTGGTTCGGCGCAGCATAAATGGCTGTAAGCGTCGCCGTAATGATTGCTGACGGTCGGTATCGCCTTGTTTTTCAATCGGAGTGCGAAACAGGCGGTTAAAACGGTCTTGTGCTCCCAAAAATCCCGGCATCAGGAAGTGGAACATAGACCATAACTCACCCAAGTGATTTTCCATCGGCGTACCTGTTAGGCACAAGCGATGTTCAGCTTGTAGGTTATAAATTGCTTGAGTCGTTTTCGCTTTAGCATTTTTAATCGCTTGTGCTTCGTCCAAGACTAAATAATAAAACTGAAAATCCTTATAAAAATCACCATCGCGCAAAATTAAGGGATAGGTTGTCAGGATAATGTCATGTTGATTGACGTCCTCGAAAGCTTCGCGCCGCTCTGTACCATGCAAGGTGAGTACCGTTAGCTCGGGAGCAAACTTTTCTGCTTCACGCCGCCAATTGCTCATTAGGCTGGTAGGGGCGAGCACTAAGGAGGGGCGTTTGGCTCGACCAGCCTGTTTTTCTAATAATAAGTGTGCCAAGGTTTGCAGGGTTTTGCCTAAACCCATGTCATCAGCCAAGATGCCGTTGAAGCGATATTCCCGTAAAAATTGCAGCCAATTTAAGCCTTCGCTTTGATAGGGACGTAATTCGGCTTGCAAGCCGACGGGGGGAGTTACACGGCTGATGCCTTGAAAGTTTTCTAGTTGCTGGGTGAGACGCTTGAGTTCTGCTGCGCCTTTCCAGTGTAGTGCGGGATCATTGAGCAAATCACTGAGGGTGGTTCCCTGAAAACGGCGTAATAATAAATGACCGTTAGCATTCAGTGATTCATGGTCATACAACTCAATCAAGGTATCTAAGATGCGAGCTATCCGCGATGATTCCAGTTTAATCCAGTGATTTTCTGCCTCATCCAATGGAATCAATAAATGCTCTTGGCTTTTGAGTAATTGACGCAATGCTTGCGGGTCATGCATTTGTGCTAGCATATCAACCAAAATGGGCAATAAATTAATGCGTTTGCCATCCACCATGAAGCCCAAACTGATTTCAAGCCAGTCTTGGCCGTTTTGTTCCAGTTCAGCTTGCCAGTGGTCAACCATACTGAATGCGAGTTGGAAGCTGTCGCAGTAATCTATTTGCCAGCCTTGTTCGCGTAGTGTGGGAATGCCTTGTTCGATAAAATGATTCCAGTGTAAAGCCCGCAAAGCGGCATTGTTTGTGCTGATGTGTAAATCTAGGGGGGCATTGGCATTTTGTGCGGTAAAGCCATAGTCTTGCAAAATGTCCACAGCATCCCGCTCCGCCGCTAGGTCACGATGGATGCGATAACGCTTGCCTTCAAGGGTTTGTATAACAATCGCTTGTTCGTGTGCCAAGCGTAACTCGTGGGTTTCATATATAAAGCTCAGACTGGCATAGTGCTGACAATGACCGGATTCGGATGATTCGGATTGAGACGCATCGGGTGCATGTAATAAAAGCTTGACTACAGGGTCTTCGCCAAGAATGTCTATGGTTTCGGGGGTAAGACGGGCTTCCGGCAGGGGTATATCCGTTTCGGGTAGAATTTCCAACAGGCGCAAGCTGACGGTTTCAGCCTCTGTTTTGGGAATCGGGGGGGCGCTGAGTAATTTGATGACTTGTGGAGCACTCAGTGGCGTATGTTCTAGTTCACCACATTCGCCGCGCAATTGATCAACATAAAAAAGTTTATCCAGCCAGAAATAGTCTTGACTGGGTGGCAGGGTTTTTAGTCGGATTTGCTGTGCTCCGCTGTTGCTGTCATCTGTCCAAATAAACTCAGCTTGACGCGGTTCGCCTCGTTTTAAGGGGGCAAAGTCCGTTTTTTGCCAATATGCTCGCTCGGTTTGTAATAATAAATCTAAGGTCATTAAACCTAGACGGCCTGTCAGGTATAGCTGGCGAATATTATTACTCAAGTAAGGACTGGTAGGAGGAAGGAGTAAACGGGCTATATCTTCGTCATCGGCAGTGTATGCAAACGTATGGTGTTTCCAAGCGTAAAACAGCTCATCCAACTGAATGGGATAGCCTTGACCAAAGCCACCTTTTTTCAGGCGATTGGCTTTGCGAGGTGTGATCTGAACTTTAGCTTGGCGTTTATTGCTTTGATTGAGCAGGTAAATTAATTCAGCGCGTGGCGAGGTTTCATGATGCGTCTTATGGGTCTGTGCGGGTGTCTCTGTTTCTGTGGGGTTGTGTTGCGCGGAAGGCGTATTTAAATCAGCTAGCCATAATTGAATAGCACTGGGTGCAGTAGTTTTTTCGACTATTGTTTTATGGGGGCTACTCGAAGGGCTTAACTGGTCGCGCACATAATAAAGCAGACTGGCAAGAGCATGTTTGCATTGCTTTCCCAACGGGCAACTACAAGTGCTGTTGATTTTGTGGCTATTGAGGTCTATATGCACTTGAGTTGTGTATTGGCTATTACCCAAAACCACTGAAGCTAAGCTAACTTCGCTAAGGCTAGGAAAATCGCTGTTTAACTCAATGACATGCCCTGTTTCAAAGTAGTGTACCCCACGCTGAATGGTAGTGGCATCAAAACTCACCAACACCATTTCCGGTGGGAAACCATTATGGCGTAATGCCCTGATATGCTCAGGTTTTAACATGGTCGTTGCTGTATTGTTTTACCCTAAACAGATCATGTTCCCATTCGTTGCACAATTAGGCAAGTGTAAAACTAGGGTGCTTTGATATTTCACGTTATCATGCTGCACTTTTCCGGCGTCAGGAGTAGTCCCCATGCAGGGCGAAATATTGAATGAATTACTGAATTATGTTCCAGCCAATGGTTTGTTACAGGATCGTGTGATTTTAGTAACAGGGGCTGCTATGGGAATTGGGCGCGCTGTGGCTTTAGCCTGTGGGCGTTTTGGTGCAACCGTGGTTTTATTGGATAAAAATAATCAGTTATTAGAAGAAACTTACGATGAAATATTGGCGGCAGGTTTACCCGAGCCGGTGATTGCTCAGATGGATATGCAGACGGCTGAGCCGGAGGCTTATGAGCATTTAGTGCAGTCTTTGTATGGTGAGTTGGGGCGTTTGGATGGTTTGGTTTTGAATGCTGCTTTTCTCGGTGCGTTTATGCCGATCAAAATGCATGATGTGGCTTTATGGGATCAAATGCTCAAGGTCAATTTGACGGCAAATTTTTATTTGAGTCGCGCGTGCATACCCTTACTGGAGTTGGCGTCTGACCCTGCCATTGTGGTCTCCAGTGATACCAGCGATAAGGTGTATTATGGTGCTTATGGTGTGAGCAAGGCTGCTTTGGATGCTTTAATGCGTTTGTTGGCAGCCGAGCATGATCAGGATGCGTGCTTTATTCGGGTGAATGCGATTGATACTGGGCCAGTACGGACTCGTTTACGTGTGTTGAATTTTCCAGGTGAAGTGGCTGAAAGTTTGGTATTACCGCAGTCTGTAGTTGGGCCTTACTTATATTTTTTGGGACCCGACGCAGGCAAGCGTACCGGGGAGCGTATTGCTTGCGGACGTTTACCTGCGGATTGGCGCTGGCCAGGTGAGCAACAACAGGATGAGCAGGTTCAGAATCAGGCTCAAGCTCAAGATAATGACCATGATTCAGCGTCCGAGGAGCAGTCCTGATTTGCCATGAAACAAGCTTCTTCGCGCGACCAAATTTTTGCCGTACCCCAGCCGGTAGTGGATTTTGCTTTTAATGCGGCGGTGGCGGATGTTTTTCCTGACATGCTGCGTCGCTCTATTCCGGGTTATGAAACGATTATTAGCCAGCTCGGTGTATTGGCACGCTATTATGCCCAGCCCCACAGTCGAATTTATGATTTAGGCTGTTCTTTGGGAGCAGCGACTTTGGCAATGGCTAGTCAGGTACGCCAAACGGGTGTTCATTATATCGGTGTGGATAATTCAGAGGCTATGATCCAGCGTTGCCAGCAAGTTCTGGCGCGGCATTTACCCGTAGAGCGCTTTGAGCTGTACTGTGCGGATGTGCGTGATTTGGAGATTCAGTCAGCTTCAGTCATTGTGTTGAATTTTACCCTGCAATTTATTCCACCTGCGGATAGACAAGCGCTACTGGCGCGGATTTATCAAGCTTTATTGCCGGGCGGCGTGCTGATCTTATCTGAGAAGGTGTGTTTTGCTGATCCTGATACTCAAGCTTTAATGACTGAGTTGCATAAGGAATTTAAGCGTGCCAATGGTTATTCCGAGCTAGAAATCAGTCAGAAGCGCTCCGCTTTGGAAAAGGTACTCATTCCAGATACCTTGGAAGTGCATCAAACACGTCTGCAACAACTGGGTTTTGTGAATACTTTGGTTTGGTTGCAGAATTTGGTTTTTTGTTCACTGTTGGCAGTTAAAGCGACATGAATCATAGCAAGCCTTATTTACCGCTGGATCTCGACCTAGCCACACTGGTGCAAAGTTTGCCAACTTCGCCCTTGGCACAGTGGCACGCTGTTTTGTGTGAGCAAGTGGAAGCGGCTGTGTATCACAAACCGCATGGTAAACGGGAAGCTTGGTTTGCTGCATTGGCTGCATTGCCCGCACTGACTCCTAGTAGTGTCGCCTTGGGTGAAGATACGGTACGTGTGGGGCAGGCTGATGATTTAAGCGATACGCAGCAAGCACAATTGCGTGAGGTTTTGCAGACCTTTATTCCTTGGCGTAAAGGGCCTTTCGAGTTGTTTGGTATCAGGATTGAGACAGAATGGCGCTCTGACTGGAAATGGCAGCGTGTAGCGCCTTATTTAAGTGAGCTTAAAAATAGACGTGTACTGGATGTGGGTTGTGGCAGTGGTTATCACTTGTGGCGTATGCGTGCTGAGGGGGCGCAACAAGTGATTGGCATTGATCCTAGTCTGTTTTTTCTAATGCAGTTTTATACGTTTAAACAGTATTTACCCCATGAGCCTGTGTATTTTTTGCCGTTGCGTAGTGAAGATTTACCCGATTTTCAATTAAATGGAACGCATAGTTTGGCAAGTGGTTTTGATACCGTATTTTCAATGGGTGTGCTGTATCACAGACGTTCGCCACTGGATCATTTGCAGGAATTGAAAAATGCTTTGTGTGCGGGGGGGGAATTGGTGTTGGAAACGCTGGTGGTTGCCGGTGATGAAAGTACCTTGCTTATGCCAGAGGAACGCTATGGCAAAATGCGTAATGTTTGGTTTATTCCTTCTGTGCCGCTGTTGGAATTGTGGTTACGCCGTTTGGGGTTCGTGAATATACGCACGGTGGATGTTACTCAAACGTGTGTAGCAGAGCAGCGTAGCACGGATTGGATGCGCTTTGAGTCTTTGCGGGATTTCCTTGATCCGGCGGATCAAGAGCGTACCATAGAAGGTTACCCTGCACCTCGGCGCGCAGTGGTAATAGCGAATGTTGCATGACGTGATTTGCTTAAGTTTAACGCTTGAATTGGATACTGCGGAAGAAACGTGAACGCATTGCTTAAATACCCCGGTTACCTGATAGCAGCAGGCAGACAAAAAAATAGTTTACAAAAAATACTGACCGCGCATATGGCTCAGGCTTATGCGCGTTTTCGGCAGAGCTGGAATCAGCTATTACCTGATTTGTATTTACGAGATGGTGGTCATTATCGATTACGGCGTTATTCGGTTTTTTTGTGGGAAAAAGCTAAGCTAAAACCACTGCCTTATGAGCCACATTATCAAAGTAGTCATTACAATAAACTACACGGTGGGTTTAAGCGCCATTTTCGTCCTTGGCAAGCAACGACGATACATAATCCAGTATTGTCTGCAATTATCCGCTGGAGTATTGAGCAATTTAGCCATGATCCGGCGCAGGCGTGGCGTATACAGGCGCATCAGTTCCGTATTCGTACTTCTGTACATGAAGAAGGTAAACCAACCCCTGAGGGTATACATAAGGACGGTGCTGATTATATTCTGATTATGCTATTGGATCGCCACAATATTGAGGGTGGTGTCAGTCAAGTGTATGACAATGAACGGCGTCCTTTGGCTGAAGTTACCTTGCAGGCTACAGGTGATCTATTATTGGTGAATGATGCACAAGTCTATCATGGTGTCACGCCCGTTAAGCCAAAGAATAGCGCTGAGGCTGCTTGGCGGGATGTTTTGGTGCTGACCTTTCATCGGCAGTAAGGCAATGCCCTTATGGGCTTTGATAATGCTGGCAAATTAATATTGGCGAAGTCATCCTAAATGAAGCTTAGTAAAACGATCTTAAGCTCACCGATTCATTTTATTGCCTTTGGGTTTGGTAGTGGTTTATCGCCCATTGCGCCGGGTACGGTGGGTACTTTAGCAGCTATTCCGCTGTACTTAGTGCTGGCACAGCTATCCTTGCCTGTTTACCTGATGCTTTTGTTGGTTGCTGCTATTTCGGGTATATGGGTTTGTGGCGCTTCTTCCCAAGCTTTAGGCGTGCATGATCATGGCGGGATTGTCTGGGACGAGTTTGTTGGTTTCTGGATTACCATGATGGCAGCACCTACGGGTTGGTATTGGATTGCCATAGGTTTTGTATTGTTTCGGGTGTTTGATATTTGCAAACCTTGGCCTATTGCTTGGGCTGATCAGCAAGTGCACGGTGGCATGGGAATCATGCTGGATGATATTTTAGCCGGTTTGTATGCTTTACTGCTGATGCAACTGCTGGCCTATTGGGTAGCTAGTGGATAGCGTTTTAGGAAGGGTAGGAAAGGTAGGATTGAATGTTTTAAAGACAGCAGGCGGCTTTTAGGCCGCCCGCCATGATTTGAAATACGCTACTGTCAGCTAAATAATAAAAAGGCTCCAATAACAATCACAATGATTACAGTGCCTTGTATTTTAGCTCCAGCATAGGGTGTCATATCCACAGGGCTGGGAGCGGGTTTTTTCATTAATGTTCTATCCATTGGCCAGAGTTTGCCGATAAACAGCATAATACAAACATTAAGCACAAAAAGAATAAACATCACGTGCAAGAAGTGTGGGTAGCTGTCGGAACCTAGTATTGGTTTGAGAGCAAACTGGCTCAGGATGTAAAGACCAACCCCTGAAGCTAGCGCGATTTTTGCTGCAAGTGGCGATGCTGTACGCGAGAAAATACCAACCAGAATAATCGTCAGAATCGGAATGCTGTAACAACCATTCACCTCCTGAAGATAACCGAACAGACCTTGAGGCGCATTGGCGATGAAAGGGGCAATGGTCATGGAAGCAATCGCCAATACAATACCGAATTTCTTACCAGCGGAGACCACCTGCTCATCCGTTGCATTATTGGCAAAATATTGTCGATAAATATCCACACCAAACAGCGTCACCGAACTATTCAGTGCCGAGTTAAACGAACTCAAAATCGCGCCAAACAAAACTGCCGCAAAGAAACCACGCAACCAGAGCGGTAGAACGGCGTTTACTAATTCCGGGTAAGCCTGATCAGAAACTTCCAGCCCGCCTTTGAACAGGTGATAGGCGATAATGCCCGGCAATACCACAATGATTGGGCCTAATATTTTGAGTACTGCCGCTAACAACAGACCTTTCTGGCCTTCCTTGAGGTTTTTCGCTCCCAAAGCGCGCTGGATAATGGCCTGATTGGTTCCCCAGTAGAAAAGCTGTACCAGCATCATTCCGGTAAAGATCGTGGCAAAGGGGATTGACGAGTCTGCCGCGCCGATTGAATCGAATTTTTCAGGGTTTTCGGTGTAAAGCGTTGAGATACCATCCAAAATGTTACCTTCACCAATGGCTGCTAGTCCAAACAATGGCACTAATAAACCGCCAGCAAATAAACCAACAGCATTAATAGTATCGGAGACCGCAACGGCTTTGAGTCCACCGAAAATGGCGTATATCGAGCCAATAACACCAATAGCCCAGACCGTCATCCATAACGCGGCTGTGTCGGAAACACCCAAAAGCTGCGGTACATTAAACATGGTTGATAAGGCCAAAGCACCTGAATAGAGCACGATAGGTAACAAGACAATGACATAACCTGACAAAAACAGAATCGACGTAATGGTTTTGGTTTGAGCGTCATAACGCTCTTCGAGAAAACCGGGGATCGTGCTAATTCCAGTACGCAAATAGCGCGGCAACAGTACTAATGCCGTTACCACCATGGCAATAGCTGCCAGCGTTTCCCAAGCCATGACCAGAATGCCTTCAGAATAGGCTTGTCCGGTTAAACCGACGATTTGTTCCGTCGATAGATTGGTCAATAATAAAGAACCGGCGATGACCGGAGCGGTTAAAGACCGTCCACCAAGGAAGTAACCTTCTGAATGTTCTTCATCCGTCCCCTTGGTTAGATAATAGGACAGCACTGCGACTAATGCCGTGAAACCCACGAAGCTTAGTATGCCAAATGCACCCATTGCTTTCCTCCCCATTCAGCTAATGTTAATCAAGTGTTTTATTGTATCAGTGATTCTTGTACACGACAAAATTTAATTGACTGATTTTTTTGCTTTTTTATGGGTTTTTTTACAGAAGATTGAAAGTCCGTCGCTGAGCTATTTGACATCCCCGTTTGTAACGGTTTATGAAAGTCTGAAGCTTGGTCGACAACGCTAGGATCTATTAGGCATTAAGCTTCAGACGTGACTGTATGCTGACAAGCTGCTAACCTTCATTGCCTTTGATTATCTAACGTCTTTTAAGCTGGAATACCCATGAAAGTCAGAACCCGTTTTGCTCCCAGTCCCACTGGTTATCTTCATATCGGCGGTGCGCGTACTGCACTGTTTTGCTGGTTGTACTCACGCAAAATGGGAGGAAATTTTATTTTGCGTATCGAAGATACTGATCGTGAGCGCTCTACCCAAGCCTCGGTTGAGGCCATTTTGCATGCGATGGATTGGTTGGGTTTGGATTATGAGGAAGGGCCTTTTTATCAGACGGAGCGTTTGGAGCGCTATAAAGCAGTGATTCAGGAATTGCTGGATAAGAATCTGGCTTATTACTGTTATGCCAGTAAAGAAGAATTGGATCAATTGCGTGAAGAGCAGATGGCACGCAAAGAGAAGCCGCGTTATGACGGACGTTGGCGTGACAGTACCGCAACGCCACCGGCAGGCGTGCAAGCTGTGATTCGTTTCAAAAATCCTCAAACTGGTGCAGTTGTATTTGATGATGTGGTGCGTGGCAAAATTACGGTGAGCAATACAGAGTTGGATGATTTGATTATTGCCCGTTCTGATGGCACACCGACTTATAATTTGTCTGTGGTGGTGGATGATATCGATATGGGGATTACGCATGTCATTCGTGGGGATGATCATATTAATAATACACCACGTCAGATCAATATTATGCGTGCCTTAGGGCATGAGCCGCCTTTGTTTGCGCATGTACCTATGATTTTAGGCTCGGATGGGCAACGTCTGTCTAAGCGGCATGGCGCGGTCGGGGTAATGCAATATCGTGATGAGGGTTATCTGCCAGAGGCTTTATTGAATTACTTGGTACGTTTGGGGTGGTCGCATGGCGATCAAGAGATTTTTAGCCGCGATGAAATGATAGCGGCTTTTACACTAGAAGACATAAATCGTGCGCCATCTGCGATTAATCCAGACAAACTGTTGTGGCTGAATCAGCATTATATTAAGACTTTGGCTGTGGACAGACTGCTTGAACAGTCGCAATGGCATTTGGAGCAACAGCAATTAGATGTTTCCACAGGACCTGCTTGGGAAAAGGTGATCGAGGCTCAGCGTGAGCGTGTTAAAACGCTAACAGAGATGGTGGCCATCAGCCGCTATTTTTATGAAGAAGTGACAGAGTACGATGATCAGGCTGTTAAAAAGCACTTTAAGCCGGAAACAGCAGATTATCTGCATGGGGTACAGACGCAATTAGCAGCACTGACACAATGGAATAATGAGCGTATTCATACAGCGATTCAGGCTGCCTGTGTGTCATTGGGTGTGAAGCTGGGCAAAGTAGGGCCGGCTTTGAGAGTGGCTGTGACCGGCGGTGCTTCTTCACCTTCTTTAGAGCTTACCTTGTATCTGATCGGGCAGGAGCGCAGTGTAGAACGTATTGGTCGGGCGATTGATTTTATGAAAAATAACCCTCAAGGTGCTTGACACCTGAGAAGCTTTGTCGCAGAATGCGCAGCTTCCTCGGAAGGGGCTATAGCTCAGCTGGGAGAGCGCTACACTGGCAGTGTAGAGGTCAGCGGTTCGATCCCGCTTAGCTCCACCATACTGACCTTCCGTGAAACTTGATCCTACAGTAGGAAGTATGCTTTTACTGGGTCGTATTGTTTTTGTAATTGGACTGATTGTAACAATTATTGGAGTCGTGGGTGGCTTCGGTTTTATGTATGCAGATGTCCATAACTGGGCGAAATTTTGTTTTATGTTGTCGCCGGTCGGCTTTTTACTCCTTTTTGTCGGCTTGTCTACAACAGTGCTGGTTGAGCCCAGGGATAGTGATAAGTGATAGTTAGTTTTACTATGTCCGTCCCCATCGTCTAGAGGCCTAGGACACCGCCCTTTCACGGCGACAACCGGGGTTCGAATCCCCGTGGGGACGCCACTTTTCTTGCTAAGACTTTCTTTCCTTCCTTGATTTCTATGGGTGCTCTGCTTGTTATTATTTGCCCAGTGGTTCTGCAATTAGGTTGGTAAATACAGGCGTACTCTTGCCCCTACATAAGGTGAAACCAGCAGTTCTATTTTACCACCTGCCGCCGCAATAATTTCAGTGCTAACCGCCAAGCCTATGCCTTGGCCTTCTGTTTTGCTGTCAACACGAATGCCGCGTTTTAATAGTTTGGAAGGGTTTTCGCTAGGGAAACCCATGCCATCATCGTCAATATCAATGACTAACATGCCGCCATCGCGGTAAGAGGAAATTTCCACTAAGCGATCACAGAAGCGGCAAGCATTATTGAGCAGGTTGCCGAACAGTTCCATTATATCTTCATAATCTAGGCGGCATTTAGCGTATTCGTCTACATTTACACGTACTTCAAAGTCTTTGTCACGGTGCACTTTACGCATAGTATTAGCTAAGCGCGTTAGAATAGGGCGTATCGGCTGAGCCATAATAATGGCGTTTTCACTGGTGACCATCGCTTTGCGCAGTTGTCTGGAAATAATTTCATGCATGTGCTCCAACTCGGCTGCTATACCGGCAAGCCTTGGATGATCTTTGGGAACTTCGCTGAAGCTGGCACCTTCTAAGTGCGACTGTATTGCAGCTAAGGGTGTTTTCAAGCTGTGTGCCAAGTCGTCCAATGAATCCTTATAACGTTGTTTTTGTCCTTTTTCATAGCCGATCATGGCGTTGATAGTCGTTTTGATGGGTAGGAGTTCATCAGGGTAATCGGACGCAATGGCATCTTTTTCGCCTGTTTCTATGGCACGTACTTCTTCTTCAAACTCTCGAATCGGTGCAACCACCCAAAAACTGGAAGCCAGTTGGGCTATTAGAATCAAAATGACTGAGACAAAGAACAGGATGGAGAATATAATTACCAAGTCCTTGATTTCCTTGTCGACATTGCTCATGGACTCAGCAACAATAAATAAATAGTTGTTTGCTGGTGCTTCGTTATCTGCATTGTTTTTGAAAGAAAAGCGTTGTACAGCCACGATGTATTCTTGTGCTGTAAAGTCAGGAGGCGAGTTTTTACCCCGAACCGAATACATTTTTTGGGCAAGTGAAGAAGTAGTCTCGTATTTGTCGCTATTGAACAGTGCGTTGTAATCAAAGTACGCAAAGAATTTTCCTACTTGATCTGGATCAACATCATCATTGTCGATAGAGGTCCAGACAATCGCATTTTGTTGTTTGCTCCAAATATAAGCAAAGCGTACTTTTTCGTCCTGAATTAAGCGTTTGATGGTAATAAATTCTTTGGCAGCATCCATATTGCGATCGGGTATTAAAAAACGACCGCGATCGTATTCGATGTAGCCTAGCAAGTCCTGCGCAGTCCGTTCCAGTTCTTCTTTGATAGCTAGGGTTTTGCGTTGATAGATGCTCCAGGTAAGTAATATGCCAAGCACAAGAATACCTACAACAATAATCGTGAAACCGCTAACCAATTGGCGGCTGCGTAAAGAACCCGTCATGATTTATTTATGTCGTTAATAGTGCTTGTTTAATTAGTTACCGCTGTTGCGGTGACAATCCAAGGTAAAACGATAGCCTCGGCCTCGCAGGGTTTCGATCGGTTTTAAAGTTTCGTCTGGATCAAGTTTCTGGCGCAGGCGGCGAATAAATACTTCAATAACATTACTGTCACGATCAGCATCTTCCTCATACAAGCTGTCTGTCAAGTGGGTTTTAGAAATCACTTGACCTGCATGTAGCATAAGATGCTCAAGTACACGGTATTCGTAAGCAGTAAGGGTAATTTTATGTTCATTAACATAGACCCGCTGCTCCGACAAATTAAGACGAATAGGTGGACAATTGAGTTCTGCCTGTGTCCAACCTTTGGTTCGACGTAATAAAGCACGTAAGCGGGCGGCTAATTCTTCTGCATGGATGGGTTTGACTAGATAGTCATCGGCACCTGCTTCTAGTACCTTGACCTTGGTTTCCCAGCGATCACGGACGGTTAAAGTGACAATAGGGTACTGCAAACCTTTAGCACGGACATTACGGATAATGTCTAGCCCTGTCACATGGGGTAATCCAAGGTCGATAACAGCAATGTCAATCGGATATTCGGTTGCTACATATAACCCTTGAGCACCATCACTGGCTACATCAACCGTAAACCCATTTTTCTTTAGGTCGCTGGCAATCTGTTCGCGAATGGGTGCTTTATCTTCAACAACAAGTACGCGCATATTCAGTATAATTAATGTTAGTTGTTAATAAAGGCCGAGTCAGTAGATAACAGCAGTAAGCCCCTGTTCCTAGCTGTCAGATCTACATCATACATCGAACAGCCAGAATAAAAAACTCTCAATGACTCTCTTTTTTAAATAAAAATACCCAGCATGGAGCTGGGTAGTGTTTTGTCTTAAACATAAGGTGAAATGCAACAAGGTCAATTGCAGGCAACATGGATAATACGAAACTCTCCATCATTGCCCATCAGTTTGACGATGTGGCAGTCAGGTCCGCCGGCTGCGTTTTCGGCAATATACAATATCCGACCGGGATATTTTTTTTTGACCTTCGCCATGATAGTAGACTTACGCAATGGACGATTAGGGTCTTTGCGCTCCATCTTGATTTTATACGGTACGTAACTTTCTGCAACAGCAACTGCCGAAGTCAGATAAGTAGTGACACATAAGAGAAGTAGCCCTAAATGAGCTAAGACAGTGTTCAGTTTAATCATAAATTCCCCCGGTTAAAAAGCCCAGAATTACTACTACTGCTTCAGACATATGCTGCTTGATATGAGCTGTTATGCAAAAGTAAGTAGATTATAAATATCATTTAATTAATAAAAAATTAATGAATGAAAATGTTTGTTTTTAGTTTTGTGCCGACTTTTATTATTGGCATATAAATTTATTTTATTGATAATTATTTAGTCACTCATTCCTTGAGCTTGAATAGATGGGCTGCATCGAAGTTCGTGTCTTGTAATATGTCTTTACTTAAGTATCGTATTAAATATAAATGATTGATATTTAAAGATTTTAAGTTATGCAGTCTTAACTGCTGAGCCTGTTTGATACAGGCTCAGTATTATTATACGAGTGCTATAAAAAGTAGTTAATAGGTGGGAATTGTTAGTGTCACAGTTAGCAGAATGATGCCTGCCTTCTATGTACTAAAGGTCTTGTAAAAGACTTATTTGCTAATAAATAAAGGGTGTGAATTAATTAAACCTAAAAAATAAACAACATGAGCAAAAGTGTTTGTCTAGAACAATGATAATTATCAAACGTTCTTTTTCGGCATTTTGGAGATCTCTCTTCTATACTCAGTATTGTTGCAAAAAACCTACAGTTTTTAACGTGAGTCAATTTTTTATCAAGGAGGGAGTGCTCTTATGCACAAAGACACTGATACTCATACAAATGAGCTTTTTACTCAGCGACGCAAGTTGTTACTGTTACCCTTGGCACTGTGCTTAGGTGATGCGCTAGCTCAATCTATTCCTGTACCATCAACAGCTTGCCCACTGAATAGTGGGGGGCCCTCTTTGTTGGGTACTCGTTGGCGTTTATATTCCATTTATGGCAATCGAGTGCCTGACTCGTTGGTGATTACCATGAAGGTGGGGATGACGGCAATGGAAGGGGTAGGAGGATGTAATACTTATGTTGCCCGTTTCATACAGGTGGGTAATCGGGGTTTTAAAGTAACAGACATCAGCAAAACTCGAACACCGTGCACAGCTATACGTCCGGCCCCCGGATCACCTACCGTTAATGTAGGTAGTTGGGAGGGAAGTTACCTACGAGTCCTGCGACGCGCGGGCAGTGTACAGCAACTAGGAGCAACCCTACAATTCTATGATTTCAATGGCGCCGCTTCTATTATTTTTATTCGTTCTTATGGTAATCGTGTGTCTGGAGAAAAGGAGAATAAAGAGGATAAGGAGAATAAAGAGAATAATACTGATAAGGAAAAAACCATCTGAAATGATAAGCCGTATGACTTAGACGCTTGATTTAGACAGCCATTGTCCTAGTCATGAGCGAGAAAGTTGTCAAGATGATGTAAAAAGTACTGAGCGAACCTTGTTTGGTTCGCTTTTTTTATATTCGCTGAAGCATGCTTATTGTTATGATAGCGAGTCCACTTAATCTTGATACTTGAGGAGTAATGCCAGCATGTTTTCAAAGGCCATGAATATAGCGGATTATGATACAGAACTGTGGGAAGCAATGGAGTCCGAAAATCAGCGTCAGGAAGAACATATCGAACTGATTGCCTCTGAAAACTATGCTAGTCCACGTGTTATGCAGGCACAAGGCTCTGTGCTCACCAATAAATACGCAGAGGGCTATCCTGATAAGCGTTATTACGGTGGTTGTGAATATGTCGACCAAGCCGAACAGCTCGCTATTGAGCGCGCTAAACAATTGTTTGCGGCAGATTATGCGAATGTGCAACCGCACTCAGGCTCGCAAGCCAATGCAGCGGTTTACATGGCTTTATTGAATCCGGGCGATACCGTGCTGGGGATGAGTCTGGCACATGGCGGCCACTTGACGCACGGTGCTAAACCGAATTTTTCTGGCAAGCTCTATAATGCAGTTCAATATGGTATAGATAGTGATGGCTATATTGACTATACCGAAGTAGAGCAGTTGGCGCGTGAGCACAAGCCTAAGTTGATTGTAGCAGGTTTTTCTGCTTATTCTCGCACGATTGATTGGCAACGTTTTCGTGAAATTGCTGATGAACTGGGCGCTTATTTATTAGTAGATATGGCACATGTTGCTGGTTTAGTGGCTGCTGGCGTTTATCCTAGCCCTGTACAAATTGCTGATATTACTACCTCAACGACTCACAAAACGCTGCGTGGACCGCGTGGCGGTATTATTCTTGCCAAGTCAAATCCTGAATTGGAAAAGAAACTAAATGCTCTAGTGTTTCCGGGTATACAGGGTGGTCCTTTAATGCACGTGATTGCCGCTAAAGCAGTCGCTTTCAAAGAAGCTTTGGAACCAGCCTTTACGGATTATCAGCGGCAAGTTGTGAGTAATGCTAAAGCATTGGCAAGTGCTTTAATGGAGCGTGGTTATAAAATTGTTTCTGGTGGTACAGATAATCACTTGATGTTGGTGGACTTAATTGGTAAAGGTTTGACGGGTAAAGAAGCGGACGCAGCTTTAGGACGAGCCAATATTACGGTCAATAAAAATGCTGTACCCAATGACCCGCAGTCACCGTTTGTAACGAGTGGTATTCGTGTTGGTACACCAGCAATTACAACACGGGGCTTTAAGGAGGCTGAGTGCCAGCAATTGGGTAATTGGATTGCAGATGTGTTGGATCATATTCATGATTCAGCCACGCTTGAGCGCGTTAAAAGTGAAGTATTGGCTATTTGCAAACGCTTTCCGGTTTATGTGAATTAAACGGGTTTAAGTCATGCTCTGTCCTTTTTGTGGAGCGGACGATACGCGCGTGATTGATTCACGGTTGGCGAGTGAAGGTGAACAGGTTAGGCGGCGCAGGCGTTGTAGTGCTTGCGGTGAGCGCTTTACCACTTATGAGTTGGCCGAGTTGACCATGCCTAAAGTGATCAAGTCTAATGCGGCTCGTGAGCCTTTTCATGATGAAAAGCTGCGTGCCGGTTTGATGCGTGCCCTAGAAAAGCGTCCTGTCACTATTGATCAAGCTGAGGCTGTGATTAGCCGTATTCGTAAAAAGGTATTGGTTGGTGGTGAGCGTGAAATTGCCTCGGCACGGATTGGTGAGCTGGTATTGGATGAGTTACGCAATTTAGATGAAGTGGCTTATATCCGTTTTGCTTCAGTCTATCGCCGTTTTAATGGCATGGCAGAATTCCGTAATATGATTGATCAGTTAGAAAATCGGGCTGCAATGCAGCCTGAGGTCACTGACTTATTGCCAGACAAGGAAGAGTGAGTCTAGCATGAATTTTTCACCCCGTGAGCATGTGTTTATGGCACGTGCTTTACAGTTAGCCCGACGCGGTTTATATACCACGCAGCCTAATCCCAGAGTAGGCTGCCTTATTGTGCATCATGGACGTATTGTCGGCGAAGGTTGGCATCAGCGAGCAGGGCAAGCCCATGCAGAAGTCTATGCTTTACAGCAGGCGGGTGAGCAGGCTCGCGGTGCAGAGGCCTATATTACCCTAGAGCCTTGCTTGCATTATGGGCGTACCCCACCTTGTGTTGATGCTTTGATTGCAGCGGGTATCCGGCGGGTTATTGTTGCCATGCAAGACCCTAATCCCCCAGTAGCAGGACAGGGATTGCAAGCTTTGCAAGCAGCAGGTATTGAAACAGCCGTCGGCTTATTGGAGCAAGAAGCCCGAGCGCTTAATCTAGGTTTTCTCAGTGCGATGGAACGTGCTAGACCTTTTGTCAGGCTCAAATTGGCGATGAGTCTAGATGGACGTACTGCAATGGCCGATGGTACTAGTCAATGGATTAGTGGCGAAGCAGCCCGTAAAGATGTGCAATATTGGCGGGCACAAGCGGCTGCTGTCTTAACGGGCATAGGTACTGTGTTACAAGACGATCCTGGTTTAAATGTGCGCCTGAAGGCTGAGAGTTTGGGGATTACAGGTGAAGTGCGTCAGCCGGTGCGAGTGGTATTGGATTCGCACTTGCGTTTTCCGGTACAAGCCAGAATGGCAAGTTTGCCAGGCAAGACGCGCGTTTATACTACTCAAGCAGCGAATGAGTGTCATCAGTTATTGCTTCAGCAAGGTGTTGAGGTGATTCATTTAGACGCTGAACAGTTAGCACTTAAAGCTGTCATGCAGCAGTTAATGCAAGAGCAATTGTATGAAGTCCATGTGGAAGCGGGAGCGAGCTTGGCGGCTGCTTTGCTGGAGCAAGGCTGGGTTGATGAACTTATTATTTATATGGCGCCGCATTTGATGGGGTCAAAGGCTTTGCCTTTGTTAAATTTGCCGCTGGACAATATGCAGGATCGTATTGCTTTGCATATCCAAGAAATGCGCGCCATTGGTCAAGATTGGCGCATTATTGCTAAACCCGAGTACAAAAAGACTTAACAATGTTTACAGGTATTATTCAAGCGTTAGGTACGGTGCTAGACATGCAGCCCAAGGGCGGTGATATGCGCCTGAGTATTGCGACTGGCAAGCTAGACATGAGCGATGTTGTGCTAGGCGATAGTATTGCGGTGAACGGTGTATGCCTGACAGCGATTAGTGTCGGCGCACGGCAGTTCAGTGCGGATGTATCGCGTGAAACCTTATTATTAACGTCTCTGGGGCAATTATCGCGTGCCTCAGCCGTGAATTTGGAAAAGGCGCTAACGCTTTCAAGTCGCCTTGGGGGGCATTTGGTGAGCGGTCATGTGGATGGTTTAGGAGAAGTATTGAGTCGTCACGATGATGCTCGTTCTGTACGTTTTCAGATTAAAGTGCCTGATGCACTGGCTAAATACATTGCTATGAAAGGCTCTATTTGTGTAGATGGCATAAGTCTTACGGTTAATGCAGTGAATGGTAGTGTGTTTGATTTGAATATTGTGCCGCATACCTTGCAAGAAACCATTATGAGTGGCTACCACAGTGGCACTAAGGTCAACCTGGAAGTGGATTTGCTGGCACGTTACCTAGAGCGCTTATGGCTAGGTGAACAAGCTTCACAAACAAGTAATCAGGGTATTACGGAAGCCTTTTTGCTTGAGAACGGTTTTCTTGGGTGAGTTTTTTGCCAATTGAACCGTTAACAGGACTTTCCTTCACTTAACGCAGAGTCCGCCGGCGGGTGAAACGACTCGTTATGTTTTTAGCCATTTATACATGACGTAGCTATCTACATAGCCTAATTGAGGGTGTTTATAGGCCTTGGGGATGGTGCCTACGATATTAAAGCCAAGTTTTTTCCAAAGCCGAACGGCGACTTCATTGGTAGATACAACGCTATTAAACTGCATTGCCTCAAATCCCAGCTCGATTGCTTTATGTTGAGAATGCTCGCACAGACGACGAGCAATGCCTCTGTCTCTAGCCTCACTTGATACCATATAACCACAATTGCAAATGTGATGACTTGGCCCCATTGCATTGGGCTTAATGTAATAAGTACCAAGTACCAAATCATTTTCAACAAAAGCATAGGCTTTTAGTGGCGTTTCACACCATAGATCGAACGCTTGCTCAAGCGTCATGTCAGCGTCAAACGCGTAGGTTTCTTGAGCCTGAATAATCTGCGAAAACGTTGGCCAAAACGACTCAAAATCTGATTTTGTGATTTCCCTAATGATAAAGTTTCTCCCTAGAACGTAATGTTGTCACGACCTGTGAGAAAGCAAATGCTCTCTGCACAGGTCGTTAAATGATGAGATTTAAGATTTAGGTTTGCTATTGTCAGGATCGTATAGCGCCCCATAGCCAACCGCTTCTACCTTTACAGGATAGGTTTCATTAAAATACTCAATCATTAATTCACGCCCAACTTGGCAATACTCAAATGGCAAGTAACCTAAGCCGATATTTTTGCCTAAACTAGGACCGTAAGCGATGCTGGTCAGGTAGGAACGACGGCCTTTGGAATCGACTAATGTTTCGCCTGTTGCAGGATTCATAATCGGGCATGAACCCACTGGATAGCGAGCTACGTTTTGGGCATCCACATTGTCAATCATGCTCAAGGTACACAAGCAAGCAGCTTGGTGTTCAAGCTCACGCTGTTTCAGGTAAGCGGCTTTACCATAAAAATCGGCTGCTTTGACTTTGGGACGTGCCAAGTCTGCTTCCAGTAAATTATATTGTGTTAGCAGATCAGCATTTTGCAAACGTAAACTTTTTTCCATCCGCCGACTATTAGCATAGGTTTCAATCCCTACTGGTGTTACGCCTAGCTCATAGAAGGCATCCCACAATGCTAGTCCATCCTCATACTTGAAGTGTAATTCCCAGCCTTGTTCACCAACATAGGAAATACGGAAGGCCAGTACTGGCACGCCTTTAATCGTCAACTCACGCAAAGCAGCAAAGGGAAAGTTTTCCTGTGTCCAAGCGGCGGGGTCATCCGCTAGCTTTTGTACCGTCTCACGCGCATTGGGTCCCCACACACCTAAACAGCCGTAATCAGTTGTGCAGTTTTCGACATGGACATACTTAAAGCCTTTGTCTTGTGCCATGCGTTTGATATAGATGTAATCACGGTGTCCAGCATCAGCACCATCAATGACGCGGTAATGTTCAGTTCCTAAGCGCAATACAGTTAAGTCAGCACGTACACCGCCTTGATCATCAAGGAAGTGGGTATAAATACCTTTGCCGACTGGCGTATCACCACCAACTTTGGCAACGCAAAGGTATTCCAGCAAGTCAGCCGCATCCGCACCTGTGACATCAATAACGCAAAAATGGCAAAGGTTGATCATACCTACATCTTCAGAGAGCTTGAGATGTTCAGCATTAGACACTCGCCAGAAATGGCGATTATCCCACTCGTTTTCACGCACAGGCACTTTGTCACCATAGGTTTCCAGTAAGTGTTCGTTACTGGCATAACCGTGTGCACGCTCCCAACCTGCTAATTCCATGAAATAGCCACCTAGGGCTTTTTCTCGCTCATAAAATGGACTGTGGAAGATATTGCGTCCTTTGCTATAAGGCTCACGGTTATGTACGGGAGGATTATAGATTTTAAACGCCGCTTCATAACAACGGTCGTGGATATACTGTTCATTCCGTTGGAAAGGGTAATGACGAGCAGTATCAATCGCAGCGTGATCAATGGTTGTGCGACCATCTGTCATCCAGTCGGCTACAATCTTGCCAATACCGGGGGCATCTTTAACCCAGACGGCCTCTGCATACCACAATCCACGTACATTAGCGGACTCGCCAATGGAGGCTCCACCATCCGTAGTGACTTGTAGCAAGCCATTAAACGACCATTTTTCGTCATAGCCTAGTTCAGCCAGCAGCGGAGTTAACTCCATGGCGCGCTCCAATGGCTTCATGACTTGTTCCAATTCCAAATCGCGCTGGGAGGGGGATAGGCGTGCCCGCTCTTTTTCCAGTAGATCGCGCGGATGGCACAAGCGTGGGGCTTTTTCTTCGTAATAACCCCACTCAATTTGTCCCCCTTCCGTTGTTTTGGGGTCACCTGTATCGCGCAAGTAGGCTGAATTACCCTGGTCGCGTAGCAAAGGATAACCAATTTCCTTGCCTGTATTGGCAAACTCATTAAAGGGTTTGAAGAAGGTCAATGGATGATCGACTGGCATAATCGGCAAATCTTCTCCAGCCATATTAGCGATTAAACGTCCCCATAAGCCAGCGCACACAATCACATAATCGGCTGCAATATAACCTTTGCTGGTTTCCACCCCTTGAATGCGACCATTTTCAATGTTTAGGCTGATTGCTGCGGTATTGGCGAAGGCTTGTAATTTGCCGGTTTTTTCTGCGGCTTCCACCAATTCACCGGCGACCATTTGTGAGCGCGGAACGACTAAGCCAGCATCAGGATCCCACAAAGCGCCCTGAATGACGTCCTCTTCTAATAAAGGGCATTTCTGTTTGGCTTCAGCAGGGCTTACTAAACTAAGACGTGTGCCAAAGGCCTTGCCAAGTGAGACACGACGCTTAAGCTCTTCCATGCGTTCATCATCACCTACACGTGCGACTTCCAGACCACCAATACGCTCATAACGGCCTAGTTTCTCAAAGAAGTTGATGCTGTAGGTGGTGGTATAAACGGTCATTAAATCATGAGCTGTATTGAAGCAGAAGTCAGAAGCGTGAGCGGTAGAGCCTATGTCAGTGGGAATGGCTGATTTATCAATACCGACAATATTATCCCAGCCACGCTCAATCAAATGATGCGCGACGGCTGCTCCAACAATACCGCCTTGTCCAATAATGACGACTTTTGCGTGTTCAGGTAATTTTGCCATTCAAGATGTCTCCTCGGTTAGCATGCTGTATAGGAATAGAGCCGGGAGTATGGAGACAGCGGCTATAGCGGGGGCGGCCAAACCATGACAACTCTCGGCGAAATATAATTATGACGCCTAATAGGATTGTTTGTCGTTAAGAACATCCATTAGGTGGACATGAGTGGATTCTAAACTAGGCTTGATAAGGAGTTCAAACCTAAATCAAGGCTACTTTTTAAATAAACGCTTGCCCCTTGCTGCATTTTCCTCATAATGCTTGCCCCATCTTAATTTATTATTAAAAGTTATACTCATGTCTACTATTGCTCAACGTATTGCCCACGAACTAAGCGTTTCCGATAAACAAATTCTGGCCGCCATGCAACTGCTGGATGAAGGCGCAACGGTGCCATTTATTGCTCGCTATCGAAAGGAAGCAACGGGGGGCCTAGATGATGGGCAACTGCGTACTTTGGAAGAACGCTTGGGCTATTTGCGTGAGCTGGATGAGCGGCGTGAATCCATTCTGAAAAGTATTGCAGAGCAGGGCAAGCTTAGCCCGGAATTGAGTCAGGCTATTCAAGCAGCAGATACCAAAACGCGCTTGGAAGATTTATATCTGCCTTACAAGCCAAAACGCCGTACCAAAGGGCAGATTGCAATTGAAGCAGGTCTTGCACCTTTGGCAGAGGCATTATTGGCACAGCCTGAGCTGAATCCAGAAGCTGAGGCCGCTCAGTACATTAATCATGATGAAGCCTTTAAAGATGCTTTCAAAGATGAAAAAGGGGTATTGGAGGGCGCAAAGTTTATCTTGATGGAGCGTTTTGCAGAAGATGCTGAGCTTGTGGGTAAATTGCGTGAGCGGCTTAATGAAAAAGGCCAGTTAAGTTCAAGCCTTGTTAAAGATAAAGCAGTGGAAGGGGCGAAGTACCGTGATTATTTTGAGAAGACGGATGATTTGCACAAAATCCCTTCCCACCGTGCTTTGGCGATGTTTCGTGGTCGTAATGAGGGTTTTCTTAGCCTCAAGCTGGATGTGGCACATGAGGAAGCGGGCTTACACCCTTGCGAGAGAATAATCGCTCGGCATGTTGGCATTGCAGACCAAGGTCGGGCAGCCGATGCGTGGTTAATGGATGTGGTGCATTGGACTTGGAAGGTAAAGCTGCATCTTAAACTGGAAACCGAATTACTGGCTGATTTGCGTCAGCGTGCTGAAGAAGAAGCTATTCGAGTTTTTGCACATAACCTTAAAGATTTATTGCTAGCAGCACCTGCCGGTCAACGTGCAACTTTAGGGCTTGATCCGGGCTTGCGTACTGGGGTGAAAGTTGCCGTCATTGATAATACCGGCCAGTTTATTGATTATGCCACGATTTATCCACATGCTCCGAAAAATCAATGGGATGAATCGATAGCTGTTTTAGCTAAATTGGCTGAAAAATATCAAATTGAATTGCTGGCCATTGGTAATGGCACTGCTTCGCGTGAAACGGATAAGCTTTGTGCGGATTTAATTAAACGCCATCCTGAATTAAAACTGCAAAAAGTGATGGTGAATGAGGCAGGGGCATCGGTTTATTCTGCCTCTGAGACAGCCGCTAAAGAGTTTCCTGATCTGGATGTGACAATACGGGGTGCTATCTCTATTGCGCGCCGCCTGCAAGATCCTTTGGCTGAGCTGGTAAAGATTGAGCCTAAGTCCATTGGCGTAGGGCAGTATCAACATGATGTAAGCCAAATGCAATTAGCCAAAAATCTGGATAAGGTGGTAGAAGATTGTGTCAACCATGTGGGCGTAGAGGTCAATACGGCATCAGCGGCTTTATTGCGGCGCGTAGCAGGTTTGAATCAAACTATTGCCGATAATATTGTTGCGTTTCGTAATCAAAAAGGTCGCTTTAATAAGCGTCAGACTTTATTGGAAGTGCCGCGCCTAGGGGTAAAAACCTTTGAACAGGCGGCAGGCTTTTTGCGTATTCATGGTGGCGAGAATCCCTTGGATGCTTCTGCGGTACACCCCGAAAGCTACACCATAGTCAGCCGTATTGCTGAAAAAAGTGATGTCACACTGAGCCAATTAATAGGGAATAGCGCATTATTAAAAACACTGGATCCCGCGCAGTTTACCGATGAGCAATTTGGCTTGCCGACGGTGACAGATATTATTGCTGAGCTGGATAAGCCCGGGCGTGATCCGCGTCCCGCTTTTAAAACAGCCCGCTTGATGGAAGGTGTGGAAACACTGGCTGATCTCAAGCCACAGATGGTGTTAGAAGGTACGATTACTAATGTTACGCAATTTGGTGCTTTTGTAGATATTGGTGTGCATCAGGATGGTTTAGTGCATATTTCCATGCTGTCTGAACGCTTTGTGAAAGACCCGCATGCTATTGTTAAGGCAGGGGATATTGTTAAGGTCAAAGTGCTGGAAGTGGATCAAGCACGCCAGCGGATTGCCTTGAGCATGCGTTTAGAGGACAAAACTGAGCGTGAGGCGAAACGTGAAACTAAAGCAGCTCGTCAAGATAAGCAGAAACATAAACGTCAGGAAAATCGCCCTGCCAATAAAGACTATCAGAGCAAAGCAGGCAAGCCACAAGCTAAACCTCAAGCCAAATCTCAGTCAACACCTTCAAGTAAGGATAAAAGACCCATCAATAATGCTTTTGCAGCGGCATTTGCCCGTGCTCGGGAAAAGAAGTAACTACTTTATCCGGCCATTAGTGACATTGAGCATACGCGGACGAAAGCCAGACACTAACTATAAAAAACAGAACTTGACCTGACAGCTACCTTCACCGGTAACTGCCAGACCAAGTCTGGATGACTACAACTAATTAACTACAATCCAACACATCATAGCCGTTCTGATTATTTCTTGGTTTTCACCAATAAAACATAACGAGCTTTTTCCACACGATCTGGATCAGGCTGAGAATACTGTGTAGTCTCTTTCTCACCACGGCTTTCGCCACCACGATAAGCAGCGACAATACTTCCATCACTCATATCCAGTGCGAAAACACGCGGGTATGTTTTTCCTTGCTCTTCTGTGGCTGCTACCGACTCCTCTTTAGTCATTGGACTCCAGTTCTTTTCTCTTTGGGTCGTGTGTCTCTTAGGCGTAGAAGACCACAGATAGGGCGAACTACCATAGCGAAGAAACAGTCCATTACTGTTTTCCTGCCTGTACTTCAACTCTTTGGCAAACGGGAACAACTCACTGTTAATGGCCGGGAAGACATAGCGGTTATCAGTGATACGCATCAGCTCCTTAATATTGGCCACCCGCCAGCCCTCGGCTTTTTGCTGTTCGGTGACTGCATTCAATGCCGCTTCCCAAGTGGCGAACTCGGTAGCAGGGCCTTCACAACGCTCCTCATCAGCTGAGACGTAAGTCTGTCCGACAAGACAACGCGACCAAACCAAACCATCTCCTGTATTAACTACTTCACCGCCATTTGCCTGAAAATTACTTGCGGGAATATCGGCCGTCACATTGTCACCGTGTTGATAGGTACGATCCACAACCGCACCCTCAGCCCAAACATTGCTTGCCATGAGTCCACAGGTAGCAAGTGCACATACCCAGAGCGTACGCCCTGTTTGTAGTGTATTTTTAAACATAATAAGACCTTTCTATTAAATCTGTGTTATCGAAGGCAATCAACTTATTTTGAGACCGCAATCAGTGAACTTTTAGCATACGAGCTATGTGGATCTGCCACATTAAAGCTACCATCAGGCAACATAGTCCATACACGATCAAACTTCACCGTATAAGGTCCAGAATAACCATCGCGCTGAGTCGCTTCGGCAGTCACCGTTCTTGTCCAGTAAGAACTACGCACTCTCTTATAACGCGTATCTACTAGGTTGGGGTCAGTTTCATCGGCTGGAACGCTATAGATACTCATTAACCAGCCTGCTTGTGCTTGCATCACAACCTCTGGATCAGAGCTATTAAGATTAATCACATCGAATAGCTCTGCTTTGCTCGGTACTTGCCAATTACTCTTGCCACACAATTGCATTTCATTGAGCTTGGCAAGATAAGTAGCTGTCGTACAATTGCCAATACCACCGCACTTAGTCCAATCATCTTCCGGGTTTTCCTTTTTACCTAAACCCTGACTCTCATCATAATAAACGTAATCCCACTGGGAATCGCGCAGGCCACGTTTATCGTCTTCACCACTTTCTGGCAGTTTGGCATAAGTCTTACGTTCCCAAACTAGGCCGGTAGTATTGTCTTTCACACAAGCCCACTCTTCAGCAGTATTAGCCAGCTCGGCACCCTTTTCATCCAGTTTGGTAAAGTCGAAACCGGCATGACCATTCGCAGAATTGGGATAAGTGACATCACGCCCTGTGGAACAATCTTGCTTTGAGTTATCCGCACATGTTGTACCATTACTGCCTTGTAAAACACCCGCAGAATAGGTCACACCGGTGTCGTTGATTTTAGGGGTTGTCGCTGTTTGAGCGCCGGAATTACCGGAATTATCTGAACCCGAGTTATCATGAACTATTATATCGGTGACGCTAGCTGTTTGTAGCTTAATACCTGCCGAAGGATTACTTAATGTAAAGGTCAGGTTCCAATCACCGTTACTCTCGCCATCAGACTTGAATGGAAAGACCATCTTTGGTTGAGAATGATCTTTATAAAGTTTGATTGTGCCTTTCACTTTTGTTGGGTCTTTAAGAATCTTGCTGACATCTTTCCCATTTTTATCAGTCAGGGCATAATCCACAGTGATGGCATTGCTTTCTGACAGGCCACCGACGTACACAAAGTCATCAACCGTTACGGTTATTCGCAGCAGGTTACACTTTGCACTCTCATCAAACGCAAGACTCTTGGAACAGGCATAGGTGGTATATGACGTGCCACCATAGTTCCACTCTCTTTCATAATGATCCCCAACTTCATACAGCGGATAGTTAATATCCTCCCGTAATGCGGATATCACTTTTGGCTTTGAGGCTCCACCTGAACCAGAGTTATCGGAACCGGAGTTGTCTGAACCAGAGTTATCGGAACCAGAGTTGTCTGAACCAGAGTTGTTTGAACCAGAATCTGTTTGAAGAGTGGGTTTGTCATCAAGGCCACAAGCAGATAACAAAACACACAACGAACCGACCAACAATAGCCGGGAAGTGGTGATAGATTTAAATAACATGAGGATGTTCCCTTCGGATAGGTTATGAATATTAATTTTCCAGCAACAAACGCCAGAGAAAATGAGGCTAAAGCAAAAAGTAAAACGCCGTATCGTGATTCGCCAAGTTGACTACTTGTTATCCCAGCGACATCTTGCGGTTATTCAATCACAAACTGTTTGATAACACAAATAATAATAGTTATCATTTGCATCTTTCAGAATACGGGCAGCGCTTACTGCTGATAAAATTTAGTTGGCAACCAGCACCGCCTTGCGTGGGATAAAAATCAAAGGGGAAGCTATGGCGTAGCTTATGAGCACACAACCACCGATAGTGTACTAGGTACTAGCTTAAACCTGACCTGACAGACACTTTCAGAAAAACCGGTAACTGTCAGATCAGGTCTGAACGACTACATGTTAGCCTAGTCCTAGCCCATGCTTAGCATAAGTTTATTCAGGCGGTGTACGAAACCTGCGGGGTCTTCCAATTGCCCGCCTTCAGCTAAAATGGCCTGATCTAGCAGGATGCCTGACCACTCAGCAAAGCGTTCATCGTCAGTTTCATTTTCCATGCGTTGCAGCAAGGGGTGGGTGGGGTTGATTTCCAATACCGGCTTGCTGGAAGGCATTTCATGGCCTGCTTGTTTAAGCAAGTTCTGCATGTAAAGTGCCATATCATGCTCGCTGAGCACAATACAGGAGGGCGAGTCGGTCAAGCGGTGTGAAACGCGGACATCTTCCACTTTGTCTTTGAGTATTTCTTTAATGTGCTCCAATAGTTTCTTGGCATCTTGCTCAACTTTTTCCTGCTCTTTTTTGTCTTCTTCGCTGTCCAGATTACTTAAATCCAGATTGCCTTTGGCAACTGATTGCAAGGATTTACCGGCAAATTCATGCAACTGGCTGGTCAACCATTCATCCACACGATCAGACAGTAATAAGACTTCAATACCTTTTTTGCGGAATACTTCCAGATGTGGGCTGTTTTTGGCCGCATTATAGGAATCAGCCGTAATGTAGTAGATCTTGTCCTGAGCTTCCTTCATGCGGCTAATATAGTCTTCCAGAGAAACTGTTTGTTCTTCGCTAGCCGTGTGCGTGGAAGCAAAGCGTAGCAGTTTGGCAATCTGCTCACGGTTGGTATAATCTTCGCCAGGACCTTCTTTCATAACACGGCCAAATTCTTTCCAGAAGTTTTGGTATTTTTCTGGCTCGTCCTTTGCCATGGTTTCCAGCAAGCCCAAGACTTTTTTCACTGAGCCATTTTTCATGGAATCAATGATCTTATTGCTTTGCAGGATTTCACGTGACACGTTCAAAGGCAAATCATTGGAGTCAATAACGCCACGCACAAAGCGCAGGTAGCGCGGCATGAGGTTTTCAGCATCATCCATAATGAAAACACGCTGCACATATAAACGAATGCCGTGACGTTGCTGTTGATCAAATAGATCAAAGGGTGCTTTGGAAGGCAGGTATAACAAAGAGGTATATTCCAAGTTACCTTCTACACGATTGTGTGACCAAGCGAGTGCATCCTGCCAATCGTGGGAAACATGGCGATAAAAATCTTGGTATTCCTGATCAGTGATTTCACTTTTTGAGCGCCGCCATAAAGCGCTGGCTTGATTAATGGTTTCCCATTCAGTGGTTTTTTTACCTTCATCATCGCTCTTAAGCATACGAATCGGGAGCGGAATATGGTCAGAGTATTTGGTAATCGTGGAACGCAAACGCCAGCCATTTGCCAGCTCTTTTTCTTCTGCTTTCAGGTGCAATACCACTTCAGTGCCACGAGTAGCTTTGCTGACATTTTCTAGGGTATAGCCATTGTGCGCATCTGATTCCCAACGCACGCCTTCTGTGGCAGCTTCGCCTGCTTTGCGTGTTGTTAAGGTGACTTTGTCTGACACTATAAAAGCCGAGTAGAAGCCCACCCCAAATTGACCAATCAATTGGGCATCTTTCTTTTGATCGCCGGTTAGTTCATCCAAGAAGCGCCGTGTGCCCGAGTTGGCAATCGTACCAATATTGTCGATGACTTCCTGACGATCCATGCCAATACCGTTATCACGAATCGTAATCGTGCCCGCTTCTTCGTCAAATTCGACGGCTACATGCAGGTCGCTGTCATTCTCATACAGTTCTTCATGCCCGATGGCTTTGAAACGCAATTTGTCGCAGGCATCCGCTGCATTGGAGATTAACTCCCGCAAAAAGATTTCCTTGTTGGAATACAGCGAGTGAATCATCAGCTTCAATAATTGATTCACTTCCGTTTGAAACTGCAAATTTTCTTTGGCAGCGCTATCACTCATGAATACTTGTTCCTCTGTTAGGTTTAAAACACAGTATAGTGGGTTAACCCTAAAAGCTTATCCTTTAGGGAAAAGGATGCAGCTTGGGGTAATTTTTTCCTTTGGCTGATAAATGGGGGAAGCTTGCCAAAATTCAAGGTGTAGTGACGGAAATTTTAATGGATCAAGGCGTGTATTCTCTTGATTGACCTTAAAGTGGCGGCTGCATAGACTGTATCAGTGTTTTTGCATGCCAAGGATCGTTAGCGATGCAGTACAGAAAAGAGCTTGATGGTTTAAGGGCTGTGGCTGTTTTGCCTGTCATGTGGTATCACGCTAAGCTACCTTGGCTGACGGGCGGGTTTACTGGCGTCGATATCTTTTTTGTCATCAGTGGTTATCTGATTACTTCTATTTTGCTGAGTGAGTTGCAACAAGAGCGTTTGAGTCTGCTTCATTTTTATGAACGCCGCGCTAGACGTATTTTACCCGCTTTGTTTTGGGTTTTGTTGGTCTGTTTGCCCTTTGCTTGGTGGCTACTGTTACCACATGAGCTAGCGGGTTTCGGGCGCTCCTTGGTTGCGGTTGCTGTATTTGTTTCCAATTTGCTGTTTTGGCAGGAAAGTGATTATTTTTCCCCCGATGCTGATTTGATGCCTTTACTTCATACTTGGAGCTTGGCAGTAGAAGAGCAGTATTATTTATTATTTCCTTTATTATTGGCACTAGGCTGGAAGTTGGGCAAGGGTAAGGCTCGCTGGATTGCTTTGGGGATTACGCTGATTGCTTTGTCAAGTTTTATGCTGAGCGAGTGTTTGTGGCGTGCCTCCCAAGCAGCAAACTTCTATTTATTACCATCGCGGGCTTGGGAATTGATGTTAGGTGCTTTAACGGCATTGTATTTGCGATACCGTTCTCAGCCTAGTGGGTGGCTGGGGCAGGTGGGTAGTTTATTAGGTTTAGCTATGATTATATTAGGTATTTTCTGGCTACATACCGGCTTGCCTTTTCCCGGGGTGTATGCGCTCTTGCCAACAGTGGGGAGTGTATTAATTATTTTGTTTGCCGCGCCAAGCAATGGAATCGGGCGTTTATTGGCTTGGCCACCTTTAGTGTGGATAGGCTTGGTTTCTTATAGTGCTTATTTGTGGCATCAGCCTTTATTGGTCTTTAGCAGAATTTATTGGCTGGATGAACCCGCATCAGGATGGCGGATACTTATACTAGTGCTGACGCTGTTATTGGCTTGGCTGAGCTGGCGCTTTATTGAACAGCCTATTCGCCAACGACAGCGTTTCAGCCGTCGCTTTATCTTCACCCTTGCTATTGTGGGAAGTCTCATTTTTATTGGGATCGGTGGGGGATTGGTGGTTGGCAAGGGATTTCCGGGGCGTTTTTATTGATTGCCTGAGTGTTTGGGTTTTAATCTTTTTTTTGGCCACTGGCTAATCAACAGACCCGCTAACATGAAACTGCATCCAATTAATGCCTTGATGGTGACGGTCTCTTCTAAAAACAACCAACCTGCTAATAAGGCAAAGACCGCTTCACCAGACAAGATTAATGCTGCCGAACTGGCATTAACAGTACGTTGAGCAATTAATTGCAGGGTAAACGCTATGCCACTCACCATAAAACCCGCATAAAGCAAGGGTAGTAGGGCAGCTTTAAAATCAGCCAAACTCGGGTTTTCGAGTATGGCGGTACTGGCAATAGCCCAGCAAGCCGCTACTATAAATTGCAGCATGGAAAAGCCAATCGAGTCTCGGATACGTTGAGCAATCCATCCCATAGTGACTACGTGCGCAGCCCAGAAGAAAGCACCTATAAGCTCCAGCGAATCACCTTTGTTAATCTGAAAATCAGGCCAGATAGAGAGTATATAAAGTCCTGTTACTGCGAATATGATACCTATCCAAGTATTCATGCGGGTCGACTGTCCCATAGCCAAGCCCAGTAAGGGTACGATTACAATATAGATACTGGTAATAAAGCCCGCATTACCGGCGGTGGTGTATTGCAAACCGACCTGCTGAAGGCTAAAACCAGCAAACAATAAACTACCCGCTAATAAGCCACCTAGCCAAAAAACCGTGCTATAGGATTCCTGTACCTGAGGTTTTCCTTGATGGCGCTGTTTCATGTACCACCATAGCGGCAGTAATGACAAAAAAGCGAATACAAAACGCGCTGCATTAAAGCTGTAAGGGCCGAGTGTTTCCATACCCGCACGCTGGGCGACAAAACCACTGCCCCAAATGGCTGCGACCAGTAGCAGTAAAAAATGCGCAGGTGTCAATCTCAAGATCATGGTGACTAATGCTTTTGTGTCGGAGTTAGAGGAAACCAGCGGCGATTATGCCTGTTGTGGTTGCAGGAAGCTATAGGGTTTTTTCAGTGGGGAGGGATACATGCTGAGATAAAAAATATTGATGATGAATCAGCCCCTTAACGCTTTAGTCTCACGGTTAGTACCAAGGTGGTTTGATAAGCATTCAGGTCACTTGCCCCAATCGTTATGCTTTGCTATAAATAACGCTATGCTTATTTTAAACACCTTGATATTGACCTATGAATACTAAGCCCTACCGTTTGCGTGGACGTTTTTGGATTGAAAGTGACCAAGGCACTTTTCTGGGACATGGGCGCGTGGTTTTACTGGAGCGCATTCGGGAACATGGTTCTATTAGCGCAGCGGCGCGTTCTATGAAAATGTCCTATCGTCAGGCGTGGGAATTGGTAAATGCTATGAATACACACAGTCCAAAACCATTAGTGAGTAGTGCGACTGGAGGTAAAGGTGGTGGTGGAGCTAGTCTGACAGAGACTGGGGAGTATGCAATTAACTTGTTTTGGTCGCTTAATCGTGAGTTCGAGGGGTTTCTGGTGGAGCGCTCGAAAGCTTTAGTGTTATAAAGTGTGGTTGTCAGTTTTTGGTTATTCCTTATGTTTACTAAGGAATAGCGATAAAACAGGTGGTGGGTTAATTTTTAAAGCAGGAGCGTTAGGGTGAATGTATTCAAGCATTGTTCTCTGTTATTCGTATGTGTCTTGATAAGCCATACCAGTTATGCAGGAGAAGTTCAGGTTGCTGTTGCTTCCAATTTCACCAAGCCCATGCAACAGATTGCTAAGTTGTTTCAGGCTGAAACAGGTCATGAAGCAAAATTGTCTTTTGGCGCATCAGGCAAGTTTGTGGCGCAGATTATGAATGGTGCACCGTTTGAAATTTTTCTATCTGCGGACGATACTAAACCGGCCAAGTTGGTTGCAGAGGGTTTGGCCTTGGCGAATACTGTGTTTACCTATGCACAGGGCAAGTTAGTATTGTGGTCGCATGATGAGAATTATGTTGATGCTGAGGGGCAAGTGTTACAGAGCGGTGATTTCAAGCACATCGCAGTTGCTGATCCTAAGTTAGCGCCTTATGGTGAAGCTGCTATGCAAACACTGGATGCTTTGGAATTGACTGATAAATTACGCGAACGCTTTGTGATGGGGAGAAATATTGGGCAAACCTTTCAATTTGTAAAAACAGCGAATGCTGAGCTGGGGTTGATTGCGCTGTCACAGGTCATGGAAGCCGGTAAAATGAGTAGTGGTTCCGGCTGGATTATTCCGGCGGAGTATTATGAGCCAATCAAACAAGAAGCTGTTTTACTGAAAAAAGGCGAAAAGAATGAAGCAGCCCTTGCTTTATTAAGCTTTTTGCAAAGTGACCAAGCCAAGGCGGTGATAAAGTCTTTTGGATATAAACTGCCTGTCATTAAGGTAAGCTCTGAAGGTGGCACTGCAATAAATCATACCGAAACCGAAAATGCCAAAACCAAGCCCTAAGAGAAAAAAAGTATGTTGACAGCAGCAGATTGGAAAGCATTGTGGCTCACTTTGGAAGTGGCGGGGGTGACTACGCTATGCCTACTGCTGTTGGGAATTCCCCTCGCTTGGTGGCTGGCCAGAACGACTTCGCCTTGGAAGCCGATTTTGAATGCGGTGGTGGCTTTACCTTTGGTATTGCCACCGAGCGTTTTGGGGTTTTACTTGCTCGTAATGCTTGGCCCGTCAGGCCCGGTGGGTCAATTTAGCGAATGGTTGGGTTTAGGGACTTTGCCGTTTACTTTTTGGGGTTTGGTCGTAGCATCTTGCTTTTACTCCCTACCATTTGCGATTCAACCTTTACAAAATGCCTTTGAGTCCATAGGTACTCGTCCTTTAGAGGTAGCAGCCAGTCTGCGTGCGAGCCCCTTGGACGCATTTTTTAGCGTCGTTTTACCTTTGGCTCGCCCGGGCTTGTTGACGGCGGCTATCCTGAGTTTTGCGCATACGGTGGGTGAGTTTGGGGTTGTGCTGATGATAGGGGGCAATATACCGGACAAGACTCGGGTAGTCTCCGTGCAAATCTACAATCATGTCGAGGCATTGGAATACACGCAAGCGCACTACTTGTCCGCTATTTTATTAATGTTTGCTTTTGTGGTGCTCTTAGTGATGTACACCGTGTTGAAAGCACCTTTACAGGTACAACAGCGTTCATCATGAGCATAGCAAAGGCTATTGAATGCCGCTTCCGCTTGGATTACCCAAGGTTTAGCTTGGATGTAGACCAGCAATTGCCGGGCAGCGGTGTGACAGTGCTATTTGGTCATTCTGGTTCCGGCAAGACTGCTTTGTTACGTTGTATTGCTGGCTTGGAAAAAGCGCAACAGGCTTTTCTAAAAGTCAATGATGAGATTTGGGATGATTCCAAGCAAGGCATTCATCTGCCTGCACATAAGCGCCAAATAGCTTATGTGTTTCAGGAGGCGAGTTTATTTCCTCACTTGAATGTGCGCGGTAATTTGGACTATGGGCGTCAGCGGGCTAAGCGTGCCCAGCCAAATCAAATAAACACGGCTGCGTCATTATCAGCCATTATTGAATTATTGGGGATTGGTCATTTACTGGAACGTATGCCAGCTAAACTGTCGGGAGGTGAGCGTCAGCGTGTTGCTATTGCGCGCGCTTTGGCAGTAGCACCACAGCTATTACTTATGGACGAACCTTTGGCTGCTTTGGATATGCAGCGCAAACGGGAGATTTTGCCTTTTCTTATCCGCTTGCATCATGAATTGCAGATTCCGGTTTTATACATTACGCATTCGCCGCAAGAAGTGACACAGTTGGCTGATTACATCCTTTTGTTGGAGGCTGGCAAAGTGGTAACAGCAGGGACTTTGCAAGCTGTTTTGACTCGTATTGACTTGCCACTGGCACGAGGCAATCGTGCCGCCAGCGTGCTAGAAGTGATCGTAGAGGAGCATTGTACTGAAGATTGTTTGACATTGGTCAGCTTTGCGGGAGGACAATTGCGCTTACCCAGTCGGGGCACGTGGGCAATAGGCAGTCGTTTGCGTTTACGGATTTATGCCCGCGATGTTAGCTTGAGTTTGGAACAAGCCACTCAAAGCAGCATTTTGAATATATTGCCTGCCACGATTAGTGCTATGGCCGATGAGGGTGAAGGTAGAGTAGTTCTGTGCTTAGACTTGCAAGGTGTTGCCTTATTAGCTCACGTCACTCAGTTTTCACAAAAGCGACTGAATTTGCAAGTAGGGATGCCAGTATTTGCTCAAATTAAAGCAACCGCCGTTTTGTAAATTTAGGCTGATGAGCTAGCTTTAGCTAGCCTCTCTAAGTGTCATACATTAGAGAGGCTAGTTATTAGTGATATAGAAAGAAGTAGGCGAGAGGGTTAGGTTTATTGCCCCAATACCATGATTCCCATCATCGCTGGATCACGCCAAGTCGTATCGCTGCGGCTGAACCAAGCCATTTTTCCATCTCGTTCATTACCATTGTCATCATCATTCACATGAATATCAATGCCCAGTGTATGACCATGACGCGCTTGTACACCCAGTAAAGACCAAGGAATATTTAATTCCAACACATATTTACCATTCAAATGCTGGGTGCGGAAAGGAATGGGTACACGTTTGGAGTTAGGGCCGAAAATAGGCGTGCTGTCGCGCCAGCGGTAGATAATGTGCATGTCATTAACACGATCATACTCACGACGACGGCTAGCATCCGGGTCAAGAAAGATTTCAATGCCATCATCTTCCCAAGCTTTGAAGGAGTCGCGTTTAAAGGCATCATCTGACACTGCAATACGCAAGTGTAACTTGTGCTGATCCCAACTGGCTTGCCAAATGGCTGCTAGGTCATGAATACCGTCAATTCGTCCCAATAGCACTTTGCGCAATTGGTAAGTGGACGCATTGGCTAATGGGTCAGCAGGATTGCGAGCACGATGAGCTATGGCACGGCCAAAGGCATATTGCTCTCGAGGAGGACTATTTAAAGCCGCCAGTATCGGCTCTAATTGAGCATCCGCCATATGATCAATCGGCTGTAATTGAGGTATTGCAGCAATTGTACCGCTAGCTCCGCTTGGACCCGCAGCGCCTTCAGTAGCTTTCATCGTACCGCGCTCTTCAGCCGTATTGGGTAAAGGTGAGGCGGTATCACCACTTAACCTTGCTAGCTCTTGTGTGCTCAATGGACGTGGTTTGTTGCGAGCCACGGTAGGACTTTCACAACCCTGCCACCAGCAGGGATTGTTATGTATAAAACGGGTAATAGCAAGGTGTTTAGGCGCTTCATGATCGGGTTGAGTGATGTATTCCTTTGTACCGACATAACCAAAGCGCCCATAAAGGCGAGGTGATGAAAAGTGTACAAATGTTTTGCCACCAGCATCTTTCCAGCCTTGTAATAAGCGTTTGTAAATCGTCCCCATTTGTGGATGGCGATTGGCTTGAGCGAATAGTGGATTAGGGTGTTGGTTATCATTTTTAGTGCGATCATCAATCAGATGTTGTCCGCCCTCATAGGCCAGCAGGTCTACTCCAAAGTGTCGGGTAACTTTGCTTTGTTTCTTAATGAAAGCCAATACTTTAGGCAAAGCATGGCCATGTTTGGCATCTTGCATTACCTGAAAGATTTGATTGACATTACGTGCTTTGCGCAAGTCATTAATATCACCAGAAATATAAGGTGCTATAGCAAAGGCATCCGTGTGTTTATAGGCATCTTGGAAAGACAGCATGATTTCAGTCATGTTTGAATTGCCAGTGAGACCCGCCATTAAGCGTATTAGCCTGTTTTTGCCACTAAAAGCTTGTTCGAAAATGTGGAATATTTCTACTGAGCGTAATGAATAAAATTTATAGCCCGCCACATGATCAACGGAGTCGAGCTTCATACGTTTACCCATTTTTTTCATGTAAGCATGTTGGCTAAAGATACCATTCCAAGTTTCATTGCTGTATTCAATGTAAACCTTGAGGTTGGGATCAAGGTGCTTATTCACGTAGTAAGCAAAGCGGCGTACATAGTCGTCATCAGCCGCATGGGGGATATTAAACCAAGCATCTGCATGAAGACGGTTTGCAAGTTCCACCATGATTTCCAGTGGTGCGCCGCGTACACCTTCAGCACCTCCCCAAGTCGCCTGTTCCACTAAAGGACGATCTTTCCAGTACCGAATAGGGTTGCGGGTAATGCCACTCATATTCATAAAGCGAATCACTTTGTAATCACGCATGAATTTGAGGTAATCTGGGTTAAAGATAATTTTGCTGTGGTGACGCTCAAAGTCCATATAATCTTTTTGCGGACACTGTGAGGCATTGCTAACCCGTCGGAACGGATTGCCAGCACATATGCCACCTTGTGGTACGACATGAATATTGCGAATGTAGTTGTTTCGATTGGTTTCTTTAATTTCGAGCTTGACGTTGTATTCTTTATCAGGCCCCGGATCCAGTAAAATTACATCACGACCAGGTTGCGACTCTACCAATTCGGCATCCAAGCCATATTCAATTTTGCCATCGCCTTCATACAAAACGATATAGTAGCCACGTGGAATAGTACGGGCAGGTATTTTGCTGAGCAAACGTGTACCTGCTTGTGCACCTGGTGCAATATAGCGAGGCCATCCGAGACGATCATAATCAACTCGCCCTTTGGTTAAAAAGGGCGCGGCCTCACGAAAGGGTAAAGCGGCCTTAAACAGATCAATGAAAGGAACACTAGAGTCAAACTCTAATACTTCATTGGTATTAGTACCCATCGGCGAACGGGCATTGTAAAAAGCCTCAGCCTGCGTAGGACAGGCAAATTGTAGGATGGTGAGTGAAAGAGCCAGAGACGCAATGACGCGACTACCCCCGAAGAATCGCATAATCATATGATTGATCCTGTGTTTCTTATTTATTCTTATTGTTTTTATTATTACGTTTAATATTGCCGTTTGGTGGCACTTTCCTGAAATAAAGCCGACGAATGAAAAAACTTATGGCGAAAGACGAGCCAGTATAGGTTCGTTCAGCTTAGTCTTACCTGAAAATACCAACGGCGATCTTTTAGAGTAAAGCATGAATTATTGGTTCCTATTTTTATTAAAAAAACTAATTTTATCAATTTATTTTAATAATGGTAATCAATGAGCATACCTTGCTGCATGATTTGCTCAAAAGCCCCACTGATCTGTAATACATACATGAGCAAAGCAACGCCAATCAAAGCTACTATGGCAGCCAGCGCGATTTTAATAGCGCTATAAGGGCGTTCGCCTTGAGTACGGCCATTGCGTCCATTGACGACAAAGCGGTAAATTTTACCCTGATAACGAAACGCTGCTGACCATACGGGCAATAGTACATGTTTGAACGTCGTATCCGAATGGTGGGTATCCAATGTTTTGATTTGCTGTTGGTCGCCACCAATGTCTTCACGCACTGCTTGACGAATGCGTTGTTCCATTAAAGCCTGCGCGTGCTGGAATCCCTCATCTAAATCAACTTGATAGACTTCGCTTTGAAAGCCACTCAGATAGGCGCGCTTATAAGGTACAAGATTGCGTAAATCCCAAGGTTCAAGACGGTCTAGTATTTTTCGCGGAAGTGAACGACTTGCGCCGACTAAGACATCATCAAAGAATAAGCTGACTCGCCCAGAAGCCGGTGTCCAACGTATGCGAGGTACACTAACAACACGTTGCTGTGGACGGCCATCTATCACCTGCGTGACGACTCGCCGTTCGTAGTAAACAGTACCTCGTAGACCTTGATAATAGCTTTCCGTCTGACTGTCATAAGTCCAGTAAGGTACATAAACGCCCGTTAGTTTTTCATCACGTACTGCTTTGCTTTTCAGTGCAGAAGGGGCAAACCATAGCCCATTAATCCATTTATCAAAGTAAGCTTGAGCTTGCTTTTCATTAATATTGAAAGCCAATAAAGCTTTAGGTTGTAGCAGCCGCGCTTGTTCGGTGTCACTAACGACGGGTGTACCACAAAAAGGACAATCGCCTGCGTGTTGATTAGCTTGTAATTCAAACGTCGCGGAGCAATTAGGACATTTGATAAATTGTGTACTGTCTAAAGGCAGGTGCTTGGCGCGAGCGAGTGCTTGCAAGGCGTGATGGAAGTCATACTCTTTTATGGCAATGTCCAAATCCTCAATCGGATTGGTATAACCACAATAATCACACTGCAAGGTTTTCTGACCGGGTACGTAAAGCAAATCAGCGCCACATTGCTGACAAGGAAAGTGACGCTGGCTGGTCTGGTTGACTTGAAGAGTCGCTCTGTCTCCCGCTGGATTCATGTTGTGCGAGTCAAGCTGTACTTAAGGTTGCGGAATCGGCGGTGGTTGCAAAGGCGGCAGTAATTGTGCGACTTCGGCAACTTCTTGAGCTGCTTGCCAATCGAGCATACCAGCTTTCCACACAAGGGTGTCTGCGCTTAATTTACCTTGGGCGGCCATTTGCTTGAGTTCATTGACTGAATGTGGGCCGGTACTTTTTTGACCCATAGCCACATACCACAATGCTTCGGGGAGTGGTGGGGGAGCACTGGCAGGCGGGTCTTGTTGCATAGAGGCGGTATTAAAAGCATCAGCCATTTTACCCGCCATTGCAATACCAACACCCATATCCAAACCGCTATTGCCGCCACTTTTACCTAAGCTTTCAGCAGTCTGGTATTTCAAGTATTGATCCAGATTGCCAATCACGCCCATGCCAGTACGTTTGTCTAGTGCTTCTTCTACGGCATCAGGCAAGGAAACGTTTTCTACCAAAATCTTGGTTAGTTCGAGTCCATAAGACTTAAACTCAGGTGCAATTTTAGTAGTTACAAATTCGCCTAATTGTTCGTAATTTGCGGCCATGTCGAGCACTGGAATACCGGACTGGGCAACAATCGTGGAAAAGCGTGTGACGATTAAATTGCGTAATTGATCACTGATTTCGTCTACTACAAAATGACCATCAGTGCCCATAATCTCCAACATGAATTGGCGTACATCAGCAATCCGCATCGCATAAGTACCAAAGGTACGTAAGCGTACTGCGCCAAACTCATTATCACGCACTATAACTGGATTACGTGTACCCCATTTGAGATTGACAAACTGACGCATATTGAAAAAATAGACTTCAGCCTTGAACGGGCTATTAAAACCATGATCCCAATGTTGCAGTGTCGATAATAGCGGCAGGTTGCGGGTTTCCAGTTCATATAAGCCCGGCTCCAGAATATCTGCAATCTGACCTTCGTTAACGAATACAGCCATTTGCGACTCACGCACTGTCAGTTTGGCACCGTATTTGATTTCATTACCGTGACGATGGAAACGGTAGACCATGGTGTCATTGCTGCTATCGGTCCATTCGATAACATCAATGAATTCACCCATTAATTTATCCCATAATCCCATTGTCTTGTCTCCTTATCGAGTCATCTCGTTGCCGCTTTGTGATTTAGCTGCGATCAATGCCTGACGTAATTCTTGTTCCATTGTTTTCAACTCACCTTCAGCTTTAGCACGCATCACTTTGCCTTCATCCGCAATGCGCAGTGAGTCTTGAATGGTATCAATCAGCGTGCGATTCGCTTTTTTGACCGACTCAATGTCAAATACACCACGTTCCATTTGTTTGCGCACTTCAGCATTGCCCATACGTAAAGTTTCGGCATTTTTCTCCAATAACTCATTAGTTAAGTCATTAGAGCGCTTTACGGCTTCAGCAGCATCACTCATGCGGAAAATAGTCACAGCTTGTGCTAATTGGTTTTTCCAAAGAGGAACCGTATTGACCAGTGTGGAATTAATTTTATTGATTAGGGTTTTGTCATTTTCTTGAACCAGACGAATACTGGGCAGGCTCTGCATTGCTACTTGACGGGTTAGACGTAAATCATGCACACGACGCTCTAAGTCATCGCGCGCACTGCGTAAGTCACGCAATGCTTGTGCCAGTACCATATCATCGCTATTTATTTCAGCCTGAGCCGCCATCGCAGGGATTTCTTCCATATCCAAGCGACGCAACTTTTCTTCGCCTGCTGCAATGTAAATTTCCAGCTTGTGGAAGAAATCCAGATTAGCATCATACAATTTATCTAAAGTAACCACGTCGGTCAGCAATTGGGTTTTGTGATTTTCCAATTGATCAGTAATGGTATCAATTTGCTTGCGAACTTCTTCGTATTTGTCTAAGAATTTGACAACGGGTTTGGCTTGTCCGAGTAGCTTACGCCACCAGCTTAGTTTTTGATTAGGATCGAGCTGATCAATATCAAAGCCCTTAATGGCAGCTATCATATTGGTCAGTGAACCACCTGCTGCACCAATGTCTTTGTTTTTGACGCCATTGAGCATTTTTTCAGAGATAGTTGTCATTTGTTCTTGGGTTTTAGTACCAAAAAACATAATGCTGCTGCGGTCTTTAAGGTCTATTTCCTGAATAACGGATTCAATTTGCTGTTGTTCTTGAGGATCGGCGGCTTGGTAAGCAACAATGTCTTGTTGAATAACGGGAGCCGGTTTTATTTCGGTGCCAGGTACAACAACCATATCAGTGCTTGTGGCTGTTTGGGTCGCGGTGGTGTTCATGTAAATCTCCTGTTTAGTAAATACTGGATGTGTTTGGATCGGCTGACTTTTAATAAGGCTATAAGCTCGTTTAAGTGGCTAAAAAACCTTTTCCCGTTTTAGTTGTTGTTCCAACACAGAAATCTGCACATCCAGATCAAAGGTATTGTTTTCAAGCAGTTTGGTATGTTGTTCATTGAAAGTCTGTTCAATCGAGTCCAATACGCGATTAAAGTCGGTTTCCAGCGCCGCAGGCATAGCTTGTTGAGCGTTTTGGCTACGTGCATAGCTTTCTGTGACCTTGCTGGCACCATCTAGATAGACTTTGAGGAATTTGCGAGCACTGGATAGTCGAGTCGGATTGGCTTCGATAGTCTCCAGTATTTCTCTCGCTTTGTGGGTAATACGATTCAGGCGAGCATTATAATCTTTGTTTTTAATGGCCTGACGTGCTTGATCAATGGCCTCAATACGAATTTCTGCTGCGTCCAATGCTTCCATGACTTCATCAACAGTGACACCGATGGAAATACCCGCAGCTTTGTCACGGCGTGGATCAAGTCCGTAATACAGCGCAAAACCTAGAAAATTAGTGGCACCAATCAAGGCAGCAGACAATAGGCCATAATCTCCACCTGTACCCAACCAGGCCAAGACACCTGTTGTCAGCGAAATAAACAAGGCTGCGACGGTTTTAAAGGGCGTGCGGGGCGCGCGCGCTATTTTGCGACGCTGATAGTCACGCTCTAGCCTGAAACCGTGGCGCGCAATGGTGGCTGCAACCATATAGGCAGCAAACGCGCCTCCGGCTAATAAAGTTCCGTAAATTTCGCCATCCAGTAAGGCGGATATAGCAGCGATCAATAAAGGGAAAGGTAAAATATACAGCATGATACCGCGCATTTTACGACTGAGATTTTCACGCACCGGCGGCGCTGAGGAAGAATAACGACGCGCTTTAGACGTTTGTGGCTGGTTCAAGATAGCGTCTCTCCTTAGATCAAGCCAGATAAAGGGCTGCTTGTAAACTAATCAGTCCCAAAGTTGAGGCAAATAACAGAAAACCAATCGTTTTTTTCAAAGCGTTGTTCATGGTGAATGCACCTTAAGCAAGTATTCAATCCTGATTCAAACAGTGTATTTTTGTAATATGGGTATAGTTTATGGCAATACTAGGCAAACATGGAAATAACTACAAGCAAGATTCAGGTAGAATTGATAAAAAACTCACTGCAATTTCACCTCTTTATACCCGAACTATTCAATCCGCTTGAGCTATGGCGACAAGATTTTGGCTTTATGCCGCGTAGCCAAAGCCTGGCGCGTTTAGCGCAACGCCGACAGCGGAAACACTTACCCGTTCAAGGAATAGAGCGCACTTTACTGTATTTGTTGGGAGTCAATAGCCAAGTATCACTACCTTGGGCACAGTGGCGTTATGCGGTGCATGCTTCGGCCATGCCGACCAAAAGATTACCTTTATTATGTGCTGATCCAGTGAGTTTAAATGCGGAACTGGATCGAGTGACCTTGGCCGCGCAAAAACTTCAATTAAATGCGAATGAGGCTGAAAGGCTGATAGAGGATTTGAATGCTTTTTTGAAACAAGATGGTTGGGCGTTGGTCGCGGGGAGCGCCGAGCATTGGTATCTCTATAGTTTGGATGAATCTTTGCCGAAACGGTTACCGAAATGCACACCGCTGTCAGAAATGGGCAAGAGCAATATTTTTAATCATTTGCCACAATCAACAGACTGCTATTGGCAGCGACTAGTACAAGAATTGCAAATGTTATTACATAACCATGCCGTGAATCAGCGACGTGCAGCCGCAGGCCATTTGCAGGTAAATAGCTTGTGGTTTTGGGGAGAAGACTCGGACTCTCTTGAGCTAAGCGCTCCATCTCAATCTGCTTTTGATAAAACAGGCAATCTAAACTTGCCCAATAGCGTGATGGGCGGTGGTATCAACGGGCAGGTTTGTGCTCAGCATGCTCAAGCGCAATGGTATGACACTATTGATGTGACACAAGCACGTGGTGTGTGTTGGGTTATTGCGGATGATTTGCGGGAAGCGGCTTTATTGGATCAGCCACAAGCTTGGCAAGCAGCCTTAACGCGGATGGAGGAAAAATGGTTAGGTGAAGTGTTGGCTGCTTGGGAGCAGGGGGCAAGTGTTTATTTGTATGATATGGCAGGCAATGCTTGGACGTGTTTACCACGGGCATGGTGGCAATTTTGGAAGCGAGATGTGGGAGCGTGGTTAGGATACATCAGACAGTGAATATGATTTGATAATCCCTGCCTGATGCTGTCTGTCAGATTAAGTTCTGTTTTCTATACATTAAAACGACAGCGCTATGTTTTTAATAGCTCAGAATATTGAAATTTTTATTTAATAAACGCGCCGCAACCTTGGCTGGATCGGCCACTTCTACACCTTTGATCAGAACACTTTCATCCTTGCCAATACTGGGCAGGTAAAGTGGACATAATTTGACATCCATGCCTTTGCTGATCAGTTGTTGCATGACTTGTTTTGGTGAAGCGTCCATGGCTTTGACCACCGGACTATCTGAATCCTTAAGTGCTAAGGTACCGGCTTTATCACACAATACCATATTGACTTTTTTATTCAGTTTTTCAATGGTCATCATGGACAAGACCATCGACATCATTTGTGTTTGCGGTTCACCGCTGGTAACAATCACATTAAGACCATCCGCCTTGTCTTCGTCTGCAAAACAGGGCATTGTCAGGCTTGTCGCCAGCGCTAGCGCCATAAAAATTTTTTTCATTGCCATAACCTCATTGTTTAACTATCAGATTAAATATCGAGAATAATTCTTATACTCAATTTATCACTGGTAAAAATTAAATTGCAAGCATTGTGGATATAATTTACAAGGTGATGATAAGTGTGTCACTGGTTCTGGAGGAAGAAGTGTGTATAGGGGCAAGGATAAATCTTGCCTTTGCCACTATCAATAAGGTTAAGTGTTTGAATTTATGTAGTTTACAAGATAAAGAGGCCACTTTTACATGCGGAATCAGATTATCCATCCGGTAGGGGGTTAATCTCATCTTAAAGCAAGGAAAAAAGATCGTGAACAAGGATAAAATAAGAGCGGCTTATAAGGAATCAAAAAATATCTATGATGATGTATTAACACATAAAGGACTTTTATCAAAAATTTACATAAATTTTTTTTGGGGTGTAGATGATTTGGTAATTGCCGAGAAGATACTATCATGGATACCTGATGATTTTAGTGGTCAACTATTAGATGTTCCAGTTGGAACGGGCGTGTTTACCCATAAGAAATATCAAAAAATAGAAAACGCAAAAATTGTTGGGTTGGATTATTCAGATGATATGCTGGAAAAAGCAGAGATACGATTTAAGGATATAAAAAATATTGAATTAATACAAGGTGATGTTGGAAGTCTTCAATTTGAAGATAATAGTTTTGATATAGTGCTGTCAATGAATGGTTTTCATGTTTTCCCAGATAAAAAAATGGCATTTTCTGAAGTATTTCGTGTATTAAAGCCTGATGGAAAATTTATTGGTTGTTTTTATATCCAAAAGGAAAAACTATTAACTGATATTGTTGTTAATATGGTCTTGAAGAGAAAGGGCTGGTTTTCCTCTGATCAATTAACAAAAGATGAAGTTATTACAGTATTAAATAAACAATACAAAAAAGTGCGAGTTGAAAATAAAAATGCAATGATATGGTTCAATTGTGAGAACAAAAACCTAACAAGATAATTGGACTCCACTCACCCCAACCGAGGAGTGAGGTAGAATAATTGTTACCACACAATACCCCAAGGAGTCCTGTTATGCACACTACCATTGTTGGCGTTAATTTGGCAAAAAAGGTGATTCAAGTCTGTGTTGTAAAACACAAACAGGTGCGCTCGAACACAGAGATGACACCGGATGATTTTAGCCTTTGGTTATCCACTCAACGTCCAGCGACAATAGTGTTTGAAGCTTGCGCCACCTCAAATGACTGGAAGCAAAAAGCAGCATCCTGAATCAGTTGATGCGCCGGAACAAGCAAAAAGCCTGTTAACAAGATGTGATCAGCTTGTTCGCGGAATTATCAGTGAGCCTGAGTTAGCTACTCAACCAAGAGCTCGTACATAAGTTGGCATGATTTTCTAATTAAGAGTATTTTTGTTGAAAGAGCGGAGTCCACATAAGTCGTTTCAGGGGACGGCGGGAGGCTCGCGGTGTTTTTAACGCTCTTCGCTCGTACCAAATTCACGGGTATCCTGTAGCTCGTTGCTGTAAAATCCCGCCGCCCCTGTCAGCGTTATATCCTAAGGAGTTTCCATGAAAATTGCGGTGTTATCAGATATTCATAGCAATGTATTTGCTCTTGATGCTGTAATCAAAGATTTGAAAAAACATTCCGTGGACTTAATGGTCAACCTTGGAGACATTCTATACGGGCCTATTGCTCCCAGATCCACATATGACCTATTGATGGAGCATGAGTTTGTTACTATATCCGGCAATCAAGATCGTCAGATATATGAGGCCACAGCCAAAGAAATTGAATCA
>PDPH01000012.1 GCA_002747435.1 Pseudomonadota bacterium
ACGAGCCAGAACACTGTGGAGTCTAACTAATCGTCTGACCCGAAAGTTGCTGGCTCATGGCTTGGCCGTACTGGCAAATATTAAGAATGAGCTGGAACCGTTACAGTTGAGTAAAACCATTTGCTATCAATAGTCGAGCATCACGTTAGATTAAGTCTTGCCTAATACACATTAAACGTGGCTTGCCCCACGTCAGATATTGCTTTAGAGTCCGGTATAGTTATAGGCTTTCGCTGAGTTTCATGTTTCTAAACTGCTAGTTCAATAGTTTATCGTTTTCGGCGCGCACAGAGAAGTTTATGATAGAACCTAGGGGTCAAAATATATTAGACATTGATGTGGGTAGTCGCCATATTATAATCCAACAGCGCTATGAAGCGTTAGGCGCATTGAATGATTTATTAATAGCTGTTTGGTTCTTAATAGGCAGCTTTTTCTTTTTAAACAACGCCTTAGTCGAAAGTAGCACTTGGTTATTCATCGTGGGCAGCTTTCAATTGTTATTAAAACCTTTAATAAAACTCACCGGCCTTATCCACGTACAGAAACTGCGTCGTAAAGAGGTTAGTCATTAACCACAGTCCTTCTAAAAAAGATAGGGAGTTTAAGAGTCAAGCAGAATCTGTCCAACTAATACGAAATACCCCCATCTTTAGGCCTTGGTGTGGTGTGGTGAGCTGTCACCTGAATTTCAATCTTCATTTCATCTTGCATTAAACGTGCTTCAAACATGGTTGCCGCTGGGCGCACTTCCCCAAACCATTTCGCCAAAACCGGCCAGCACGCTTGAAAATCATCCCGGTTAGGCAAAATATAAGTCACACGTACAATATTCGCTATGCTGCTATTTGCTTGTTGCAAAACCTGCTCAATATTTATAAAACATTGTTCAGCTTGCTGCACAACATCTGAGCTAATACGCATTGTTTGGTAATCATAGCCGGTTGTACCTGACACAAATACATAATCACCGTCAATGACTGCGCGTGAATAGCCAATCTTGGCTTCAAACTCTGAGCCACTAGAAATTAATGTTCTACTCAAAGGAAAACTCCTGTTATTGCAAACGCCAAGCCCTTATAAAAAAACGCTCAATGAACCGTCGAGTTCGGTTGGTGAATTGCACCTGATTTATCTTGGTGTTCTAAATTCAGAAAGCTGATTTTATGTTTAAAAAGAAGCCTGCACAAAACAAAAGCAGGCTTTAATTTTAGAAGTACTTTTTCCTTTATTCGATTACCTTGGGTACTAGGTATAATCCCTTATCGACTTCAGGTGCAATAGCCTGATATTTTTCGCGGTGATTCGTTTCAGTAACCACGTCATCACGTAAGCGTTGGGTTGCATCTAAAGAGTTCGCCATAGGTTCAACGCCACTGGTATCCACCGCATTCAGTTGCTCCACCATATCCAAAATACTGGAGAGTTTTTTAGCGTATTCATCCATGCTGTTTTCAGGCATTTGTAGCCTTGCCAAATGAGCAACTTTAAGGACTTCTTCTTGCGTAATTGCCATTATTTACCTCCCAACTTTTGTTTCAGCAGTTGATTAAGTACTGCTGGATCGGCTTTACCTTTAAAAGCTTTCATGGCTTGACCGACAAAGAAACCAAAGACTTTTTCCTTTCCGGCGCGGTACTGCTCAACTTGTGCAGGGTTGTTGGCTATAATTTCGTTAATTAGGGTCTCGATGGCTCCAGTATCGCTAATCTGTTTTAAACCTTTAGCCTCAATCACTTCATCGGCAGTACCTTCACCATTCCATAGCGCTTCCAGTACATCTTTGGCCGCGTTAGAGGAGATGGTATTGTCTTGAATGCGTTTCAGCATTGCTGCCAAGGCTTCTGGAGAGACGGGAGCAGCTTGAATTTCCAGGCCATGCCGATTTAATAAAGTCGTCAGACCACCCATCACCCAGTTTGCAGCCAACTTGGAATCAATGCCCACTTGAGTAACCGCTTCAAAGTAATCAGCGACTTCACGGCTATTAGTCAGTGTTTCGGCATCGTAATCGCTGAGCTTATAGTCTGATTGGAAACGCTGGCGTTTGGCTTCAGGCAATTCCGGTAAGGTAGCGCGTATGGCTTCAATATCCGCTTCGGTAATTTCGACAGGCAATAAATCGGGGTCAGGGAAGTAGCGGTAGTCATTCGCGTCCTCCTTGCCGCGCATCGAGCGTGTCTCATCCTTATCGGGGTCATACAGGCGGGTTTCTTGCACCACTTTAGCGCCTGATTCTAGTATTTCAATCTGGCGCTCAACTTCAAAATTAATGGCTTTTTCAATAAAGCGGAACGAATTGAGATTTTTGATTTCAGCGCGTGTACCAAATGCTTCACCCGAGCGTCGAACGGAAACATTCGCATCACAGCGGAAAGAGCCTTCCTGCATATTGCCATCGCAGACACCTAAGTAGCGCACTAAAGCGTGCAGTTTTTTCATATAAGCTACGGCTTCTTTTGCCGAGCGCATATCGGGCTCAGAAACAATTTCTAGTAAGGGTGTACCTGCGCGGTTGAGGTCAATGCCACTTTGACCATGAAAATCTTCGTGTAATGATTTACCTGCGTCTTCTTCTAAGTGAGCGCGAGTAATACCAATACGTTTGATTTCGCCATTATCAAGTGTAATATCCAAATGGCCTTTGGCAACGACAGGCCATTCGTATTGGCTAATTTGATACCCTTTGGGTAAGTCAGGATAAAAATAATTTTTCCGTGCAAATACAGAGCGTGGCGTAATGTCCGCATCAATCGCCAAACCTAACATAATCGCCTTTTCTACCGCTTTTTTATTTAAAACAGGCAGCGTGCCAGGCATCCCTAAATCAACTAGGCTCGCTTGCGTGTTTGCTTCTGCACCGTAGACAGTGGATGAGCCAGAAAAAATTTTGCTATGAGTGGACAATTGCGCGTGAATTTCCAGCCCTATGACAGTTTCCCATGCCATGTTATGAATCTCCTTTAGGCAAATTGGGCTGGCATACGTAAATGCCAGTCAGTATCTTGTTGGTATTGATGTGCCACATTCAGCATCCGTGCTTCATCAAAGTAATTGCCAATCAATTGCATGCCAACGGGTAGACCTTTACTGTCAAAACCAATCGGGAAGCTCATCCCCGGCAGGCCAGCCAAATTGGTTGGAATGGTGTAAATATCAGCCAAGTACATGGCAATGGGATCCTCCGTTTTTTCACCCAACTTGAAGGCTGTGGAAGGCGTGACAGGTCCCATCATGACATCGACGCTTTGGAACGCCTCCATAAAGTCCTGTTTGATTAGGCGACGTACCTGTTGTGCTTTGAGGTAATAGGCATCGTAATAACCCGCAGACAGCGCATAAGTCCCTACCATAATGCGACGTTTGACTTCAGCACCAAAGCCTTCCCAACGGCTGCGTTCATACAAGTCTTGTAAATCTTGTGGGTTTTCACAGCGATAGCCGAAACGTACCCCATCAAAACGGGATAGATTGGAAGAAGCTTCTGCGGGGGCTATAACATAGTAAACAGGGACTGCTAAATGTGCGTTAGGCAGTGTCACCTCCTTGAAAATGGCACCTAGATGTTCAAAGTGTTTAATGGCTTGTTCAACCGTTTGAGCAACTTCATTATCTAAACCTTCGGCAAATAAAGATTTAGGTAAGCCAATCCGCAAGCCTTGCAATGACTGATTCAAATTGGCTGTATAATCGGGTACGGCAACATTAGCACAGGTCGAGTCGCGTGGATCAAAGCCTGCAATCACATTTAAAGTCAGTGCACAATCTTCCGCAGATACCGCCATAGGGCCTGCCTGATCTAGGCTGGAGGCAAAGGCAATCATGCCATAACGTGATATCCGCCCGTAGGTGGGTTTAATACCCGTAATGCCACAAAGAGAGGCTGGTTGGCGAATAGAGCCGCCAGTATCTGTGCCCAATACCATTGGTGCTAAACGTGCCGCAACGCTTGCAGCACCGCCCCCTGAGCTTCCCCCTGGAACGTAATCAGTGTGCCAAGGGTTTCGGACAGCACCGTAGTAAGAGTTTTCATTGGATGAACCCATGGCGAACTCATCCATATTATTCTTGCCCAGTAAAATTGCACCGGCTTGTTTAAGTTGTGTGCTGACGTGTGCATCGTAGGGGGCTTTAAAATTTGCCAATATTTTGGAAGCACAAGAGGTGAGTACGCCATCAGTGCAAAATAAGTCTTTTAAGGCATAAGGAACGCCAGCCAGTGGGCTGCTTAGCTTGCCTGCACGAATACGTTGATCGACTTGTTGTGCCTGAGCGCGAGCATCATCAGCCAATACAGTAATGTAAGCATTGAGTTGCTCATTATATTGGGCAATTCTAGTTAGCCACGCATCGGTGACTTCTACACTAGAAAACTGCCCGGATTGAATACCATCGCGTAATGCTTTTAGTGATAAAGTGGTTAAAGAATCTGGTTTAGACATGGTTTCTCCGGTTGTACGAACCGTGGTTAATGAACAATGCCCGCGATGCGATGGACTCGCATGCGGGCAATGCTCTAAGCCTTTGACAAGCGGTTTACTATAGTCAAGCTATCCGCTGGTCGCAACTGTGGCTTTATCGATAGGTGGGTAAAGTACCCATAATGGTATAGTCATTACTAAAACGGGTATTGTTTGGGTGTTGTAATATATTAATTTTAATGAGATTAATATCATTAGTGACACCCGCATAAATGGTTTCCCCATCTAAATTAACATCAGTAGAGTAGTAACCTTGCAATTTGTAGGAAGAGTTAGTGCCTGAATTGGCCGGTACTAACAATATGACGCCCTGAATAACATTAGTATCACTACCAGCACCTTTAAGCACCACCGAGTTACTGTGGTTAATATCTCCCGCAATCAATGCCTGAACACCGTTCTTCATAGCGATGCGAGCATGATTGCCATAAGTGGCCGTATTTGAGCGTGTAAAGTCATACAGTTGTGTTTCTGGTGTTTGTTGTGCTTTTGGTGCTAAGTGAACGGGCTGAGCGGTCATAATGCCCAAATGATTGCGGTGATCAATGGCAACATAGTGCTTGCCTGTTTCCACATTATGCAACAATAATTCCATCGAACCCGTTTCGGCATCAACAATATCGCCATCACTTTGTAAGACGGCTGCCTTTGATGCCAAGCGTTTGGCTGGGTTATTTTTATCCCTGATTTCTATCAGAACCCAGTCTACTAAAGCATCGCCGCCGGTGGCGTTGAGAACAGCATCTGACAATGTTTCTTTACCCTTATGGCCGAAGGGGGATGCAAAGTCAGACGAATTTGTATAACCCATAGCATCATAAATACTGCCATAGGGTTGTGTTTTAGGTAATAAGCCCTGTTGTACTAGTTTGGTATTCATGAGCTTTTTGGGCTCATCATAGGCACCTTGCAAGATAGCCCGCAGTCTTACGTGGATATAAGGTGTTTTTTCTGGATCAATATGGTCGGGTATTTCGTCTAAGTCGTCATCCCGATTGGCTTCTTGAATGGTAGCAATGCTGTCGCCATCATCATCAGGATCCAGATAATCAGGAATAGTATCTTTATCCGTATCGCGTGCATCATCGGGATTGCCATTGTTATCCGCATCAGGTGCTTCGTCCTTGGTCAAAATGCTGTCGTTATCATCATCCATATCAAGGTAGTCAGCTTGTTGATCTTGGTCTGTATCTACAGGCTTATTGGGATCAGTACCGACTTCAAAGCGACTGAGGATGCCGTCATTGTCATCATCAGGATCAAGCGCATTAATAATATTATCTTTATCTGTATCTTGTGGTTTGTTTGTGTTTGTGCCAATTTCAACGCCGTCCAATATGCCATCACCGTCCGTATCTGGATTATTGGGGTTGGTTCCCAGCGCAGCTTCTTGGGCATTAGTAAGACCGTCTTTGTCATGGTCTCCGGCAGCCCCATCATTATCATCAGCATCCAAGTAATCAGGTATATCATCGCCATCACTATCTTGTGGGTTGTTTGGATCAGATCCCCATTCATCCTTGGTTAGCTTGCTGTCGCCATCATCATTAATATCTAGATAATCAGGTGTTGCATTATTATCTGTATCACGCGCATCCACGGGATCACCATCACCATTTGAATCAGGCTCTTCCAATTTGGTTAAGATGCCATCGCCATCATCATCAGGATCAAGGTAGTTGGGTATGCCATTGTGGTCGGTATCAATAGGCGAACTTGCATTTGAGCCAATCTCGTGTAGGGTCATGAGACCATCATTGTCATCATCTATATCCAACGCATCAATCTTGTCATCGTGGTCGCTGTTTTGGGGATGGGTGAGATCTGTGCCAACTTCTTGCTTGTCTGATAGGCCATCACCATCGCTATCTTGTTTAAAGGGATCTGTGCCAATAGAACGTTCATCGTTATCTAGTAAGCCGTCACCATCTGCATCTTCATTCACATCAGTGACCTGTATTGTGAGTGACTCACTGGCACAACTATGGTAGCTATCACAAACTTTGTAGGTCAGCTCGTAAAGATTATTTTTGTTTTGATCTACTGGTTTTTCGTAATCTAACGTAGTGCTTGGGCTGATTCTGCCTTTCTGATCGATATAAAAAGCACTGGCATCGCTACCTTCCAAACTCCAGACTAAACCCAAGCCTTCTGTTTCCCCGTCAAGATCCGTTGCATTAACATCAAGTAGCACACCTGTGGTGTTCTCTGGAATGCTCAGAGGGCTACCATCGAGACGATTGGAGCTATTTATGCTAGGTGCTTTGTTACTAATCGGTGTCAAACTCAAGAAAGCCGTATCATTTTCACTGGGATGCGTTTGGCGGTTAAAAGGGGTAGAGTTGGGATCTTCATTAAAAGCGTACAAAATTTCCGCAGGTATATTGTAAATGGAAGCATTGCCGATTTGCAGACGTAGCTTGATGCTGCGGCTGCCTTGGGCTGCAACATTGCCAACATCCCAGATACCTGTATTAGCATTAAAAGCACTGCCCGCATCGCTAGATACGACGCGCAGGCCATCAGGTAGTTCAATGCCTACTTTCACCAGTTTAGTCGCGCTGGGCGAGTTGTTTTTTACCGTATAACTGACATCTAGGTAGCCACCTTTTTCAGGTTTTAAGGTGCTTGCTCGTGTGTTTAACGCTAAATCAACCTGCGTGGAATCTGTACTGGTTAACCAGCGAAAGAAAGCGCTGGAATCATAGGCTTGGTCGCCTGTATCTGCTAAAGCCAATTTGACTTTATAGCGCTGTCCGGGTTGAAGCTTGTCCAGTGTTGTTGTCATGGGGCGGCTAAAACCATCCATTTGGGTTAAGATAGTGCCACTACTATTGTCGATAAAGTACATGGCATTATTGAGTGAACAGGCATGACCATCAGCGGAAACACCGAGTTGTCCTGCATTAATATTGTTGACCGTAATAGCCTGAGTCGTTCCGGGCAAGAAAGCCGCATTACGTGTGCCTGTCCAGCCTGGTCCACTGACAAACAGGCCAAAGGCATCGTTGTACTGGCTACAGACATATTCTGGATATTCATCCGATCCGAACACCAGCAGGAAGTTAATCAAGTCCCCTTGAGGGATAATGTCGAACTCAATAATGACAGGATCATAAACAGCATTGGCTGCTAACTTTTTAAGGTCGGTGTCATGATGTTCAACCCCAGTGTTATAGGTATAATCAGCTTTGTCATTAGGTGGCAGAATGCTATGGGGACGGCCTGTTGTCATAAATAAGCCATTGCTAATACCAATGACTGTCTTATTAGTATCGGAAAACAAGCCATATTGCCCTGCAACCCCTTTTGTGATTTTGACATTTTCTAATGTTAAGCCGGGACCCTGGATAGCGGTTTGAATGGTATTGGCACTGGCTGATTGGTCTAGAACCAAAGTAGCATGAGTGGTGGAACTCCCCACCAGTAATAATGCAGCAACGATGAATCGTACACCCCTGAAAGTGCGATGAGACATAATGCAAATCCTATTTTTCTTATTGTTCAGCAAGCAAGTATTTAATTTATAGTTAAAATTATTTATTGCGACCTTCTATAAATATAGCTTATTAGTATCTTGCCCACAAGGGGGAAGTGATTCAGGTTTTCTAGGTCTCCTAGCTTTTCCTTCCACTTATCTGATCCTACCGTTTATCTCTTTTCTGCTTATCGTATAAAAAGGATAATGGCTCAACCCTATAATAATAACAAGATAGAGTGTCAGCGTGACCTATAAGAAAATAATAAGCTGTGGACTTTGCCTGTGTATTTATTTCTCCACACCTACACTACAAGCAGATACCTTACCTTGGCATGAGCTGGAGTCTGAGGATTGGTGGATAAATCAGAATTATACTTGGACTGATGATTTAATGAGTGATGCGGCGGCAAACACTCAATCTGCAAATAAACCTACCTTATCCAGAATTTCTGCGCCTGTGTCTATCAATGAAAATAGCGCAATGCCTAGGTCTAATGTGCAGATCAGACCTGCTACCTATCGCTATCCAGTACCTAGGTATTCACCAGACATGAATTTGGATGAGTATTTGGATAAAAAGTCCGCTAGTCGAGAAGGCTTGCTGCAATTACGGCAGTACTTACAACGACAAAATCCAGCTCAACGGGTAGGACAAGCTTGGGTTAATACTTCCAATGCTGATTTAATGGCGACGATTAACGCCTTACTGAACTGGCATGAGTTTTACTTGCCTGAAAGTTTATCCAAGCAATTTGATTTGCTTGAGTTAGGCTCACATACACAGCGTAGTAAAGCTCAGTACACAGGCTATTTTACGCCATTGGTGGATGTACGAGAGCAGCCTGATTTTGAGTTTCGCTTTCCAGTGTATGCAGCACCTTATGGACACTCGATTCCTTATAGCCGCGCTGAAATAGCCGCAGGTGCTTTACAGGGCAGGGGTTTGGAGTTGGCTTGGACGAATGATCCAGTGAATTTATTTTTTGCACATATCCAAGGTTCTGCCATTGCTCGTTTTCCAAATGGGCGCGAACGCTTGCTGAGTTATGTAGATAGCAATCATCGACCTTATAAGAGTATTGCCAATTATTTGCGTCGATACTATATGTCGGGTAGCTTGAGTAATGAAAATATCCGCCGTTGGTTACATGATAATCCGCAGTATATTCGTGAAGTGTTGAATCAGAATCCACGTTATGTTTTTTTTAAGTGGGCAGACTCCCGTCCTAAGACAGCGACGGGTGGATTTGTTATTCCTTGGCATACAGTCGCTGTAGATGATCAGTATATTCCGTTGGGTTCAGTATTATTGGCGGAGATTCCTCGTGTTGATGCAACAGGGCAAGTGATTGGTTCAGATTGGCGCTTGCTATTTGCTCAGGATCGAGGGGCTGCTATTAAGGGGCCTGGACGGCTGGATCTCTACACCGGCGCAGGTGGTCAGGCTGAACGGGCAACTTATAGCATGACTGGTTTTCGTAAAACTTATCTATTATTGCATCGATCTTTTGAGCGTGCCGATTATGCTGGCTTGTAGTCGGACTTGATAAGCCTCTGTTAACCTTGGCGGGTTTATTGTGTCCCAGTGGAGGAAGCTTTCTCTGGTTTCATCCACTCCATATTGATCAGGGCTAATACACAATAAGATGACAATAGCATGACTAATACAACGGATATTATTATTATAGCATTGGCATTGCTGGCTGTTGTGGGGGCAATTTTGTTGGTGCGACCATTAGGCAGTCATAACAAGTCAGGGCAAATGCAGCGACTGATGAATGGTGCGGAGCATGACCTACAACGGGTTGGGGGTATGCTGGATGCTATTCAGCATCGTGCGAATGAAGCTGATCAGCTAAACCGCGAATTAAGTGAGCGCTTGCAAAAAATCTCTCAAGACCAACAAAAAAGTTGTCATTTGGCTGATGATTTTGAGCGTACTGTTGAGCGAGCGCGTTCGGCAGAAACGGAGTTGCGTAATATTTCCCATCAGTTGGATGAACGTATTCAATATGTGCGTACTTACTGGGATGATCAATTGCAACAGACGGTAAAAGCTGCGCGTGCAGTGCGAGGGCAACTGAGCGATAGTCTGGATTTAGTGGGCAATGGTTTACAGCGTTTACGTGAACAGGAGCGCATGGCTCAAGGCTTTATGAATAAATTGTTGGATTACCAAAAAATCCAGTTTTCAGCACAGAAAGAAAATGTCCGTCTGGCAACAGAGGTGAATGCGCGGTTGGAAGGTATGTTGAATGAGTCAGCGCGCTCATTGTTGGATATACAAACGCAGCAACGTAACTCTAGCGAGCTATTTGCTAGCTTTTCGGCAGAAATACAGGCAATGGAACAGGCAGCTAAATCAAATTTTGTTGCTATGGCTGATAGCAGTATTGAAGTTGCTGAACAAGCAGAGAAAAATTTGGAGCAAATGCGTAGTTATTTAGGTAATACCCAGCAAGCAGTAGCTGACAGTACGCTTATGGTTGAGCAGATTCGTAGTCGCTTCGATCAAGTTAAAGATTTACAAGTCGATCGTTTGACTCAGACCATTGATATCACTGACGAAATGTGCACTGACTTGCAGACTGGTTTGGAAAATGCGCATCAGTTACTACTGATGCTAGAACAAAAAACGGCACAAGTCATAGACCCTGCTAGTTGGGACGATCAATCCAACACAGCAGCCACCTTGCCGCAAAAACAACAAAACTTGTTTTCACTGAATGCTTATCGGGGGGTAGCAAGCTAAAAAAATGCCATCCTTGGCATTTAATTTTCAGCATCCATGCTGTCCAATGTCATCAGCTTACAGTGGCAGCTCGGTGGTATGAACGGGCTGCTACCTACCCTAGTTTAGAAGCTCATTTTTTTTTCGCAGAAAAAAATACTTATTTGCTAATATTTTTTTCTTTTATTCTTTGTAATACCATTTCTAATAGTTTATGATCTTTGAGTTTTCATATATCCTTAACGGATGGAAAATCCTCATTATCAACTTAAAGATTACGACTTTGTGAA
>PDPH01000059.1 GCA_002747435.1 Pseudomonadota bacterium
AGACCGCACCCGTGCCACTTCCGAACGGACATATTGTCCGTCTTCCGTAGGCACCATCACCGCAGAAGGGCGGTTATCCCTGATTTCCTCAGCAGCCTGTAACAACTCAGCCACAATATCCCGCTGGGCTTCAAAGGCTTCTAACTCTTCTTTACTCATAACCATTTTCCAGTGTGTCCTCCAGATATTCCTTCAAATTCTTCAAAACATGCGGCGGAAGATTGGCAGTCTTGGATTTGCTATACAAAGTCATCAGCCAGATTTGACCGTACTCCAACCGGCAATAGTAGATCACACGCACACCGCCGCTTTTCCCTGTACCGGGCAAAGCCCAGCGGACTTTACGGACACCGCCGGACTTCGTTACTACCTCACCCGCTTCCGGGTTTTCCGCGAGAAAGCGACAGAAGTCGCCGTATTCTTCATCGTTCCAGTAATTGCACCGGATCTGGGTAAAGGGAATTGTTTCAAAAATCGTATACATAACGGAAAGTATACGACATTGGCGCACAATAGCAATTGACAAATTTTATCAACAGGCATAGCATGGCAACCACTACTGTACATATGAGCAGGGAAACCCGCTCAAGAACAACTTGGAACGTGGGTATTTTTATGCCTATCAAAAGCCTTCGTGGTGATTTAAATGCCATTCATGGTGGCGGTTATGGTGTAGAGAGTCTGAATATATCGAATAAGACTCCACTCACAAATGATAGGCATTCGTGCCCGCTCGTATGTGCAGTAGTTGAAGCCATAGCCGTTCCCTTGAATGGCATTTTTACTACTGCACATACGGAGGCTGTCATGCCAAATATTACAATCACCGTTAACACTGACAACAACACAACCGTTCAAGCCAAAAGCAGTGCACTCACTGCACACATAGAACAAATCTTTGGCGAAAACCCAATTAGAATACAGCGTGATAATGCCGATAAATTCTGGTTTTGCGGGAAAGACATCTGCCAGATTTTAGGGTACTCAAACTCGCGCAAAGCCATTAGTGATCACTGCCGAAAAGATGGTGTAACGAATCGTAACACCATCGATAATTTAGGCAGAACACAACCAACCACATTCATCAACGAAGGCAACCTATACCGCCTGATCGTTAAGAGCCAAAAGCCCGAAGCCGGAAAGTTTGAAACTTGGATCTTTGAGGAAGTGCTCCCAAGCATCCGCAAGACCGGATATTATGTCATGCCGGATCAACCTGAAGAACCCGAAACCCTGAGCCATCAGCAATACCAAGCAATACGAACAATGATTAACCGTGTTTCATATTTTTTCAGAAACCAACAGGCTGTCGAGTATGCACTAAACAATTACCTGCGTTTCGAGTTCAATGCTGACCGAGTTAAGTATTTGCAGGCATCTGACTACGACAAGGCAATGGCTTTTTTGAGTCAAGCAGAAGCGTCAGGAACTCAGGTATTGGAGTTATATTTTGAATTTGAGAAATGGTTGATTAAGGAGTACTTGTGTAAAGGTGTCCCCCTGACAGCCAACCTAAAACGCAAAGAAGCCGCACGGCTTCGGAAACAATTACCAACAGCAATGAACTGGAAGACCATTGCCCTAAACCTAGCAGAATAGGAGATAGCCGCATGACAGCTTCCCTGCCCGGAACTTAACAAAGTTTTGAAACAAAAATCTGAGTAGGCGGACTAATGGTTTTATGCTATGGTCGTCATAAATAGGTCAACCTGACCAGTTTAGGAGTTAATGATGATTACCATGCAATCCAATGAAATCAAAGCCAACTTATCTGCTGTACTGCGTAAGGTGGAATCTGGTGAAGAAATAGAAATCACTCGGCATGGCATCGTGGTAGCTTACCTGACACCGGCTGTCCGGCGTCACTCCTCTTTAACGACAGCGATTGAACAGATACGCCAGCTCAAAGGATCACTGCGTCTAAAGCCCGATGAAAATATTGGCGATGTAGTCGCCCAATGGAAAGTAGAGGGCAGGCACTGATGCTAGTGCTGGACTGTTCGGTAACATTGGCTTGGTTGTTACCGGACGAGACCAGCCCCTATGCGGAAGCTGCCCTGCTTGAACTGAAGCAGTCAGAAGCCATAGTCCCTCCGCTCTGGGTTGAAGAAGTTGCCAATACCTTGCTAGTCAGTATTCGGCGGGGACGGATCAGTCCTACCCATGTCAATGACTTTGTGATTCAGTTGAACAAGCTTGGCATCCATGTCAGTGACGAAAAACCGGAAATAGCTCATTTACCCATACTGATTGAAATGGGTGCTGATTACGGTCTGTCCGTTTACGATACCAGCTATCTATTGCTGGCTATTGGCGAGCAAGCTCCGCTGGCAACACTGGACAAAAAACTGGCTAATGTAGCCAAAACATTAGGAATCTTGTGGCATCCTGATCAAGATTAACGCCCTACTTTCCGTCTGCCCTTACGCTTTCGTTTCAACCCACGCAATTCCAACGCCTGATCAACCAGTTTCTTCTGTGCCTGAAACCAGAACTGAAAAATAGCGACAATCGACACCACCAGCAGTGGAATAACAATAATGCCTATCCCACGCAAGATTTTCCCGATTAACTCATCAGCCATTGCACCACTTCCACGCCAATGATCACAATTACCAGTGCAACTAATAACTGCCGCCGTAATCCCCAGCGCCATCTGACAGTATCGGGCGCATAACGCCCGGTATGGGTCAAGTACTCATGCCAAAGTTGTTCACGTTGCCGGTGGCGCTCTAATTCGGTGCATGGATCAGTCATGTCATTCTCCAATATAAAATGACCCTGAACACCCTGAGCGCAGGGTCGTTCAGGGTTAGCCTATAATTCAGGGTGCAATTCAGGGTTCAGATTGAGCGTCACCAGATGCTTGGCCATAGCGACATTGTCACTAATCAAATGTGCTGGCACCTGAATGATTTGATAAGGATCATTGCTGAATGATTCTGGCACGCTTTCGCAGGCACGCATTTCTTGCTCGTTCAGCCAGCTTAAATCCCTGAACACATAAACCGTACAGGTATCTGTAGGGTTCGGTTTTTGTTTGATAATGGTAGTCATTTGATTTTCTCCGGTAACAGGATGTATTTATTGCGTTGGCCGTTGCGCCAGTTTTTGCGCTGCTTAATGCGGCACGTAAGTTGGCGGTCAGCACGGGTAAAATAGCTGATGACAGTTTTGCCGATTTCAGCCAGTGTCGGGGTTTTTTCTTCGCGTTGATTACCTGCAATTTTACGCTGCACCCAAATACGACTGTCGGTCACAGTTGGCTTGATTTCACCGGATTCGACTGCCTGCACCCACTCACGAAACAATCCAGCAGTCCGTTCGGCAGGGACATTAATCCGAGCTGTTTTCACGCTTGGACACTGACCCTGAACACCCTGAGCGCAGGGTCGTTCAGGGTCGGGGTGGCACATCTGTTCAGGGTCTGGCGCAGGTCCATGCCAGCCACCACCACGTGCCCGAAAGTCAGTCAACCTAGTGAGATCCAATGGCTTTTCTTCTGTTGGTCGTGGTGTTGGTCGGTTAGGATCCACGAAACCGATAAAACCCAGATAATCAGTAGGTGCTAAGTTCGGCATCTGTTGCTGATACTTGAATAGGGCAGGCTTGACGGTGCTCTCGGCAAACGTACCACCCGTATCGCGCCCACTGGCAGCTGGAGTAAAACCAAAATTAGGCTTTTCTAACTCGGGTGGAAGTGGATTATCTTTAGCTGGTACGGGACTAGCCGGATCGGCTGCTCGATAGGGTTGGCCGGCCAGTTGCTGGTAATCCGTCTGAAGCCGGTTCAGTTGCTGGCGTGTACCCAGCAGGGCGTTGCGCGTATCACGCAGCATCACGGACAGATGGTAGTGCGCGGCCTCGAAAAAACTCGCCACAATGAACATGAGCAGACTAATAGCTGATGCCATTGTTATCACAAACAGCGCACTGACCGCCCGGATCACCGGATTGTAACCCTCGTCCTTGAGTTGATCCAATCGGGCAAAACGCTTGTCCTGATTTGCGGTCGCAGCCTGAATCTGTGCATTTATCTCTGTTTGTTCACTGTTTTGTAAAGCGGCCAATCTTGCTCGGTCACCTTCGCAGTGCTTTTCCTTGCCTATTTTCAGTTTTTCCTCGCACCGAGCCAAGCGCTGCTGCGCGTCCGCAATGGCGATCGTCAGACTAGCATTGAGCTTTACGCCGACAGCCGGATTTTGGTTCACCAGTGTCCGATATTCTGCGCTAGATTCAGTCAGCACCTTGGCCTTAGCTACCTGATTTGCGCTGCTTTGGAATACTTCAGCGAGCAACCCCATACTCACGGTCACAGCCACCACGACCAACGCGGTCTTAAACAGCGAAAAATGGGTATAGGCGGCATGTTTTGCACCGGATAGGACATAAGCCAACAAAATACAAATCACGACATACAACCCACCACCGAGCCAACTTCCGACAAAGGTCGCCAACAAGCTTTGCAAGTGGAACACATCGCCCAAATACAGGCTAATAGCAAAAGCCAGATACAGCAGAAAAGTCAGCCACATGCAGACCTTGAGCAGCCGTTGCAGGTAAGCGTAATGCACCTGCAATTCCTGCTGGTCAGTTTCAGTAGCCGCAATGCGTTTTTGCAGTTCAATCAAGTGCATGATGGCCTCCTTAAAGCAAGGCAGCCGCCAGCAGGCAGCCTATCGTGGCAAACGTTGCAAAATGCGGATGACGCTCGACTAGCGACCAGCCCAGCCAACCGAACCAGATCACCATCAGCAGCAGCGTAGCGTTCATGACAAACACCAGCAGAGGCGAAAAAGAGTGTTGTAAAGAGATGAGTTGCCAGCCGGTATAAATCCAAGCCAGCGAAACCAGCGCCCGAATAACAAACGAGAAAGGAGGCATTTTCAAGGTCATGATAATGCCCTCCTGCGACTGTTTTTCTGGAACTTCAACCTGTAATCGGTTTCGTGACAGGATAGAACCTGTTTTTTCTGGCCTGTTACAGCGTCCAATTGCATAATAAAAACTCCTTGGGGCGTCATGCGCCCCGGTTAGGGGTCGAGCCGTGGTCTTTGTCGAAAATCGCCACGGCTCTGGCTTTGTTCATATCACATCAACGGATAGCGCCCACCGCTGGGTACTCGATCATTGATCGGGTAGTGCCAATAAATTTGGCCTTCTTTGACCCAGTAAATGTCCTGTTCATCATTGCTGTATCGAATCGTGCAACGCATTGCGCCATTGGCATCATATTGGCCATCACAGGTATCTGAAACGATCACTGGTATTTCTACCTCATTAGCTTTCCCAGTCATACTGATCGAATACATGGCCACCCCCATTAAAAGTGCCCCCATTGCAACTTGCTTATTCATATTAAAAGCCCTTTGTTATTTAATTAGTGGCCTCCTGCCTATGAATCCTTGCGCCTGCCCACTCACAGAAATGAGCAGAAACAAGACATCAACTGACTTCTACTCCGGGTCAAAAACTTTGTAATTGGTGATCGTGGTCGGTGTGCTCATGATTGTCTCCTAAGTATGTTTCAAAAATATTCGTTTTCGTATTGCATTTTATTATACGTTTACGCATAATAGCAACCCATCGAACACAGAAACACACAATAGGAGACAGAAACATGACCGCTACAACACAAACACAGAACGACCCTTCAACAACAAAGCTACCATCAGCGTCCGTCATCCCCATCACCCAAAAACAGGACGTGATGGATATTGATCAGGCTGCCGAGCTGTACCAGCAAGCCAAAGCCGCCATGGCGGAAGCCAAAGCTGCAATGGACATTGCAGAAAATCGCCTGATTGAACTAGTAAACAATCAACAAGAAGAAGGCACAGAAAGCCGCGAAGGAAAGCGCTTCCGGGTGAAGGTCAGTAACAAGTTGACTCGCAAACTAGATGACAAGGCACTACTGAAACTTCAAGGCATTGTGCCTGATGTCGTGCTGGATATGTGTTTCAAATGGAAAGTGTCTTTGGATATTCGCGCATACCGATTAGTACTTAATAGCGACGCACCTTATATACCAGCGTTGCAAAGCGTCGTGACTGCCAAACCAGCCAAAACCTCCCTGACTGTGGAGGTGTTGTAATGGCTATCTCGCTTAAATCGCTCACCAAACCGACCCAACGACCCGTGATAATCACACTGGTTGGGGAAGGTGGCATAGGTAAAAGCAGCCTAGGTGCCAACTTTCCAAATCCAGTGTTTATCCGCACCGAAGATGGCACTCAATCCATCAGCCATCGTGACGATGTAGCTTTGTTCCCGGTAGCCAACACCTATCAGGACGTTATAGATGCCATGCAGGCACTAGCCACTGAGGAACACAGTTTTAAAACTTTGGTGTTGGACTCCATCACCCAGCTCAATGTGTTGGCAGAAGCTGAAGTGGTCATGAACGATCCCAAGTGCCCGAAAGGCATCAACCAAGCATTGGGCGGTTTTGGTAATGGTCATGCCGCCGTGTCTGACATGCACCGCATGGTGCGCGAAGCAGCAGGCTGGTTGGTCGCCCAGAAAAACATGAACGTGGTATTTATCGCCCATGCCATCGCCGAGACGGTCGACCCACCCGACACCGACAGCTACACCCGTTACAGCATCCGCATGAATGCCAGAAGTGTTGCCCATTACAGTGACAACGTAGATCTGGTTGGGTTTATCAAACTGCGTACTTTTACCCGTGGCGAGGGTAACGTGAAGAAAGCGACCACCACTGGAGAGCGCATTATCACTTGCTACCCGACAGCCAACCACATCAGCAAGAATCGCTTTGGCATCAAGGAAGATTTGGTTTTTGCAGAAGGGACTAATCCGTTTGTAAGCTGGATACCCGCCTTGCAAACATCCAACACTTCAAACACTGAACGCAAAGCAAACAAACAAGGAGCATAAACATGGCCTCATTAAACATGAATTTTGACGCAAGTGCAGTGGAACCATCTTCCGTCTATGACCCGCTACCTAATGGTGAATACCTATGCTGCGTGGTTGCTAGCGACATGAAATACACCCGTGACAACACCGGCCAATATCTGGAACTGGAATTAGAAGTAATGGATGGCAATTTCAAAGGCCGTAAAGTTTGGGATCGTCTTAATTTGATCAACCACAATGCCAAGGCCGTGGAGATAGCCCAACGCCAATTATCCAGCATTTGCCATGCGGCGGGGGTATTGCATGTTACGGACTCCAACCAGTTACATAACATCCCAGTGATTGCCACGGTGAAATACCGTGAACCCAATGGTCCATATAACGCTAGCAATGATGTGCGTGGTTACAAGGCAGCAAGCCAATCAGCGACCACTGCGCAGCCTGCCACGTCACCCGCAGCACCGCCTGTTCATCAGTCATTTGCCTCAACAACCCAACAAACGGCGACCACAGGTGTAGTACCGCCTTGGGGTCGTAGAACATGACATCCAGTGAAAAACACCGACAATTAGTTTCATTACAAATTCAGATTGATGATTTAAACCAACAGCTTGAACAGCTAAAAAACACCCCGATCAACACATGTTGTATTGAGTGTATTTATTCAGATAAAGCAAACTTTTTCTGTAGCCAATGGGGCGAGATAGTACCTGACGGGCATCGGGAACAAGCCAACTGCCCATATTTTGATGACGACATCCCTTTTTAGTTTTTTTCTGCCTGTTCGGAGAGCAGGCAGGCGAAAGCAAACAAGGAACACAAACATGGCACAGCTACCTGAAAATACCAACAACACTTTGCATATTATTGAGCAGGCCGTCCTGCAAAAGGCAGAGGACTGGAAACGCCATCACCTTGGCGCATCCGTAATAGGCAATCCTTGCAACCGTGCCTTGTGGTACGGGTTTCGCTGGTGTAAAGCCCCAGCACTGTCCGGTCGGCAATTGCGCCTATTTGCCAGAGGCCAACGTGAAGAGGATATATTGGTAAACCTGTTGCGCCAAGCTGGCGTGCGAGTGATTACGGTAGATGTCAACACAGGTCAGCAATATCGCTTTTCTGACATTGGCGGCCACTTCGGTGGCTCCATGGACGGAGCGGCATTAGGTTTGGTGGAAGCGCCCAAGACTTGGCATGTGCTGGAATTCAAAACCCACAATGCCAAAAGTTTTGTAGCATTGATCAAAAACGGCGTACAAGCTAGTAAACCCATGCACTACACCCAGATGCAATGTTACATGCACTGGACGGGTATGAAGCGAGCTTATTACATGGCTGTCAACAAGAACGACGATAGCCTGTACGGTGAGCGCATTCATTACGATGATGCTCATGCCGAAGCAGCTTTATCAAAAGCAGACAGCATCATCAAAGCTAATGAACCGCCCGCCGGTATCAGCCAAAACCCAGAATGGTATGAATGCAAATGGTGCGATTATCATGATCTGTGTTTTGGTCAGCGTATTGCTTTGAAGAGCTGCCGCACTTGCATCCATGCCACCCCTATACAGGGAGGAAATACTGGTCTGTGGTCATGCGCACTAAATCAATCGATTGATGCAAAACAAAAAAAAGGATGTGACCAACATCTTTTTATACCCGTCCTGATACCGTTTGCCGATCCAGTAGATGCCAATGAAGCTGAAAACTGGATTCAATACGAAACACAACAAGGTGTATGTTTTCGCAACTGCTCCCAGTGTGACAAAGGGCTAGCCGCTTATTCATCCGACGAATTGCAGCACCTGCCAACAGGGTTAATCGCTGATGCAGGCATAGATCAGATCAGAACCAGATTGAATGCGGAGATCGTATGCGGGAGGTGCGGGAATGAAAAAATATTTCAGTGAATTAAATCGTTTACCCCAATTGGGCGAGCGTGTTTTTATCCCCCCAAAGCCCAAAAATTATATCAGTCCAAAACATCCCCACGGCGGGTGCTTTGGGGTGGTTGTCGGTGTTGAAGGATTTGCTACCAACAGCATCGACAAAAAGAGTAGTTCGTTGGAAGTCGCGGAATTTCTGGGAGTATGGATCAGGATTCATTTAGACAATGGCGAAGAGGTGGGGACAATCTTGGACTTCCTTCAGTCCGTTATAACATCTCCTCAAGCTGAGGAAATGTAGCTGGAGAACGACAATGCAACTATTTAATTATACAGGGTATATGCCTGATGGCTTCTTGGATGCTACTAGTTCATTTGCTTCACTGTGAGACACGATAATGGGAAAAAGGCTGATATTGGATTCAGGGTGTGGGAGGTGCAGGGATGAGTAAGCAACTATGTCAATGCGGTTTCGGTGATGGTTGGTATTGTGACGGTAAATACTCTATTCATGAGCTGAATTTTTCCAGTAATCCAACTGCACAAAAATTTGTGGATCGTAAACCAGCCGCAACCGTGTTCGGGCATATCAGTGAGCATTATGTGGTTGCCAAAATTTATGGATCAGGGAAACCCGAACAGCGTTTCCAGTATAAGGACAATCATGTCAGTTTTTCTGAGCGTCGTCAAAATGCCATGAATGCTGCGGTTCAATGGGTTACTGAGCAGTTTTCGCAGCAAGATTTGTTTGAGCAGCAGCGGGTGTTGTGTGCGCGGCTGAATGAGTTAGCTGAGAAGGGAATCTTAAATGCAACTACGTGACTATCAACGTACCAGTATTGATGCTACTTATAACTGGTTCCAGCGCAACCCGACCGGTAATCCATTACTAGTGCTGCCTACCGGGTCTGGCAAAACGATTATTGCAGGGATGTTTACCAAAGAAATCATGGAGTCATGGCCTAATCAAAGGATTGTCTGCTGCACTCATGTAAAAGAACTTATCAGCCAGAACTATGAAACTCTTTTAAAGATATGGCCGGATGCGCCAGCCGGTATCTACAGTGCTAGTTTCAACAGACGTGAGGAGTCCGCACAAATCCTATTTGCCGGTATCCAGTCAGTCTATAACAAAGCCATGCACATTGGCTGGGCTGACCTGATCCTTGTGGATGAAGCACATCTAATCCCCAAAAAAACCATGACCGGCATGTATCGAGTATTCCTTGATGCCATGCAAAAAATCAACCCAGCTTTGCGCATCATCGGCCTAACCGCTACACCGTACCGGCTAGATTCTGGGCTGTTGATCGAAGGCGAAGGTGCTATCTTCCACGACATCGCCTATGAAGTCCCTATTGGCTTGCTACTGGAACGCGGCTACCTGTCGCCATTGACGACAGAGCCAGTCAGAGAACGTATCAACACCAAAGGCGTAAAAAAACGGGGCGGTGATTTTGTTTTGTCTGATCTGGCAAAAGCCGTGGACAAAGACGACATCACCCGCAAAGCTGTAGCTGAAATTGTCGAGCTGGGACAAAGTCGGAAAAGTTGGATTGTATTTTGTGCCAGCATCAGCCATGCAGAGAACGTAGCTACAGCTATCCGCGCACATGGTGTGAGCGTTGAACTGGTTACCGGCAAGACACTCAAACGCCAACGTGAAATCACGTTAACCAACTTCAAAACTGGGATCATTCGTTGCCTAGTTAATGTAGACGTGCTGACCACCGGATTTGATGCGCCCAATATCGATTTGCTAGCCATGCTGCGCCCGACACAAAGCACAGCCTTATATATACAAATCATGGGTCGTGGCATGCGTATACATCCAAGTAAGCAGGATTGTCTAGTGCTTGACTTTGCTGGGAACATTGCCCGACATGGACCAATAGATGCCGTAGCCCCACAAGACAAAGACACCAGCGCCAGCATCGGTACTGGAGAAGCACCTACCAGAATCTGCCCAGAGTGTGGTGCAAGCATGCATGCATCCTCAACAGAGTGTGCTGATTGTGGTTTTATTTTTCCTGATAAGGGAGTAAACCACAAAACGACGGCCTCCACACTAGCAGCTCTCAGCAATGCCGTAGAGCCAGACTGTTACGAAATCACCGACGTGCTGTATTCCCGGCACAAAAAAGAAGGCAAGCCAGACAGTTTGCGAGTCGATTATTACCATGGCTTTCGACGCATCGCATCAGAATGGGTATGTGTTGAGCACGCTGGCAAGGCAGGGAGCAACGCTCGCCATTGGCTGACCCAACGTATGGATAACGATCTGATCAGCACCTTGCCAGCTTATCCACCAAGGACAGTGACAGAAGTGCTGAATTATACTGATCAACTGGCAAAGCCAAAATGTTTGCTGTGCAAACAGGCAGGCAAGTTTACCGAGATCGTGAAATACGAATGGAGATAACAATGGGTCAGGACGTTTTAAACATGCAACAGGCTGCAAGTTATATGGATTGTGCTGTTAACACCTTCAAAGCACATGTGATGAACCATATTCCTCACCAAAAAATAGGGCGATCCTATAAATTTCTCAAAACAGACCTTGAGGCATACATACAAGGGAGAAAGCCGTGGAAGGACTCTACAAGCACAAAAACAGTCAGTACTGGCAACTCAGCAAGGTTGTTGCAGGTAAGCTCATTCGCAGAAGCACTAAAACGAAGGACAAAGCAGAAGCAGAAAGGCGAGCTAGAAAATGGATAGCCGAAATAGAGGAGCAGGTTATCCATGGTGCACGAACCATTCTTACTTTTGAACAAGCCGCTGCTCTATATGTGGATTCCTATGGACATAAAAAAAGCATGGATGACGACATTCATAGCTTACAACGAGCAATGCCGTTCATTGGTAAAATGGATATTGAGACCATCCACGAACGCACATTTAAACCTTGCCGTGACGAACTATTAAAGTCTGGATTAAAAGCATCAACCGTTAATCGCACTATTGCGATTATCAGCTTGGTATTAAAACATTGTGCATTAACTTGGCGTGATGACCACAACAAGCCATATTTAGATACAGTGCCGAGAATAGAGCGTGTACCAGAACGCGATAAGTCACCAGCTATACCACTGACAAATGAGCAATTAAGCAGCTTATTTGAACACATGAACAATAGATACCGAGTCATTACCACATTTGCAATACATACCGGATTACGCGAAAAAACACAGTGCGCTTTACAATGGGATTGGCTTCATCAAGAAAACGGGATTTACTTTTTCTGGTTACCCAAATCAAGTATGAAGTCAGGTCGACCATTCTACTGTGTACTCAATAGCACAGCAGCAGCAATCATAATGAACCAAAAAGGGCTGCATAGTGAATATGTCTTTCCTTCACCACGTGGCGGACGTTACTGGAAATTCAACTCAAAACACTTTAGAGGTGCTAGGACGAAAGCGGGATTAAACGGGATTGCAACATGGCACAGTATGAGAGCCACTTTTGCCACACGATTGAGAAAACTTGGTGTGTCAGAAGAATCTCGAAAAGACCTACTTGACCATTCAGGCAGTATTACAACTCATTACTCAGTTCCAGAAATAAACAACCTTTATGAACTGGTTCAAAAGCTGGCGTATGAGTACCCTAAAATTGAGTATTAGGAAATAATGACAATCGAAGAATTGCCGAAGCAAAAAAGGACTTACGGAAAAAAATCACGTAAGTCCTTGATATATGGTGGCTACGGTGGGATTTGAACCTACGACCCCAGCATTATGAGTGCTGTGCTCTAACCAACTGAGCTACGTAGCCAAGAGGTTGCAGATAGTAATGAGAGAGAAACCTTCTGTCAAGCTTAATCAGACATTAAAACGAAAATGGACAACATCGCCTTCTTTCATAATGTAGTCCTTACCTTCCAAGCGCCATTTACCGGCATCTTTCGCGCCTTGTTCACCTTGATACTGAATAAAATCATCATAAGCAATGACCTCGGCACGAATAAAACCACGCTCAAAATCAGTATGAATTTTACCCGCCCCTTGAGGTGCAGTCGCGCCTTTGTGTACTGTCCAAGCACGTACTTCTTTGACGCCTGCTGTAAAAAAGGTTTGCAAACTCAATAATTCATAACCTGCACGAATCACTCGATTTAAACCAGGCTCTTCCAGCCCCATACTTTCCAAAAACTCTAGCTGATCTTCCGCTTCCATTTGGGATAGCTCAGATTCCATTGCCGCACACACCGGCACAAGCTGAGCACCTTCCGCCTCTGCAATCGCTTGTACAGCATCTAGGTAAGGATTATCTGTAAAACCTTCTTCATTTACATTAGCAATAAATAACAAAGGCTTAATAGTAATCAAATGGAATTCGCGTACGACTTTTTGCTCTTCAGCAGACATTTCCAATAAGCGGGCTGCTTTACCTTCTGACAAATGCAGCAATACGCGTTCAGCCACGGCTTTTTGTGCCAACATTTCCTTATTACCGGACTTGGAAGCTTTGGCAAGGCGCTGTACAGCACGCTCCATGCTTTCCATGTCGGCCAATACCAACTCAGTATTAATGATTTCAATATCGTGAGCCGGATCAATCTTACCTGCCACATGAACAATATCGTCATTGTCAAAACAACGCACTACCTGAGCAATGGCATCCGTTTCACGAATATGTGCCAAAAATTTATTGCCCAAGCCCTCACCTTTGGAAGCACCTGCAACCAAACCGGCTATGTCAACAAATTCCATCGTAGTGGGCAAAATACGCTCTGGCTTGACAATCGCTGCCAAGGCCTCCAGACGCAAATCAGGCACCGGCACAATACCGACATTAGGTTCTATAGTACAAAATGGGTAGTTTTCCGCCTGAATACCCGCCTTAGTCAGCGCATTAAATAAAGTAGATTTACCTACATTAGGCAGACCAACGATGCCGCACTTGAATCCCATACCGTTTTACTCTTTTTGGCTATTGGCGATGTAACTCATTCATCGCTTTTTGTGTATCACCGGCCACAACCCACGCTATCTGATCAGCGGCTCGGTCTATGGCCTGCATAATGGCTATTTCATCATCGCGTGAAGCTTGCGACAACACATAATCAACCACTTTATCACGATCACCCGGATGACCAATGCCCAAACGTAAACGCCAATAATTAGCGCTTAAATGCGCGTGTAGATCACGCAAACCATTGTGACCACCATGACCGCCTGCTTGCTTGAGACGTAATATACCGGGCGCTAAATCCAGCTCATCATGAGCCACCAAAATTTCCTCGACAGGAATACGGTAGAAGTTTGCCAATTGCTTGACAGCCAATCCACTACGATTCATGAAGGTCATGGGTTTGATGAGCCAAACAGCATCCGTAGCTAGCTGGATTTTGCAGACTTCACCAGAAAAACGCTTTTCAGATGAAAAGCTTGCATTCGCACGTCGTGCCAACTCATCTACAAACCAAAACCCGGCATTGTGCCGGGTCTTGTTATACTTGCTGCCCGGATTACCCAGACCGGCAATTAAACGGATGGCTTGTGCCATCAGTCTGCCTCTCCCTCCACTGGGGCTTCCGCGTCACTAGCACTACTGCTACTGCTACCACCGGCAGGGCCATAAACTGAAGCAACCGCCAAGTCATGGTCTTCGCCATGAGCCAATGCTAGCAAAGTAACCCCTTGTGGCAGTTTCAGTTCAGACAAGTGAACAGTGCAACCTTTTTCAACATTTTGCATATCAACTTCAATGTATTCAGGCAAATCTTTAGGCAAGCAATTCACCTCAACCTCAGTCATAGCGTGACTGATAGCACCGCCCTGCATCTTGACCCCAATGCAGCTTTCTTCATTAATGAAGTGCAATGGTACAACCATATTCAAGGCTTCACCTTCCTTGATACGCTGCAAATCAGCATGTAAAACGACAGGGCGGGAAGGGTGACGTTGCAGATCACGCAGAATGACTTTTTCTTTACGCTGACCAAAGTCAACCGTGATAATCTGGCTGTAAAAAGCTTCTTCCATCAGATTGCGAATCAATTCATTGTGCTTCAGGGTAATAGCCTGAGCATCCTTATCTGCACCATAAATAATAGCAGGCACTTTATTTTCACGACGCAGGCGGCGGCTCGCACCTTTCCCCTGCTCATTTTCGGCACGTAATTCGGCCTGCAATACAAATTCTTTAGACATCTTTATTCTCCAAATCATCAACAAACATGACTAAACCCGCGACCAGATTGAGTCATGCACTACCGGTAATAAGCCCTGTTTGGGCTGAATGGCATCAACTCTCTTCAAACAGTGAGCTGACAGAATCGTCACGATTAATCCGCAAAATCGTTTTTGCAAGAATACCCGCAACAGAAAGTTGCTGGATTCTACCACAGTCTCTAGCTTGTTGGCTCAAGGGAATGCTATCGGTGACTACGACCTCATCCAGCTCTGAGCCTATAATATTTTCCACGGCTTTACCGGAAAATACCGGATGGGATGCGTAGGCACACACACTCAATGCACCTTGTTTTTTCAAGGCAGTAGCTGCATTGCATAAAGTACCGCCCGTATCAATCAAGTCATCAATCAGCACACAATGCCGACCTTCAACTTCACCAATAATATTCATAATTTCAGCCTTATTAGGCTCAGGACGGCGCTTATCTATAATTGCCAAATCAACATTACCCAAAGCCTTGGATAAAGCGCGAGCACGTACGACGCCACCAACATCGGGTGAAACAACAATAAGCTTATCCATATTCTTTGCCATAATATCTGCCTGCAAAACCCCAGAGGCGTAGATATTATCCACCGGCACATCGAAAAAGCCTTGTACCTGATCCGAATGCAAATCAATCGTCAAGACGCGATCCACATGTGCTGTTGCCACCATATCAGCCACCAACTTAGCTGAAATAGGTACACGGCGAGAGCGCACCCGCCTGTCCTGCCGCGCATAACCATAATAAGGGATCACTGCCGTAATGCGTCCCGCAGAAGCACGGTACAAAGCATCAGCAATAACCAGCAACTCCATCAGGTTATCATTGGTAGGAGAGCAAGTAGACTGCATAACAAAAACGTCACGACCCCGCACATTCTCCAAAATCTCGACATGCACTTCACCATCACTGAAGCGCTCAGCCTTAAGTTTTCCAAGAGGAATGGCTAGGTGATCGACGACTTTGTGGGCGAGTTCAGGGTTGGCGTTCCCTGTGAACACCATCATTCTATCGTCAGACATGAATAGCTCGCGTTGGAATAAAAGGGGAAAAGATGGCTGGGCCGCCAGGATTCGAACCTGGGAATGCCGGAATCAAAATCCGGTGCCTTACCGCTTGGCGACGGCCCAGTAATAGGAGATTACCAAACTTGCTGTCTGAGGCTTGTGTGTAAAGGCGACTGATTAACACCTTTAGCCACAAAACCAGACCATTGTTCAGGAAGTAATGCCAGTATGCCTTGTGCTTTAGTTTCATCATCAAACGCTGCAAAGAGGCAGGCTCCAGAACCAGTCAATTTTGCTTCTGCATACACCGAAAGCCAATCGAACGCTTGTGCTACTTCGGGGTAGGCTGCTTTCACTACAGGCTCAAACACATTCACTGTCTGCCCTGCGAGAAAGGCCGCTATTCTGATGGCTTGGCAATCACGTGTCAAGCCCTCCTGAGCGAAAATTTTTGCCGTTGATACATGCACATTAGGATGTATCACCAAGTACCACTTTTCTGCAACAGTCACTGGCTCTAACTGCTCACCAATGCCCTCAGCCCATGCCGCTTGTCCGCGTACAAACACTGGCACATCAGCCCCTAATTGCAAGCCTAAATCAGCCAACTCATCCAAATTCAGTCCACATCGCCATAAAGCATTCAGCCCTACTAAAGCCGTGGCAGCATCGGAGCTACCGCCCCCCAAACCGCCCCCCATAGGTAAGCGCTTATCAACGTAGAGATTCACTCCCCAAGGACAGGCGGTGACTTGTTGTAATAAGCAGGCGGCTTTTACGGTCAGGTCTTCTGCTTCAGGAAGGCGAGGATCGCCTGCACAGCGCATAATTTGTGAATCATTACGTTGCTCCAAGCGAATTTGATCAGCCTTGTCTAAAAAGATAAACAAGGTTTGCAGCAGATGATAACCATCTGCTCGCCGTCCAGTAATATGTAGAAACAGATTCAACTTAGCCGGTGCAGGCAAGCTTAGCGATTTCAGAATTTGGTCTGCCATTCGCGTGCAGCTAACCTAGCTTTCACTTGCTCAATCGCGCGCTCTAAATCAATACGCGCAGGCAAAGCCGTTACACCCTTTCCTTTGTAAGTGGGATACTTAATACTCCAACCAGCCTGTTGCAAAATGCTTGGCCGACCCTGAGCATCCAATTGAATCGCATCTATGCGCACACCTGGCACAGGAATGCCTCTGACCCAATAACGCAAATGATTCAGTGGAAAATTCAGACCCAAGTGCTTAGCCAAGAGACGCTCAGCACTCGTGTCTTGATACACTTTACCATCCGCAGCACGCAAGCTGACTCGTGAACCAGTTGATTGCACCATAGCCATCAAGACACCCGTGGCATGAGCAATACTTATGTCATAACGCCCATTACCACGATCTAACCAATTAATACCAAAAGACCAACCTTCTTCGCGCAATTGCAAACCCAAACGACCTTTCAAGCGCCATCGCTTCATGTCCGCAAACAAACGCTGACGCTCCTGCCAAGCTTCCTCGGGAGAGCGTTGTGCAACTGACATATTTCCAACTACAGGTCTGCTCTGGGAAGTACACCCAGCAGCAACCAGCACACTGCACAGTATTAACAAGCCTGTCCTGATTTTCATGCAGCTCTTCCTTGTATGAATAGTATTAACAAACTTTAGGGGGATGATCGAATCAAGTACGCTTACGGTTACAAATGTTCAGATAAACCCACTAGACGCTCCTTTACGTCAACCAGCATCTTGTCTTCAGGATGCTTGCTCAACATTTCCTGTAAGAGTTGCTTCGCTTCATCCTGTTTACCGCTAACACTTAACACTTCAATCAGGTGACTGGCAATTTCAGGATCAGGCAAGATATTAAACGCTTTACGCAGCCATTCTTCCGCACCGGCCAAATCGTTTAGCTTGAACTTTACCCAGCCCATACTGTCCATAATGGCCGGACTCTCCGGGTTGATTTCAATAGCTTTTTGAATCAGCTCATAAGCTTCCTGATAACGATCCGTGCTTAAGGTCAGCATATAGCCCAAAGCATTCAAGGAATCAGCATCTTCAGAGGCTTCGGCCAAAATAGCACGCAAATCCTGCTCTGCTTCAGCTATTTTGCCCATACGTTCATAGCTTAAAGAGCGGGCGTATAATAAATTATGCTTATTGACGCCTAAAGCCTCGGCACGGGTATAAATAGCAACGGCCTGCTGGTAGCTGCCTGCATTATGCAATAGTTCACCTTCAGCCATCAATGCGCGAATTTTTTCCTTTGGCACATCTGTTTTTTGAGTCATTTCCTGCAACCAAGAGCGAGCAGCCTCCAAGCCTAGTGTATTTTTCAACAATAGCGCTCGACGCATCATTGCTTCGCGTGCCAAATCACCCTTCAACGCACCTTCATAAGCTTTTAAAGCTTCCTCATTACGCTTTTGCCCTTCATAAATCTGCCCCAGAAAATAACTCGCACGGTGTTTGCGGTCAGGTATTTTCAACAGTTTCTTCATTAAAGGCTCAGCAAAGGCATACTCCCCCTGCTCCAGATAAAGCAAGCCTAAAGTGTATAAAATATCTGCATTATCTGGCTCATCGGCATAAAGCTGCTGAAATATTGGCCGCGCTTCTTCACGACGATCGGTCATAATTAGCAAACGCCCATAATCCAACTTCAAGCGTGCATCATCGGTATCCTTTATCAAAGCCTGCAAAGCAGACAAAGCCTCTTCTTCACGCCCTAGCGCCAGAAGAGCACGGTGGCGCAAACGAACTGCTTGTTTTTTTTGCGCATCATCACCTTCGGCCAATACTTTATCGACCGCTTTCAATACCTCTTCGTAACGCTCACTACTCAATGCAAAAGTCGCTACAGCAAGCTGAACTGGGGCAGAGCCATCTTTCTTGTCCGCATAACGCTGTAAAACTTCATACGTATTACGTTGCCCTGTCTCCAAAGCCAACAACTGCATGACAAACTCAAAGCCAAAGCCTTCTGATTTATCCATGCTCTGGCGTACCCAGTCGACATCCTCAATAGTAGCGTCATAATTGCCCAACTGAGCATTTAACAGTATGCGATACTGCCGCACCTTGAGGGCATTTGGTTCAAGTTTTGCCCAACGCTCCAAGGCTGACTTGGCCAGTAATGGCTCATCTGCTTCCAAAGCAATCTCAGTGGCTCGCTTCAGCAAACCAACATCTTCGCTATTGACTGTAGCTAGAATATAATGCTGGGCAGCCTGCTTGAGTTTAGCTTCCCTGACCAACATTTCAGCCAGTAAGGTATTGTACATACGGTAACTGGTGTCAGAATGGAAGGGTGTTGCAGGTAATAACGGTGAAGCCGCCAAGGCTTCAGTCGATTCGGCTAGGCTACTGCTGCTGAGGGTGCAGCCAGCCACAAGCATAGCCATTGTTAGCCCCAATAAAGGACGAGAAAAACAGGATCGGAACATAAAAAACTCCGGCATGCGCTGATACCCTTGATATTTAAATATGTTTAGCTTTAGAGGTATATTCACAAATTACCTTGTAATCCTGCATAACGTAGCAGAAAATTCGCAGTTCTGAAAATTAAATGTGCGCTTGGTAAAGCTTTCTGGATGTCAATCTTTGTTGTAGGGGTCAATCATAAGACTGCGCCCGTGTCTATTCGTGAACAGTTGGCCTTTTCCCCAAACCGACTGGCTGAGGCATTACAGTCTGCTAATTCGCTGGTGGCAGAAAATCTGATTCTCTCTACCTGTAACCGTACGGAGCTTTATGCCGCCAGTACAGGACAGCAGGCGGCTGAAGCATTAAGTGATTGGTTGGCTGACTTTCATCGTCTACCAGCTAAAAAACTTAGCCCTTATCTATTCACTTATCACGAAGAACAAGCGGTTAAACATGCGCTGCGCGTTGCTTGTGGCTTAGACTCACTCGTGTTGGGCGAACCTCAAATATTGGGACAACTCAAAACAGCCCTACAAGCGGCCGCCTCTGCCAGCGTGACCGGCAACCAACTCAATCGCTTAATGCAACATGCTTTCGCTACAGCAAAAAAAGTACGCACCCAAACCCGCATAGGCGCTAATCCCGTATCCGTGGCTTTTGCTGCTGTCAGCCTCGCCAAACAAATTTTTACTCGCCTAGAAGAACAGACGGCTTTACTGGTCGGTGCTGGAGAGACCATAGAGCTGGTCGGCAGGCATTTAATGGCACACCATATCGACCATATCATTATTGCTAATCGTAATGAAGAGCGCGCAGCACACCTAGCCGCAAGCTATCAAGGTGAAGGCATTCCCTTAACCGAGATTCAAGAGCACCTGTACCGCGCTGACATCGTTATTTCATCGACCGCAGCACCACTGCCTATTATTGGCAAAGGCATGGTGGAACGCAGCTTAAAACGACGCAAACATCGCCCTATGTTTATGGTGGATATTGCCGTACCGCGTGATATAGAACCAGAAGTAGGTGCTTTAGACGATGTTTATTTATACACTGTTGACGACTTACAATCAGTGATTGATGACAATTTGCAATCACGTCGCCAAGCCGCTGAACAAGCAGAAGTGATGGTGGACGAAGAAGTACACCGTTTTATGGCTTGGTTACGCGCCCAAAGCCAAATGGATGCCATTCGCAACTATCGTCGACATAATGAAGCCCTGCGCGATGAGGTATTAAATCGCGCCCTGAAAATGCTAAATACCAAATCGCCCGAAGAAGCACTCAACTTTTTAGCGCATACACTCACCAACAAATTGGGGCATTCACCGACCCGAATCATGCACCAAGCTGCGCAATCAGGTGATCACGAACTGCTAGAAAAAGCGCGTATTTTATTTAACCTCAACGATGATTAATCAACTGTGAAAGCCTCAATATTACAAAAACTGGAAAACCTGAGCGAACGTTATGCTGAAATCGCTGCCCTGCTAAGCGAAAGCGATGTCATTGCTGATCAAGAAAAATTTCGCAAACTGTCGATTGAATACAGCCAGCTAGAACCGATTGCACTAGGCTTTCGTGATTATCAACAAACCTTACAAGATCGGGAAACCGCCAAAGACATGCTAGCCGACCCGGAAATGAAGGAAATGGCCGCAGAAGAGCTTGAACAAATTCAAGAACGTCTGGAAGAGCAAGCATTAAATCTACAAAAATGGCTATTACCCCAAGACCCTCACGATGGCAGCAATATCTTTCTGGAAATCCGAGCAGGCACAGGAGGCGATGAAGCTGCTATTTTTGCAGGTGATTTATTTCGCATGTATTCCCGCTATGCTGAACAGCAACGCTGGCAGATAGAAGTGATCAGTATTAGCGAAGGTGAGCACGGCGGCTATAAAGAAATTATTGCGCGGATTATTGGTAAGAATGTGTATTCCCGCCTGAAATTTGAATCGGGCGCACATCGCGTACAGCGCGTGCCAGAAACAGAATCGCAAGGGCGCATTCATACCTCTGCCGCAACCGTCGCCATTATGCCAGAAGTGAGCGAGGTGGAAGCCCAACCCATTAACCCGACAGATCTACGTATTGATACTTATCGTGCCTCTGGTGCGGGTGGACAACACGTCAATAAAACCGACTCAGCGATTCGTATTACCCACCTGCCTAGCGGCTTAGTCGTGGAATGTCAAGATGAGCGCTCGCAACATAAAAATCGCGCACGTGCTATGTCTTTGCTGCAAGCCAAACTACTGGAAACTGAACGCCAAAAACAAGCTTCTGAACAAGCGGAAACTCGTCGTAACCTAGTGGGTAGCGGTGATCGCTCAGAACGAATTCGCACTTACAACTTTCCTCAAGGGCGTGTCACTGATCATCGTATTAATCTAACTCTATATAAACTAGACGATATGATGGCAGGCTATATCGATCAGATCATTGAACCACTGATACAGGAGTATCAAGCAGATCAGTTAAGTGCCTTGGCTGGTGAATAAAGTTCCCCCTTTATACATACTTTTGCTAATTTGCGAGTGCCATGACTATTCAGGAAGCTTTGCAGGAGGCCAGAAAACGCCTAAGCGCTGTATCAAACAGCGCAGCACTGGATGCTGAATTGCTATTAGCACATTGCCTCCAAAAAAATCGTAGTTATTTATACACTTGGCCAGAAAAATCCTTAAACGAACAGCAGTATGTTAGTTTTAATCAGCTACTGGAACAAAGACAGCAAGGCACTCCCATCGCTTATTTGTTGGGGTATCGTGAATTCTGGGGATTAAATTTCAAAGTTTCTTCTGCCACGCTCATTCCTCGCCCGGAGACAGAATTATTAGTTGAATTAGCCTTAGAAAAAATACCGCTACACACTGCCTGTCATGTCATTGATCTAGGCACAGGCAGCGGTGCAATTGCCATCAGCATTGCCTATGAACGCCCTCATGCTCAAGTTATAGGTATCGATGTATCTACAGATGCTTTAACGATTGCAGCTAATAATGCGCAGCAGTACCAAATCAATAATCTAAAATTACTACAATCAAACTGGTTTGCAGCCCTAGCATCTGACGCTTGCTTTGATCTGATTATCGCTAATCCACCTTATATTGCGAATACAGACCCGCATTTAGAGCAAGGTGATGTACGCCATGAGCCTCGCCGAGCATTAGTATCTGGCGCTGATGGATTGGATGATATTCGTTGGCTAATTGATAAAGCACGCGACTTTCTAAAACCCAATGCCTATCTTTTATTGGAACATGGTTTTGATCAGGGGCAATCAGTCACTGCTTTATTCAGACAAGCAGGCTATACCGATATTCAATGTGTGCAAGACTTGGAAAATCGTGATCGCGTTAGCCTTGGAAAAAGACCTTCAAAAGCAGCCCAGCCAAGATGAGCTGCTTTATGATGGCAATCAAAATGTGTGATTAGTAGCATCCTTAATTACTGTCATAACCCATGCTCCATGCTAAGCGTGGTCACTGTGGTACTAGTCCTCAGCTACACTACGATCCAGCCAGTACATACGAGGTAACAAGCGATTTAAATCAATACGTTGCTCATAAGTTCCTCCCTCTTCTGCCCTAACCGTATTATCACGGCTCAATAAGGGCAGTGGGGACTTACCAATCAATACAAACATATCCTGCTTACAATCCCCTACGGTACAATCACCTCCTGCACGGGAAGTCATTTGACCAAACATGACCTGAGGAGCATCTAGTAATTCATTATGCGATACCACTTTGGAACGATTAATACCACTCACTTGATCATCCATATCAATGACTGCCTGGCCTGTTTTAAGGTCTAACACATAAGCACGAGAGGTCGTGGTGGCCGACTCACAGGCAGAAACAGTAGAAGCATTGCCATTTGCATCCGTCAAAGAGAAAGAAGTAAACAGCACTTTATTCATAAACGTTAGCGCTGAGGACAGAACTTTCTCACTATTCAAGGCCATATTAATGTACCAACCTTTTTTATCCGCTTCACTCAAGGCTGTTGTATTATGAGTAACATCCGCCAAATCAGCTTCTGTAATATTTGGATCAGCAGGCGGAACCTCATAAGGATAAGGATCACGCAATACATAAAAACGATTGCTTGCCTCCTTATTATTGAGTGGATGAGTGCGATAGCCACTACCTAAAGCGATGCTCATCACTGGATGACCCCGCTTATCAATATACATTGATACATCAGGCTCATAGAAGAACTTGCGATGATCAATACTACCAGACCCACCACCAAGGCTAGCCATTAAAGATAACTTTTTAGTAGCCGTCGTAAAGTCATCGCCTTGTATATCTACACGCCAGACATAACCACCTGTGTCTGCAAAGTACAAACGATCCAGTGCGCCATTGCCATCCATATCTAAAATACGAATATCCCCAGCCACACCATGCTTGATACGCCCACTATTACCTTGGCTAGCAGACCACAGCTTAGTGCCTGTTTTAGCATCCACAATATAAACATCCGTACCCAAACTGTCTGTAGGCTGGCGTAAAGTCAAATCTTCAATATCTTTATTCGGATCGTAGCCGCCACCAAAAACCAAGACTGCTTGCGGCTCAATAGTTATACTGCCTGCATAAGTAACTGACTTGGCAATTTGGGATAAGGTTGGTTTTGACCAAGCTCTACCTAAGTTAAAATCGGTATTATTTGAATCGATAATCCAAGCAATTGAGGGCGCAGATGGATTGGTAATATCCAAGGCATAATAAGCCTTACCGCCTTCACGTAAACCAAAAAATAGCATAGCCTCATCACCTTCAGAAGCTTCAATGATGCCATTATTATTATTATCTTTACGCCAAACAGTCAGTGCCCCATCAATACCCCAAATATGCTTTTTGGATAAAGCATTTTTTAAAAACGCAGCTTGATTCAGTAATAAAGAGCTTGGCATATAGGCCCATTGCTCAACACCATTATCCGTATCAATAGCATGCAGGAAACCTTCATTAGTCCCAATAAATACTAAACTCTTATTATCCGAATAATTCACCACCACAGGTTTAGAGTTAATCATATCGCCCATATGATTACGGACACCTTTATTAGGGTCACCCTTTTTATAACCGCGCACAAAATTCACTAATTTTTCACGAAATTCATCTGGATCACTATAAGCCTCCCCGGAAGGAACAATCATCGTATGGTCAATATGAGTATTATCTAAATTAACCAAAGAAGGATTAAGAGGCTGATCATTAGCTCGTAATATAGGTAAGTCATCGGTATATAGTTTGCGCATATCAGGCGCTGGTAATTTATGAGCCGCACCTCCCATAGTTACATCAGAACCATGCTCGTCTGTAGACCATAAATCTTTTGCTGTAACATTAAAACCACCAGTTTCCGGGTTAAGTACCCCGCCATTATCATCTTTAACAATGCCATTTTCAATTTTGAATTTACGTAAATTACCAGACCAAGCAGAAGTATAAGAATAGTTAAAGACAGGCACATAAACATATTTATCATTCTGCAAAATTTGACTGCTGTCGACAGATAGACTAGGCGAAGAAAACGACAGAGATTGTACGTCAACATTAGAAAAGATTTGTGAAAACGCGTCGATTAACTCGTCATAGTTATCCGCAGTAAACGCACCGTCTTGGGCGGTTGCTAATGATTGCAAATAAGCCGTCCCTTTAGACGCACGGCTCATTCCAAATGCAACCGTATAAGTTTCTACCGTTTGATTTTCAGCCAAAATAGAATCACTGATTTGATCAGTATGTTTTAAAAATTGAGTCAATTCCCTACCGCAAACCCCGCTGGCATAATCACCTAGATTATTCACACAACTGCTGACGCCTATCATCTGCTTCATCGTTTCAGGAAAATCAGTACTACTTAGACTAGGCACTATATTCGATAGCAGATTAGTATCGTAGGTCTTATCAGGTTCTACCGATTCAGCAAAGCGTCCTGTTCCGTCTGCGGCACCTCGGTAAGGATATTCAGGTTTACCATCTGACATAAGTACCAAGTAATTCTTTTGACAAGTAAACTTTATGGGTGACTTATAATTAATCGCACCTGAAAAACTATTACAGATCTCATGCTTACAAATTTCAATAGACTCAGCAGGACTCTGACCTGGATAACACTCCGTAGCCTGCCAATTGGTATCACAACGTCCATTGGGATAAGAAGCACTCGGCTCTTCATACGTACCACAGCAATACCTTACAGTACCGACTTGACACGTCGACAGATCAACCGTGCTATTACACATATTCAAAGTACGATTACAGTCCACCATCGCGGGAGACGCACAATTCAACCCTCCATTATAAGTAGAGGGATGAGCCGCCCACGATAAAGAGGGAGAAGCAGCTCGCCCCCAAAAAACACTGTCACCACGAAAATAGCGTGCAGCCTCATATAAAGAATCCACAATAGGCGTATAGCCTGCTGGCTTCCAAGTATCTACAATATCAGGCAAATATTCTCTGACCTTTACGCCTGCTGCTGGATCAGGCAAATTATCTGTACTCATATGTGCGCCTATAATTGAGTCGGCTGGAGCATTAATCGGCGAAATAGGAAAAGAAACCCCCTTGATACTCGACCAGCCATAATTAGCGTTAGGTACATTATTAGCATAATGCATCAGACCCACATTTAAAGCGTCAGGAGCTGTCGTCATGACAGTTCGAAATGCTCGCTTAAGCACTTCCATCCGCGTTTCATCGGATGTGGCAGTAAGCGGAGAACGCATACTGCCTGAGGCATCCAGCAAAAAGAGTACATTACTGTTCACATGGCTGGCATCATTCTGAAAGAAAATCTCAGTTTCATCGGCTACAACGGTTTGCAAACTAAAGGGCAAACCTATTAATAATAAAAACCTTAATAGGATACAACGGTGTTTTTGAAAGAATCTTCCTATCGACTTCATGGGGCTCACCTTATTTATTTTTAGATAGGTCTATTTACCAGCATAAACTGGATGCCTGCGAATTATTATCTTTAGCTGCTTTGCGCCCGATATGATCCAAGGTAAACTCAGCGCATTTAGTATCTTTAGCCTGAGGGTCATCGCTTGCAGGAATAGCTTTTAATGTAAAGGTCGTTGCAGTAGCATTGAGTGTTATTACATACTTACCTTCAGGGCTAGAGACCGTTGCGCCAGTATAACCTAGTGCAGCTAATGTCGTAGCATAACTGCGATTTCGTATAAAATAAGACTCTTGTGCTTGTGCTATTTGTTGCAGAGCCACTTTGGCATCAGAGCGTCCCGCCTTACGCACTGATTCCATATAACTAGGATAAGCAATAGCAGAGATAATAGCAATAATAGCTACCACTATCATTATTTCAATTAAAGTAAAGCCTGTTTGTTTTTTTATTTTCATTGTAATTACCATGGATCGACAGGATTCAAATTAATACGTCAATTAGCAACTGGAATATACTGTATAATTCCCATTTCATGCTGACTGCGCGCACCCGTACCCGATAAAGTAACCGTTGAAGTCACTCTAAATAATCTACATTTAAAACCACCCGCTCCTCCACCCATTTCTAAGCTAGTAGCCAAATTCTGTTGAGGTGGACACATAGGCAAATCTTCATCCGTATCAATAACATTCAAAGAAGGATTTAGTCCCTCACTCGCCGGTGCTAATAATAATGCTGTACTATTATCTGCGTTCAGCATAATACTACTTGCAGAATTAATCGTAACACCACCGGCATTAGTGACTGCTTCAGGTAAAAAAGACAAGGTGACTTCAGGTGCTACTGTCGTGGCAGGAGGACGAAACCGATTTAATTGAGATTCTGCTGACTGGTAGGTCATCATCGCAAACATTTCATTACCAACAATATGAGTGTCCATGATACCCATTCGTGCAGCAGCGATACCAATGACAGTTAGCGTTAGCATAATCACCATTCCCCACATTAAGACAGAACCTTTTTGGCGAGCTCGTAATGTACGGGAAAAATAAATTATTTTATTATTTTTAAACATTTTTCAGACTTCCACGTTTAGCGGACAATATTACGCAAATAAATGGTAGTGGTATACACTGCCCGCTGATACTTATCATTAGTAGTAATACTTTCACCGAACAAGTTATAAGTCTTGCTCTCAGCATAATCAAAAACCGTATCAACTGAACGCACTAATAAAGCGGCTTTAATAGCAATAATATTACTCCAGTCTGTGACTGCATTGGCTGTAACATATTGACTAACTACCCAACCATTATCAGCACCGTCATTATCCTCACCATAAAGAAACTGAATATTTTCTACACCTTCGGCCAAAGGCTGTATGACATAATTACGCGAGCCACCACAATAAAGAGCGGGAGGCCGACTGGTATTAGGCTGTGCGACGAAAAAGGAATTATAAACCATGCTAGCCGCAGAGCTGGACAAACATGCAGCGGGTAAACTGCCACCAGAACAATCTCTTAATAAACGACTATCTGCTCGGAAAGCCACCGCAACACTATCACCAAAGCTATTCAAATTATTTTTACTCAAGCGAATAGAACTAGCATTTACAATATTACTATCCCCGCCGGAACAATTAACACTGCTCGGCGTACTCGTCACCATATGAGCGAAATTACGAATTCCCGTCGTCATATATCCAGCATGCTCAATATGTTCACGTAACGCTTTTATCGCAATACGTGCATTTTCATCTTGTTGGGAAAGCTGATTAGTCGCCTTGTAGGTCTTCTTACTACTGATGTAAACCGTGCTGATACCGCCAATCAGGAATATGCCCAATACCATTGCCAGCATCAATTCAATCATTGATAAACCACGCTGTCTAAAACATAGAATCGTCATTCCACCTAAACTCCTTACAATGAAACCGACAAACTCAGGCTAAGTTGTTCTTCATTAGCCCCTTTGCTTTCGACAATCTCTTTTTGCTCAATACGCTCCACCCATTTGACGGTCACATTGATAAAGTCACCGCAAGCCACCGCCGTGGTAGCACAACTGACTGACAAATCTGCCTGTAATAGTTGCCCGGATATTCCCCCCCCTTCAGTTTGCACATCCCATGCACCACATAATGTTTCTTTTAAGTCATAAGTCGCTAATTCCTTAGCTGTACAAGCTTGGGCACGGCAATTTACGGCAACCAAGCTGCCACCGGCACAACTGGCATTATTGATTTCATAATCTCCAGCCAAAGCACCGGCACGATTACTACGCATACGCTCCAGTAATTCGTTAATCAATAAAGTAGCTTGTTGCTTAGAGGTGGTGTTTTGCGCCGTTTTCAGGCTAGCCAATTGTAGACCCGCCAAACCCAGCATACCTACCGAGAGAACTAGTGCGGCAATCAGAACTTCAAGTAAATTTAAACCAGCTTGTTTGTGTAGTGAGCAAGTTTTCATAATTATTTTTATAGATTTTATGTATCGCCATTATAGCAGAAATGAATAGCTGTTGATAAGTACAAATAATTACCTTACTGCATTTGCCCAACAAAATTAATGTCGGAAGCTCTCAAGCTTGAGGGCATCAAGGAACAATGATAGATTCAACACCGTATCAAAACCGAGCTGCATAGGTATGGAAGCTATTCAATACACGCCTGACACCGAACTATTGTATGTTGACGAGCTGAGCTCGGAACAAAGAATAAGTTTGCAAGCAAACTATGCCCAACAATTGGGTGTAAAAACTTTCTTTAATGATACTTTACGCGACGGGCGGGAAGCTCCACGCTTGGCTGTTATTCCAGCAGGCCGCTTTGAAATGGGATCTGATACACGGGAGTTCGGTCATCGCCGTGAGGAACATCCGCAGCATTTGGTTAGCGTTTACACACCTTTTGCTATTGGCATTTACCCCATCATGGCTGAAGAGTTTGAGCTATTTTGTGAGGCAACTGAATGGCATCGTCGCCCTGAACTACTGTGGAATACTGGTCGATACCCAGTCATTAATATCCGCATGCAGGATGTGAAACTTTATCTTAAGTGGCTCAGCGAACAAACTGGACAAAACTACCGTTTACCCACCGAAGCCGAATGGGAGTACGCTGCACGTGCAGGCTCACGCACGCCTTTTCATTTTGGTGAAAGTATTAGCTGCAAAGAGGTTTTATTTAATCCAGCTTTCCCTTATCAAGAGGCGATGGAAAAAAAACGCTGGTACTTACCACGCTGCGTGCCTTCTAGCCAAGCAGGCGAAGTAGGCATGTATGCTGCCAATGCTTGGGGCTTATACGATGTACACGGTAATGTATGGGAATTTACTAGCAATCACTGGACAAGCTCACATTTAGGTGCTAATCGTGATGGGAGTGGTAGTACTAGCGCAGATCCTTATTGGTATGTAACCAAAGGTGGTTCATGGTTTGATCCTGCGGTCATGGCGCGCAGTGCTGCTCGTAAAAAACGTTATCTTGATGAAATAGATGTCAATTTAGGCTTCCGTATAGTACGTGAACTAAAGCTAAGCGAGGCTCTCAGCCCTCAGCGTTGATAGCTCAAAGCTTGACCTGGGGCTTGCTCACTCATTTGTACTAGCTGGCCATCTTGCCAAACCAACTGACCATTAACCCAAGTGGCCGCGATCCTTGAACGAAAGGTATTGCCTGCATAAGCGGTCCAACCCACTTTATACAGGGTACTTGCGTGCGTCGCAGTTGTTTCAGCTAGATCAAGTAAAACCAAATCAGCCCAATAACCTTCACGAATAAAGCCTCGCTCATGAATATCAAACAATTGAGCAACGGCATGGCTGGTTTTTTCCACAATATGTTCCAGACTCAAAATACCATCGTGATAATGTTCCAATACTGATAACAAAGCATGCTGTACCCAAGGCGCGCCCGGCGGTATGGCAAAGTAATCATCGCCCTGCTTCTCTGCCCAAAGATGTGGTGCATGACCACTGCCAATTAAATCCAGACGACCCTCCAATAAGCCCTGTATTAAAGCAGCCCTATCTTCTGAAGTTTTAATCGCAGGCGCAGTTTTTATTAAAGAAGCTTTGCTGACATAGTCCTCGTCTGAAAAATACAAATAATGAGGACAAACCTCAGCTGTAATACGCTTATCTGCCAGCGTAGTACTTTGCAATAAATCCAACTCACGGGCTGTAGAAATATGCAAAATATGCAAACGTGCATCGTATTGCTGTGCCAAAGCAATCGCTTGTGAAGACGCAAGGTAGCAGGCTTCTTCACTACGAATTTGGGAATGAAACTCTACCGGAATAGTATCGCCGTAAATACTGCGGTAACTTTCCTCATTCTCCAAAATGGTCGGCGTGTCCTCACAATGAGCTGCTACTAATATTGGTGCATAAGTAAATATTTGCTCCAGTGTATCTAGGTCATCAATCAGCTTGGGCATACAGGCAGACCCCATAAAAACGGATATACCACAGGCCAAGTTGGGATCCAGTGCCTTGATAACTTCCAGATTTTCGTGGGATGCGCCCAAGTAAAAACCAAAATTAGCCAGTGAACGCCCTTGTGCACGCTGCATTTTGTCTTGAATATCAGTCTCATGCAAAGTAATAGGCACTGTATTCGGCATATCCAGAAAGCTGGTAACCCCTCCAGCAACAGCAGCACGGCTTTCGCTGACAAAATTCCCCTTATCTTCCAAACCAGGCTCACGAAAATGCACTTGATCATCAATCATCCCGGGTATAAGAAAACACCCTTCAGCATCCATCACTTGATCAGCAGCCACCGATAGTGAGTTATCAATACGCTCAATGCGACCATTGCAAAGCAATACATCTACAGGCTTTATATCTCCTTCATTCACCACATTGGCATTCACGATCAAGACAGAGCTCATGCTTCATCACTCCACTGCCGTTGCAGAATGAGAAAAGTCGCCGGATAAGGATGACGCTCATCCGCAGGCCACTCATGACGCTCCAACTCCTGCCAAGCATAAATACTATAGTCAGGGAAAAAAGTATCACCGGCCAAATCAGTTTGTATTAGCGTCAGATAAAGACGATCTGCCTGGGGTAAAAAAGATTCATATAATTGCCCTCCCCCGATAATCATGATTTCGTGTTCATGTTGAACGAGGCGTAAGGCTTCTGTGGGTGTAGACACTTGCTCAACATCGGGCGATAAAAGCTTAGCACGCGATACAACAATATTGCGCCTGCCAGGCAATGCCTTACCGATGGATTCCCATGTCTTACGCCCCATCACCACAGGTTTACCGAGTGTGTGCTGTTTAAACCACTTCAAGTCGGCAGGCATATGCCACGGCATGACACCGTTCGCGCCAATCACCCGTCCCAAGCTCATGGCAGCAATCAACGATAACATGGTAATAGCGCCTACTTTATAACACGCAAGGAAGGACGAGAACGGGGTGGTGGCTTATCATTATCATCTGCTTGATTTTCAGTATCCGCATTATCAGCCGTTGCTTCAGTTTTTACAGTGGCTAAAGCAATCCCTCCAGTATTTTCTGAAGACGCTTCCTGATTGGAGGAAGCAGGCTGCAAGTGAGCATACTCATCCGCTGGGAAGGAAGCGCCGTCCTGCGTTTCACGCGAATAAATGGCCATAATCGCATAAACCGGACAGTAAATATAAAAAGCGACCCCGGCAAAACGAGCACTAAAACTCACAGCATCATTGTCCATGATAAAATCATATACAGCACCTGGGGCAATATTTAATACAATGCGCCCATCCTTGACATGCTGACGCGGTACGGATACATCAACCGCATCCGCATTCACCAGAATATGGGGGGTCATATTATTGTCCACAATCCAGTCATAAAAAGCGCGCAGCAAGTAAGGACGTTTCGGAGTCATGGTCTAATTGCCTTCTCTACTTTACTGAGTGATTGCTGGAAGCCATCACGAGAAAAAATACGCTCCATGTATTTAAGGATAGGTTTACCTTGTTTCGCAGGCACATCAATTCCATATTTAGGTAAACGCCACAAAACAGGCGCTATCGTGCAATCCACCAGAGTATATTCATCACTCAAGAAATAAGGTTTGATAGCAAAGACATCCGCAGCCGACAATACACTTTCTCTTAAAATCTTACGGGCTTGGGATGCTGTTTTTTCATCGCCATTCTCAATATCATCCACTAGGGAAAACCAGTCTTTTTCAATACGGAACAGAGCTAAGCGTGAATGGGCTCGAGTAACAGGATCAACCGGCATCAAAGGTGGATGTGGAAAGCGCTCATCCAGATACTCCATAATAATACGTGCATCATACAACACCAAGTCACGGTCAATCAGTGTCGGAGTCGTATTATAAGGATTCAGCTCGGCCAGATCATCGGGTTTATCATCGGGATTAATATTCAATACATCAACCGTAATATCCTTTTCGGCTAATACAATACGTACACGATGACTATCTGCACAATCCGGCGAAGAAAACAGCGTCATTACAGAACGGCGACTGGAAATCGAAGCCATAATGGGGAGAAACTCCTGTGTCAAAAAGTAAAAGCTGCCTCAGTCATACAACTGAAGCAGCCCGATTATCATTGATTTATGTTATACCAGACAGCACTCAATGAACATCCTTCCAGTATTCCTTCTTCAGGAAATAAGCCACAATGAAGAAAATACCCAAGAACAAAAGCACCCAAACACCAATCGCTTTGCGGTGTAATTGTGCTGGTTCACTGACATAAACCAAGAAAGTTGTCAGATCACGCACAATCTGATCATACTCTACAGGGCTTACGTTGCCTTGTTCTGGCAAGACTAGTTGGTGAGTGACATGCCCGTCTTCATCTTTATGTTCCACCCTTTGTTGCATGCCTTGTAGCTCCCACAATACATGGGGCATACCCACATTAGCAAACACCGTGTTATTCACACCTGTAGGGCGAGAGGGGTCTGCATAAAAAGCCTTAAGGAAACTGTAAATCCAGTCTCCACCCCGTAAACGTCCTGTAACAGACAAATCAGGAGGTGCTGCACCAAACCATTCAGCCGCTTGCTTCACTGGAATAGCATTAGTCATCAAATCACCCGGCTTAGCAGGCGCACCTTCCGCATTAACGGTAAAAATCAGATTGTCAATGACCTGTTGATCTGTCAAGCCCAGATCTTTACCTAGACGGTTATAGCGTAATAACTTCAGCGAGTGACAACCCATGCAGTAGTTCACAAAATACTTTGCGCCACGCTGCAAACTTTGCTTGTTATGCACATCAACATCCGCCTTTTCTAAGTCAAGCGCTGCGCCCGAAGCCATTAGAGAGGAAACCGGGAGTAATGCCAGTAAGCAGACCCATAATAGTTTTTTCATGATCATTCCCCCTAATTAATGCGCCGTTAAGCGATCAGGCACTGCTTTTTCCTGATTAAATGCAGGAACAAAAGCAGGCAACAATAAAGTCAGGCTCAAATACAGCAAAGGCCAAATGAGCTGCAACAGCATGTGAGCCGTTGCTTCCATATCACCAGCAGTGTAACGGAACATAATGTCATACAGCACCACAAAGCCCAACAAAATCAAGAACCACATAACATAACGCGCCTTGCTGGGTTCTTTGCTGAAAAACTTGCCAGCTACAAAACGGCTACCAATCATTAAACCAGCGAGTAAGATTGCCAACAGCAGTCCGAACAGAATACCGCCACCAATCATCACCAGAATACCGACCAATACAGATAACCAAAGCATTGTAAAAGTGGGCAATGAGCGCTCACCTTCAGCATTGGTCGGGTAACTATGAATACCCAAAACAATAAAGAAGATGAAATATAATTGTGTCATACGAGCACCTAGTTCTTTATAAGCCGCAGTCACTGCTTCAACGCCCATCCAACCTAGCACCATAAAGATCACCGCAAACAAAATCAGGTTGATTTTATGAGCGTAAGTACGGTAGCGCCATGATTTAATCGGATTACGATCAATCCAAGGCAAGACAAACAGCACAGCAATCGCACCAAACATGCCTAAAGTACCATACCAAGGATCAGGAATAGCCCTTAATACGGTATAAAAAGGCGTGAAGTACCACACAGGCGCAATATGCTCAGGCGTTTTTAGCGGGTTTGAAGGCTCAAAGTTAGGCTTTTCCAAGAAATAGCCGCCCATTTCCGGCGCAAAGAAAACCACTGCGAAAAACAACATTAAGAATACCGCCACACCCATAATATCTTTAACGGTATAATAAGGGTGGAAAGGGATACCGTCCGCAGGCGCTGTCTCGCTCCAGTGATTGCCTTTAGAGCCTTCTTTAATTTCAATACCATCAGGATTATTAGAGCCCACTGCGTGCAGCGCAACGATATGCACAAACACTAAAGCTGGCAATACAATAACTGGAATAAAGAAGTGCAAAGCAAAGAAACGGTTTAAAGTAGCATCCCCTAGTACAAAGTCACCCCGAATCCAGATAGACAGTTCATTCCCAATATAGGGAATCGTATTAAACAGATTGATAATGACCTGAGCACCCCAATAGGACATTTGTCCCCAAGGCAGTAAGTAGCCCATGAATGCAGTCGCCATCAGTGCTAGATAGATCAGCATACCAATCAACCAAAGCAATTCACGTTTACCTTTATAAGAACCGTAAATCAGCGCACGGAACATATGCAGATAAACCACAATAAAGAAGAAAGAGGCGCCCGTAGAGTGCATGTAGCGAATAAACCACCCGCCACTGACATCCCGCATAATTGAGCCTTCGACTGAATTAAAAGCCAAAGCTGCATCAGGCTTGTAATGGAAAGCCAAAAATAGCCCCGAGAAAATCTGGATAGCCAATACCAGAAGAGCTAAAGAACCAAAGTAATACCAGAAATTGAAATTTTTAGGTGCGTAATATTGAGCTAGATGATTATTCCACGTTTCCATTAAGGGGAAACGATCCTCAATCCAACCCAATAAGCCCGTATAATTATGTGCAGGACGTTCAGCCATTATGCAGCCCCTCCATTTTCACCGATCAATATCGTATTATCATCCAGATAATAGTAAGGAGGCACCACCAGATTAGTAGCCGCTGGCACATTTTTAAACACACGCCCCGCCAAGTCAAAGCGTGAACCGTGGCAAGCACAATACCACCCACCTAACCAGTTAGCCCCTAAATCTGCTGGTGCTACTTCAGGGCGATAGGTTGGAGAACAACCCAGATGCGTACAAATACCAATCAGAATCAAATCTTCCGGCTTGCGTGAACGATACGGATTCTGCGCGTAAGTAGGTTGTTGTGTCTCCACCAATGAAGCTGGATCACGCAAACGATCATCCAGTTTAGGCAAGGTCGCTAACATCGCTTCCGTGCGTTTTACCACCCAAACAGGCTTGCCTTGCCAAACAACCCGGATCAATTGTCCCGGTTCCACTTTACTCACATCCACTTCTACCGGTGCACCTGCTGCCAAAGCGCGTGCACTGGGCGACATAGACATCAGAAAAGGAGTCGCCATCGCAGCCACACCAGCACCTCCCACTACCGAAGTAGCGGCAATCAGCAGGCGGCGGCGATTCTTGTCTACTCCAGAATTTGCCATCGTTAGCTCACTCCCAAATGATCAAAAACCACACTCTTCCTGTATCACATATATCACACAGGAAGCTTGAATGCTTCACTCAGCATTTTTTTAGCTGTTTGCTACAAAATCAGCATTTAAAAAAACCGACTCTGCAAGCCCCTATTCATGTCCGCAAAACACCCGCGTCCGACTAATCAAGACGGCTTACAGAACAATCTGCCTTGACTTTACTCCAAGCTTTAGACAGGGACACAAAAAGACGGCGGCGATGATAGCACAAAAACAAGGAAACAACCTGACTTTAAGCAGGATTGTCTATATCCATAAAATAAGCTTCCAAGTCGAATTGTGCTGCCAAGTGCTCGCCTAATGCTTTAATACCATAACGTTCGGTTGCATGGTGCCCGGCTGCAATATAGTGAATCCCATTTTCCCTAGCACTGTGTACGGTATTTTCGGACACCTCACCACTTAGATAAGCATCAACGCCTGCACGCAAAGCCACATCAATATAACCCTGAGCCCCACCCGTACACCAAGCAATACGCTCAATCTTATGATCGCCACCTTGAACCAATAGTGGCTTGCGCCCCAAAACTTGCTCCACTTTCAAGCCAAACGCTGCCAGTGACAAAGGCTGCTCTAATACACCGATATTGCCTACCCCTTGCGTCTCTCGCTCGTCCATTAAGGCCGCAGAACGAATGCCCAATATTTGGGCTAACTGTGCATTATTACCCAACTCGGGATGAGCATCCAATGGCAAATGATAGGCAAACAAATTGACATCATGTTTTAGCAAAGTCGCCAAGCGGCGCTTTTTCATACCGCAAACGACCGCCGCTTCATTTTTCCAAAAATAGCCATGATGCACCAATACAGCATCGGCCTGAAGCTCAATCGCCCGATCCAATAAGGCCTGACTAGCACTAACGCCTGTTACAATACGCTGGATCTGCTCACGCCCCTCAACCTGCAAACCATTCGGCGCATAATCACGAAAACGCTCAATACTTAATAATTCAGCCAAATAAGTTACCAGTGCTTGACGTGTTATCACCCTAGTCACTCCAGCATAGTTTGTAAGTGTGTTAGCAACTGTGTCATTTCTTCATCAGTGCCCACTGTAATACGCAAATACTCATGAATAGGCGGCTGATTAAAAAAGCGCACCAATACACCACGCTGCCTTAAAGCCCAATAAAGCGCCTGTGCATTGCCCTGTGGCGGGCGCACAAAGATAAAATTAGCCAACGACGGAAGAACACGAAAACCCATTTGCACCAAACTACTCACACTTCGTTCACGGGTCGCCATGACTTGCTGCCGCGTTTTTTCAAAATAAGGCTGATCGCGTAACGCAGCCGCTGCCCCCTGAATCGCCAAACGATCTAGAGGGTAAGAATTAAAAGAATTTTTAATCCGCTCCAAGCCTTCCATTAATGCAGCCTGCCCTACCGCGAAACCCACCCGTAAACCCGCCAAAGAATAGGACTTTGATAAAGTGTGTACAACCAACAAATTAGGATATTGCTCAATCAATGGAATCGCTGTCTCACCACCAAAAGCAATATAAGCCTCATCCACCACCACCACAGAGTCTGTATTGTGCTGTAACAAAGCCTCAATCTCAGCTAAAGGCACATAGCCACCCGTTGGCGCATTAGGATTTGGAAAAATAATTCCGCCATTCTCCTGATAATAATCAGCTAGCTTTAATGAAAAATCATCCCGTAAAGGTACTAACTTAGCTTGCAAGTCATATAAACCCGCGTAAACGGGGTAAAAGCTGTAAGAAATCGCGGGAAACAGCACCGGCTTATCCGGCTGAAACAAGCCATGAAACACATGCGCCAATACTTCATCTGAGCCATTACCCAAAAAAACTTGCTGAGTCGCCAAACCATATAAATCAGCAACTGCCTGCTTTAGCTCAGTTCCTTCAGGATCTGGGTATAAACGCAAGTCACTCCCCAAGTTGCTCGCCAATACCTGCTGCATCGCTTCCACAGCCGCAGGCGAGGGTGGATAAGGATTCTCATTGGTATTTAACTTGATATAACGCTGATCCTTAGGCTGTTCACCTGGCACATAGGGATCAAGACGCTTGACCAGTGGATTCCAGAATTGACTCATAAGACAGAATGATTCCATCGCAGGCATTAATAGATTAGAACCAGATGATATAGTGCTTCACGGCAATTGACTAGCCATACACCACTGATCCTTGTTTATTGAAAGCTTGTCTACGACAGACAAGCAAAGCGTATCCCCCTTATACAAAATGCTAATACTCTCCAACCATCAAGCAAGCTATTATGCCACTGAATAATCACTCAGCTCTTGAACATCCCGTATACATACAAAACATCCGTGCTTTCCCATCCAGTTTTTATAAGAAGTTAAACAACTTGTATAGCGTCCCCCCTGAACTGAGACAATTCAATACAGTCAAACAAACGCAGGTTTTGCGAACACCGTCACGAGGCAAACACTCAAAACATTGGAACTTTTGGAAAAATTATCGCAAAAAGCATCGATATTCCATCTGGATGAATAGAGCCAATTTATCTTTTTTTCGTTAAACTCTTCCCCCTTTCATAAAAGGACAACTGTACAAGACTCATGAGGTCATCGAAACCAAGTCATAAATCGCTGGCATTGCTGGCACTGTGCTGTCTTATACTGACAGGCTTTATTTCACCCGCATCAGCACAAGCAGCGCCCGACCACCCGGAAAAATTCAGCTTGTCTTGTCAAGCCATGGTGATGAAACCTGCTTTGTTTCGTCAGGCCTATCAGCAAGTCATGGTTTTTGATGGCTCACCGGAATACATTAATATTCCTGCAAAGTTGGGCTGGGATGAACGCAAAATTCAAATTATACCTGCCCGCCACCGTTATGAAACCGTTGCAGCTATTTATGAAGATCGTGTGGAGACGATAGAAGTTGTTCGTGAACGCACCGAACTTCGCGCTATACCGGCGACCTATTACCAAACACAAAGGAATGTTAAAACACAAGCAGCACACAGCCGCTGGAAACCAGACTGTATTGGCTCACTAACAGAGTGTATTGAATATGTTCCCGATAAATACCGCACATTAATGATCCAAGGCATAAACATACCTGCCCGTATCGAACAAGTGCGCATACCAGCCAAAACCATCCAAATTCCTCGCAAAGTCTTAGTACGAGCTGGGCGAGGAACAGGCAAGCCACTAGCGGCGCAGTATATCACTGTACGCTTACAGCACGTCGACAAGCCTTGGGAAATACGCACCAGCCAGCGTCCAAGCCGTTATGAGCGGGTTTCTATTAATAAACTCATCCACCCTAGTCAGATTGTAGAAACTGCGGTGGTGTGTGAAAAAAGCTTGTCCCCTACCCTCATTACACGCCTACAGCAAGCTCTGCGTCAACAGCACATCAAGCTGCCCATCAGTAGACAATGGGATCAAAACACGCGCCGAGCCCTATTAGCATTCCAGCAGCAGCATGCACTGCCTACAGGTGGCATCACCCTAGAAACCTTACGCAAACTAGAGCTGCTGTAGCTCATTGACTGTAATTTATTTAGACTTCCGCTATAAACAATAAACTCAGCAAACAGGAGTAGGCATGACTGCAACGGGCATATTAATTGGCAAAGGCCAGCAAAGCCATCTTTACCTCAATCCGCGTTACGCTAATCGACATGGCCTGATTGCTGGTGCGACCGGAACCGGAAAAACGATTACCCTACAGATTCTGGCTGAAAGCTTTTCCCGTTTAGGCGTGCCTGTATTTATGGCGGACATTAAAGGCGACCTGACTGGCATCAGCACTGCGGGCATCCCCCACCCTAAAATTGAGGAACGAATTCGCGCTATTGGAATCGAGGACTTTCAGTTTGAAGGTTATCCGACTGTTTTATGGGATTTAAGGGGTGAACAGGGACATCCCATTCGCGCTACCCTTGCAGACATGGGTCCATTACTCCTATCACGCCTGCTGGAACTAAACGACACCCAAGAAGGCGTGCTTAATATCGCCTTTAAGTTTGCCGATGATGAAGGCATGTTACTACTGGATATGAAGGACTTACGTTCTGTCCTGCAACACATGAGTGAAAATACCAAAAGCTTTTCGACAACCTATGGCAATGTAAGCAATGCTTCCATTGGTGCGATTCAACGACGCTTATTGGTATTAGAGCAACAAGGTGGTGAGCAATTCTTTGGCGAGCCTGCACTAGATTTATGGGACTTCATGCGTACTGGCGCTAAGGGTTATGGGCAACTTAACATATTGGCCGCAGACAAACTGATTTTATCACCACGCTTGTACTCGACTTTTTTACTCTGGTTATTATCTGAGCTGTTTGAAAACCTACCTGAAGTCGGTGACTTAGATAAGCCGCGCATGGTCTTTTTCTTTGATGAGGCGCACTTATTATTTGATGATGCCCCTAAAGTACTCATTGATAAGGTAGAACAAGTTATCAAACTTATCCGCTCCAAAGGAGTAGGCATTTATTTTGTCACCCAAAATCCCTTGGATATTCCTGATTCAGTATTAGGACAACTAGGCAACCGCGTGCAACATGCACTACGCGCCTTTACACCACGTGACCAAAAGGCCGTACGCGCCGCTGCACAAACTTTCCGCACCAACCCGAACCTAGATACAGAAGCCACGATTAGTAACATGGGCGTTGGCGAAGCACTGGTATCCACGTTGGAAGACAAAGGTATTCCAAGCATCGTGCAACGCACCTTGATACGCCCACCACAATCACGTATTGGCCCTATTGATGAGGCAGAACGGGCATCTCTCTTGCGTCACAGTCCACTGGCAGGGCGCTATGACACCCCGATTGATCGTGAGTCTGCCCACGAAATATTGGAAAAGCGAGCACGTCAAGCTGTCCAGGAAGCAGAACAAGCTGCACAGGCCGCCCAAAAGGAAAAACTGGCACGCCGCTATGAAACAACCAGTACACCCAGAGCAAGCAATCGCCAAAGCGTAGGTGAAACACTGGTAAAAAGTGTTGCCCGCTCTGTTGGATCACGCTTAGGACAACAAATTGTACGTGGTATTTTAGGCTCATTATTCAGAGGGCGCTAAACGCCAACAGCTACAGACAGACTTGAGCAAATGCTGCAAATGCACTAAAAACGGTGTAAACTGGCGCGATTCTGTTGGTATTATGCACCTATAAAGACGCTGGGATCACATGGCACAATTCCTGTTATTGAACGGCCCCAATCTGAATTTATTAGGTAAGCGGGAACCCGCTCACTATGGTAATGATACATTGGCGACGATTGAACAACGACTACAGCAGCAGGCCAATGATCAGCAACATCACTTGCACTGCTTTCAAAGCAACCATGAAGGACAATTGATTGAGCGTATTCATCAGGCCAGTGACGAAGGTATTGCGTTTATTCTATTTAACCCCGGGGCTTTTACCCATACCAGTATTGCACTGCGAGATGCTTTACTGGGGGTAAACATTCCGTTTATAGAAATTCATTTGTCTAATGTGCACCAGCGTGAACCCTTTCGCCAGCAATCCTACTTTTCCGACATTGCCGCTGGCCTGATTGTTGGATTGGGTGCATTGGGTTACGAGCTTGCTTTGCAAGCGGCTATTCGCAAACGCTAAGTTTACAATTCAACCCAGGAACACGCCAGAATGGATGTCCGCAAAATCAAAAAACTGATTGATCTGCTCCAGGACAGTGATATAGCAGAAATTGAAATCAAGGAAGGAGACGATTCCGTGCGCATTAGCCGCGTCTCATCCGTCGTTCCCAGCATGCCAGTCATGCAAAACACGCCTGTTTATGCTCCCACGCCACAAGCTGAAACACCAAAAACAGAAGCAACAACAGCGACCCAAGAAAGCCAACCTACAGCTCCCCCCGGGCATACTATTGAATCGCCCATGGTGGGCACTTTCTACCGTGCGTCTTCACCGGGTGCTAAACCTTTCGCAGAAGTCGGTCAGTCGGTCAAGGCAGGCGATACTTTGTGTATTATTGAGGCAATGAAAATGCTTAATCAGATTCAAGCTGATAAAAGCGGTGTTATCAAAGCGATTCTGGTAGAAAACGAGCAGCCCGTCGAGTTTGGTCAACCCTTAATGATTATCGACTGACAGCCGGGAGCGCCTTATGCTGAAAAAAGTACTGATAGCCAATCGTGGCGAAATTGCCTTACGCATTCTGCGAGCCTGCCGTGAACTAGGCATCAAAACTGTCGCGGTACATTCCACCGCCGACCGTGATCTTAAGCATGTCCGTCTAGCAGACGAATCCGTTTGTATTGGCCCAGCGCGTTCGATTGACAGTTATCTGAATATACCTGCCATTATCAGTGCAGCGGAAGTAACCTGCGCTGATGCTATTCATCCTGGCTACGGCTTTTTGTCAGAAAATGCTGACTTTGCTGAACGCGTCGAATCCAGTGGCTTTGTGTTTATAGGCCCACGCGCAGAAACCATTCGCCTGATGGGAGACAAAATCTCAGCCAAAGCTGCCATGCAAGCTGCCAAAGTGCCGTGTGTACCTGGCTCAAATGGCTCTGTACCAGATACTGACAAGGCACGTTTGGCAATGGCTAGAAAAATCGGCTACCCCATTATTGTCAAGGCAAGTGGTGGCGGTGGTGGGCGTGGTATGCGTGTAGTACACCACGAAGAAGAACTGCTATCTGCCATTGAAATGACTCGTTCTGAAGCCAAGGCTGCCTTCGGTAATGATGTGGTCTATATGGAAAAATATCTGCAAAAACCACGTCATATTGAATTCCAAGTACTCGCTGATCAATATGGCAATGCCATCCATTTGTGTGAACGCGACTGCTCTATGCAGCGCCGTCACCAAAAAGTGGTTGAAGAAGCACCTGCTCCGGGTATTACTGCCGAAGAACGTACACGTATTGGTCATGTAGTGGCAGATGCCTGTCGACAAATTAATTACCGTGGTGCAGGCACTTTTGAGTTTCTCTATGAAAACGGTGAATTTTATTTCATCGAAATGAACACTCGCCTTCAAGTTGAGCACCCTGTCACCGAGGCCATCACCGGTATTGACCTAGTCAAGCAACAATTGCGCATTGCGGCGGGTGAAACTTTACAAATTAAGCAGGAAGATATTATTCCACGCGGACATGCGATTGAGTGCCGCATCAATGCCGAAGACCCTGATACCTTTGCACCCTCTCCGGGCAAGATTATCCGCTATCATACGCCTGGTGGTCTAGGTGTAAGGGTGGACTCACATATCTATGCAGACTACACCGTGCCACCCTATTACGACTCTATGATTGGCAAATTAATTGTGCACGGCGAAGACCGCCTGACCGCCCTTAACCGCATGAATGGCGCGCTAACTGAAATGGTGATTGAGGGCATTAAAACCAATATTCCCTTACAGCGCCGCATTATGTCTGACAAAGCTTTTCGGGAAGGTGGCACGGATATTCACTATCTGGAAAAGAAATTGGGTTTGCAATGACCTGGCAGCAAATTATTTGTCACACTAGCCTAGCGCATGAAGAGGCAGTGAGTGAACTTTTGGAAAATGCAGGCGCTGCTTCTGTCACTTTGGAAGACGCAGCAGATCAAGCTGTATTGGAACCACTACCGGGTGAAACACCCTTATGGGATGAACTGGTAATAACTGGACTCTACCCACTTGATGCTGATTTGACAGCGTTAATGATTTGGCTAGAAACCCAAAAGCAAGCCTTGGGCATACGGCAATTAAAGTGGGAAAAACTACAAGATCGCCCTTGGGTGCGTGAATGGATGGATAATTTCCATCCCATGTGTTTTGGAGAACGCTTATGGGTTTATCCCAGTTGGCATGAAGTGGCTGTACCTGATCATGCAGCTATCAAAATATTACTTGATCCCGGCTTGGCCTTTGGCACAGGCACTCACCCAACCACAGCACTTTGTCTGGAATGGCTGGATGCTGAACCATTGCAAGGCAAGTCAGTCTTAGACTATGGCTGTGGCAGTGGCATTCTAGCCATAGCTGCCGCTAAACTGGGCGCGGCCAACATTACAGTGACTGACATAGACCCACAAGCCTTGGAAGCCACTCAAGAAAATGCACGCCGCAACCAACTGAACCTCGACAGTATTAAAGTTTGCTTACCGGAAGCACTACCCGCTCAACAGTATGACATTGTATTAGCCAATATACTCGCCGGACCGTTGATCCAATTGGCTGACAGCATTCTAGCTCAACTCAAGCCAAGCGGACGGTTAGCGCTATCCGGCATTTTAGCCGAGCAAGGTGAGATGGTAAAAACCGCTTACGCGACTCATCTAAAAGATATGGTTATTACACAAAAGGAAGACTGGCTCCGCATCAGTGGAACACACCGATAGCAAAAACCTACCCTTGTCAACTTAAACAAGTTTAAGCCGTTTATCTGCATAAAGATGCCATCAACCAAGCGATACCGTAGGATTAGCTAGTATTTTATACATCTTTGCTTAGAAAAATACTAATTAACTTCCAATTTATACAAAAATAAATACTATAGTTTTAGGTTTCAGATCGAATTTAAGTGTAAACAAAGTGAATGTATACTCAGTGTAGTCATTGCCGTGCCGTTTTTAGAGTCACCATGAAAGAGCTCACCGCTGCTCAGGGTTTATTGCGGTGTGGCGAATGTGACACCATTTTTGATGCCATGAAGGCATTAAGTACTACGCTGCCCGAAGAGCGTCATTTCTCAACTGACGCAACTTCAGCCCAAATCACCACTCCCTCTGCGCATGCTGCCAAAACACCTACTCAGACTGCAAATACTCAAACGCTAAACCAGCCTCATAGATCGATAAGCAGTCATAAACTTGAAAAAAAATCTCGGCGCTGGCTTTATTTCAGTATAGTGATCCTACTCAGCCTGATATTACTTGCCCAACTGCCATTTGCAGCCTGTGGCTGGTTAGCCGATCACCCTTTTATTGGTCAGATGACTCAGGGCATGTGCAAAGCCATTGGCTATCAACTCAATCCGTTACGTGACATTGAGCAAATCAAAATGCTTAGCCACAATGTTTACTCGCACCCCAATACGCCCAATGTGCTCATTATTAGCACATCCATACAGAACAATGCCGATTTCGAACAGCCCTATCCGATATTGGAAGTAAAATTTTTGAATAGTGCTTCAGAAGTCGTTGCTTTAAGGCGCTTTATACCTGATGAATACCTTGGAAAAGAATTAGCCAACTCCCTAATGCCTACAGGAACACCCCGTGAATTTTCCTTAAATATAAGCGACCCCGGCAAGGATGCCGTGCGTTTTCAATTTCGCTTTTTATAAAAGATCAAAGAGTCAATGCTGTTGAATATAAAATTTCTTTCTATAATGGTCTTTTCAGAAAAGACTAGCTATGAATTTCAATTAGGCTATAATGCCGCGCCGATAACTTATGCTAATAAACAGTTCTAAGTGTGCTGACAAGCACGCATTATCAATCCATTGATTTCAAAAGAAATCAGATTTTACCGGAGAAAAATAATGGCAACTGACAATGTAACTTACTTGGCAAGGAAAGCCGCGTTACCAGTTGACGGGATTGATCCTTATATCCCTGAATCGGGTGAAGAATATATGAACGAAAAACAATTACAACATTTTCGTAATATTCTGGTCGCTTGGAAAAAAGAACTGATGGAAGAAGTTGACCGCACTGTCGATCACATGAAAGAAGAAGCGAGTAACTTTTCAGATCCCGCTGATCGTGCCACTCAAGAAGAAGAATTTGCCCTAGAACTACGTGCTCGTGACCGTGAGCGCAAACTCATCCGCAAAATAGATAAAACTATTACACGCCTAGATGAAGGCGATTATGGGTATTGCGAAGCTTGTGGTGTTGAAATCGGTTTGCAGCGTCTAGAAGTACGTCCCACTGCCGAGATGTGTATTGATTGCAAAACCACCCAAGAAATCAAGGAAAGACAATTGGCCTCCTAAGGCTAAGGTGTGAGTTATATTGGGCGTTTTGCCCCATCCCCCACCGGCTTGCTACATTTTGGTTCCTTGCTGGCGGCCACAGCCAGCTACCTTGAAGCTCGCACTCATCAAGGACTGTGGTTGTTGCGCATCGAAGACCTCGATAAACCTAGGGAGCAAGCCGGTGCGACTCATGCCATTATTCAAACATTACTGGATTATGGCTTTGAGTGGGATCGTGACATTGTTTATCAAAGTCAACGCTTATACCATTTCTAATAGTTTATGATCTTTGAGTTTTCATATATCCTTAACGGATGGAAAATCCTCATTATCAACTTAAAGATTACGACTTTGTGAA
>PDPH01000013.1 GCA_002747435.1 Pseudomonadota bacterium
TTTGCCATCGGGCGTCAGCAGGTTGATTGAAGTCTGTCGAAAACTGGATGTGAGCCTTGTGTAATCAATACGTTACTGCATTAAGTTGGCGCTTATGTGTAATAACCCTCATACTGTTGAATCGTATTATTGCTATACCAGTGATAAGGAATGCTGGCAAAGAAGCTTTGAAAAAGGTTTTTTAAACCCCCAAAGTCATTAGCCATAAGTAAGCGATACAGTTGGGTTCTATTCAGTGTCTGTTGTGAGCGATCTCGGACGAGTGCGGTGAGTAAATAATCATTTAGGCTCTGATACACTTCACGGTTAGGATAACCTAGCGTATAAAAATACTGCCCGCCTAAGTTTTCTTGCACATGAATCGTCAGATAACCTGTTTGAAACAATAAAGCTTCTGTTTCAATCTGATCGACATCAAAGCTGGCTAACATAGCACTACTGCTAAGCATTTGATCTAGCTTGACACTAGGTACTTGGCGTTCCATCAGTAAATCAATTAAAAAAGTGGGTGTGCCTGTTTCAAACCAATAATTGCTAAATACGCGGCGCTTAAATAACTGCAAAATATCAAAGGGGTTATAAACGCTTTCACCTAGCCAGTGATAGCCATTATACCAATCCCGAATAGCTTTTCTATCTAACTCCACTAATTCGGGCGCAAAGACCGTATCAATATCCGCATCAGTATAACCGCAAATACTGGAGTAAGTTGGATCAAGCGTAATGTCATATAAATTATTTAAACCAGAAAATAGACTCACCTTAGAAAATTTGCTCACGCCCGTTAGAAAGCTAAATTTAATATGTGCGTCATAATCCTTAATCGTAGCATAAAAACCACGCAGAAAATTACGATTTGCTTTTGCTAGTTCAGCGTTTTGTAAAGCATCTAAAATCGGTTTATCGTACTCATCAATGAGAATAACAATGGGCTGCCCCATTTGTTTTGTTGTATGTTGAATCAATGCTTGAAAACGCTCAGGACAACTATCATAAGCAGAGTGGTGTTGAAACTGTTGATCTAAATAATCTAATTGTGCCATTAGATTCTTATACAAATTCTCAGTAGTGCTGTAGTCACCACTAGCAAAACTAAAACGCAATACAGGATATTGCACTGACCAGTCCCATGACTGCTCGGCTGCCAAGCCAATAAATAAATCTTTATTGCCTTCAAATAACTCTTTTAAAGTATCTAAAAATAAGCTTTTTCCAAAACGGCGTGGACGAGATAGAAAATAATGCTTGCCGTTTTCTATTAAGTCCAAAGCCAAGTCTGTTTTATCTACGTAATAATGATTTTCTTGGCGAATTTCACGCAGATTTTGAATGCCAATGGGGAGCTTTTTACGCGGACTCATGTGGTGTTTGCTTATTTCAATCAATATGGTTTAGTGTAGCATACAAGATCGACAGATCATTCGTTTAGCTAATAATGGCAAGCTTGCCAAGCATGACAAAGCATCGTGTTATGTAGATAATCAGCCAAATCATTAAACGAACGGTAAATTTATGCCCAAGAAACAAGACCTGTCCCACAAAGACATCCTGCATTCCAAACGTGCTAATTTGTATTATTTAGAACACTGCCGTGTCATGGTCAAAGATGGGCGCGTGGTGTTTTATGAAGCGTCAAAGGATGATAATCGGTACTGGAATATCCCTATTGCCAATACTACAGTGATCTTGCTGGGTAATGGTACTTCGATTACGCAAGCAGCGGTGCGTCATTTGTGTGGTGCGGGGGTTATGTTTGGCTTTTCGGGGGGTGGTGGCACGCCTTTATTAGCAGGCACAGACACCAAAAAGCCCAACGATATTGAATGGCTTTCACCGCAAAGCGAATACCGCCCTACAGAATACTTGCAACAATGGCTAAGCTTTTGGTTTGACGAGCAAAAACGCTTACAGATAGCCAAGTTTTTTCAAGAAAAGCGTTTGGCTTATTTGGAAAAAGTTTGGCATAAAGACCGTGATTTCAAAAGCTATGATTTTGCCTTGGATGATATGGCTTTGGAGAAAGCTTTTAAACAGTATTATAAAGCCTTTGCCGCTGTGCCCAATGTCAATGAACTGTTGTTACTGGAAGCTCGCTTAACCACCACGCTTTATGCTTTTGCAGCCAATCGCACACAACAAACGGGGTTTAGCCGTGATCATGATCCCAAAGAAACCGATATTGCCAATCAGTTTCTCAATCATGGCAATTATCTAGCCTATGGTTTGGCGGCAACTTGTCTGTGGGTATTGGGTATTCCACATGGCTTTGCGGTGATGCACGGTAAAACACGGCGCGGGGCTTTGGTGTTTGATGTGGCAGATTTGATTAAGGATGCGATTGTCTTACCAACGGCATTTATTGCCGCATACGAAGGTGATACCGAGCAAGAATTTCGCCAGCGTTGTTTGCAAGCCTTTACTCAGCACGAAGCCTTGGATTTTATGTTTGATTGTGTGAAAGAAGCAGCGCTCAAGGGGGCAAGCTTATGATTGTTACCTTTGTCTCACAGTGCCAAAAAAAATCATTAAAAATCACCCGCCAAGTTTTAGACAGCTATGCCAACCGCATTGGCGAGCGCACTTGGCAAACCGTAATTACCCAAGACGGCTTAAAGGCGGTGAAAGCTCGCCTCGCTAAAACCGCCCGCAAAACCACTGCCGTCGCTTGTCACCGTATGCACGGCACCAGCCGTACTGAATTAGTGTGGATCATTGGTAATAAACGTGAATTTGATGCGTTTGGCAATGTGCCTGTACACCGCACCCGTCGGGATTTAATGAAAACTCATGATGAAAACGACTGGGCGCATTTGGAATTAATTAAGGTCTTAGTAGCGCTGGCTGCTCTGTTCCATGATTTTGGTAAGTCGTGGGATCACTTCCAAACCATGTTAAAAGATCATAAGAAAAAAGACCCGATACGGCATGAATGGATTTCGCTGTTGTTGTTTAAAGCGTGGGTGCAGGGGAAGACGGACGAGGCGTGGCTTAGTGAATTAGCAGCTTTAAAAGAACAAACACCTGCACAGCGTAAAGCGTTTGCTAGGCAATTAATTAAGGCGGCCAAACCTATTAAAGAAAGTGCGGATTCTCCTTTTGAGAAAGGTTTTTCTACTTTGGCCTTATGGGTGGGGTGGCTGATCGTCACACATCATAAACTGCCAGGGGAGCGCTTGAAGTATGGTGAGACACCTGCCTTTACCGATATTAAAAAACCTGCCTCACGTGAAGCTGTATTAGAAACAATTTCGCGCACAATGGGCTATGTCAAGCAAGCAGGTGAACCCAAATGGACGTTTAGTCACGATCTACCTTTATTATCAGAAGCATGGTGTAAACAAGCAACACGCTGGGCGCTTAAGGCACAGACTTGTTTAGAAAACTTATCTGAAAAAATAGCACAGGAGCGTTTAATTCTTGTTGTTGCGCGTTTGGGTTTAATGGTGGGGGATCATCATTATTCCTCACAAGATGCCGATAAAAACTGGAAAACTGATTTATTGCTAGATGCCAATACCCAAAAAGATAAGGCAACGGGTAAGTTAATAGCTAAACAAAAACTTGATGAACACTTAGTTGGTGTCATGGAGTCTGCGCTTAAAGCGACCCATTTATTACCGTATTTAGAAACAGGTTTACCAAAAGTTAATGAATTACGCACTTTGCGTAAACCTGTGCCTGTAAAGAGTAAATTTGCATGGCAAAATAAAGCAGTCAACGCATTAAGTGCATGGCGTCAAAACCATAAATTAGACGAGAATGGTTTTTTTGCCATCAATATGGCGAGTACGGGTTACGGCAAAACCTTTGCCAATGCCAAAGTGATGGGAGCACTCAGTCCCAATCAAAGCTTGCGTTATAACCTTGCCTTAGGTTTGCGCACACTGACTCTACAAACAGGGGATGAATACCGCAGTAAATTAAAGCTGGATAATACCCAAATGGCTGTATTAATTGGCTCCGCAGCAGTGCGTTTCTTACACGATCAAGCCCATATAGAACAAGACATACAGCATGAATTGCATCAAGACTTAGAAGAGGGCAGTGGTTCGGCCTCAGCGGCTGATTTAGATGCTAGTTTTGAGATTGATATAGCCTTGGGTGAGGCTATTGATGCTAGGTTTAGTACCGTATTAAGAAACGCCCCGAAAGCCCGTCAATTACTGTATGCGCCTGTGTTGGTTTGCACCATTGATCATCTCATGCCAGCGACAGAAAGTGTAGCGGGGGGCAAGCATATTTTACCGACTATGCGTTTAATGTCTGCCGATTTAGTGATTGATGAGGTGGATGACTTCAATCAAGAGGATATGCCAGCCCTTGCCCGTTTGGTACATTTAGCCGGTATGTTGGGGCGCAAGGTTATGATTTCCTCAGCAACCATTCCGCCTGTCATTGCTGAAGGCTTATTTCAAGCCTATCAAGCCGGTTGGCAATTGTTTGCTAACAGTCGGCAGCGTCAAACCAGTGTCAGTTGCTTTTGGGTAGATGAGTTTGGCACACAAATCAATTTTATTACGGATACTCAGCCCTTTCACGCACAGCACCAAACTTTTATTCAACAACGTTTAAAACATTTAGCCAAGGCAATTGCGCAACGTAAGGCACTGATTCCTGAGCCACAAAGCTCTGCACTGGATCGAGCTGAATTAGAACAGGCATGGTTTGCACAAGTGCTGCAAAGTGTTTTAACGCTGCATCAAGCGCATGCTGAAATACATGAGGAAAGTGGCAAATATTTTTCAATGGGCGTGGTGCGTGTCGCCAATGTTGATCCTTGTATTCAACTCACGCGCTACTTATTAGCTTGTGATTTGCCGGATGATATTGATATTCGTGTCATGCCCTATCACAGTCGTCAGGTCTTATTACTGCGTTCTGAGCAAGAAAAACACTTGGATACTGTATTAAATCGCAAAGAGGGTCATAAGCCACAGGCTAATCCGATTATTTGTCAGCACTTGCTGCAATCTTCCAAGTCGCAGGTGATCTTTATCTTGGTGGCAACCCCGGTCGAGGAGGTGGGGCGTGATCATTGTCATGATTGGGCGGTGATTGAGCCATCCTCTATGCGTTCGATTATTCAAATGGCGGGGCGGGTACGGCGGCATCGTCCTTACCTTAATGCGGAAGATTTAAGCACACCCAATCTGCATTTACTCGCTTATAACCTGAAAGGCTTTACCCAAACCGACCCCAATTTAGCTGTGTTTTGCCATCCTGGTTTTGAAAGCAAGACCTATCCTCTGGTGAGCCATTGTTTAAAAGACTTAGTCGACGAGTCGGGACTGGCAGAAAAAGTGGATGCGTCGAGTCGGATTCAAGCTGCTCATCCTTTGCAAGCGCAACAACGCCTAGCTGATTTAGAGCATCAAGCTTTGCACGATATTTTGTTGAAGTCTGATTTCAGCCCCAAAGCGGTACAAGGTTGCTTACACAGCGCCTTCTATTTTACCCGTTTTGCCCAACAACAAAGTCCTTTTCGTTCTTCTCAACCTGAAAGGAATTTTGTGTTGTATGTAGAAGATGGCCAGTTAGTCATTCGGTTTGCGCCTGAGCGAACTTTTTTGCGAGGCAAGCCATTGGGTAAAGAGGTTGCGCATATCCGGGTTATGGAATTAGAGAGTAAGCTAAAACAGCGTTTATGGTTGCGCTTGGATTATGAAAGTTTGATTGAGGAAAAGCGCGAGGTATTAGGACGTAGTTTACGGGGGACTTGTGAGTATTTGGGTACATTTAACTTGCCTGATCGGGACAGTGAGCAAGCATTTGAATATGATTCCTGCTTAGGTTTTAGGCGCTTAATAAGTTAATTGTGTATAATGAGTGCTTATTTTTCATTTAGGACATTCCTAATATGAGTAATCCTATTTCTGATTTTTTAGAAGCTCGTAAGCAGAAACCTTTGAAAGAAGGTAAAAAGCCTGCGGCTGAGATTGAAAGTAATTATTCCATTCCTGTTTGGGTGGCGAATGCGGCAAAACGTGCTTCTCAATTAAGCTTGGTTTCTCATCCTGCTAAGTTTAGTCACCCTGATGCAAAAACTAGCCCTGTTTTGTTTATAGGTGAGTTTAAACCTGATGGTTATTTATGTTCGGGCAATGTGCCAACTCATCAGCAGGATGTGATAGGTAATGCAGCCGCTTTAGATGTGTATACGTTTTTATCTTTAAGCTTGGACGATGGTAAAAGCGTCTTGGCGCATTTTGAACAGCAGACTGCTTTATTAAAAAGCTTGCTCAAAACGGATGAAGATACCTTTCAGGTTTGGCGTAAACAGTTTTTAGCAATAAAACAAAACTGTACAAACAATAAAACCTACTCGCAGCTTAAACAGGTGTACTTTCCTATTGCAGAGGGCTATCACTTATTATCAATACTCTATCCATCTAGTTTAATGACGGAGCATCGTGAGCGTTTACGGGAGTTGAAATTTTCGGATGCCACTAAACAAGCACGGGACGCTAAGAAGAAAAATGAATTCCATGAAACAGGTTTTAATGAAATTTTTGGGCTATTAACTCAACATTTCGGTGGTACAAAACCACAAAATATCAGTAAATTAAATAGTAATAATGGTGGTGAAGCTTGGTTACTTCCTTGTATTCCTCCAAGCTTGCAAGCGCAATATGTGGCTTTGCCCAACATAGATTTTTTTAAGGCGATGCACTGGGATAAACAGTTAACCGAACTACTGAAGTCACTGCATAAATTACTGTTTACAGATTACAATAATATTGATATTCGTGCTGCACGTAAACGAGTCATGACCTATTTATTTGAGTGGGTCTTAGAACGTGCTGCCCGCTTACAAATGCAGCCTGCGGCTTGGTCTCAGGCTGAAGGTTTCGCATTGCCTGAAGAACAACAAATCTGGCTAGATGCCTTGTTTGCTGAACAACGCAATATGGAGACAGTCTGGCGTGAAAAAATTGCTAAGGATATTGCTGCTTGGTTAATGGTGGCTTATGAGCGTTCGCGTAAGGTTAAACAAGATGCTGAGCAATTAGGGGCTACTGAGGCCAAAGCCTTTGAACGTGAATTGCTGGATTATATGCGTGAAAATCAGGAGTTTTTATAATGAGCCAGTATTTATTATTAAAAAAACTTCGTGTGCAAAATGCAAATGCGTTATCTAGCCCATTTACCTTCGGATTTCCTGCCGTAACTGCATTCATGGGTTTTACACATCGTATTCAACGTGAGTTAAATCCTGACAATGATCCGAATGATTTTTTATGTACAGGGCTTGGGATTATAAGTCATCGTTTTGCTATGCAAGATTATCAAGAGGGCTATAAACGTTGCTTAAAAATCACAGCTAACCCTTTGGGTAAAGACGGTGAGAGACCTTCATTTATTGAAGAAGGGCGTTGTCATTTGACAGTGTCTTTATTGTTGGAAATTGAGAATTTACCTAGCTCTAAAGATAAATTTTTATGGAAAATTAGGAATTTACTAACAGGGCATTTGAAATTAGCAGGTGGAGATATTTTGTATCGACCTGATTTAGAAGAACGCAATGTGAATCTAATTCAGGATATTGCTGCGAATTTCCGTCAACTTATCCCAGGTTATGCCTTGGTAGAACGTAAGGATTTAATGATTAATGCCATGCAGGCAGGGAAGGATGCGTTGAGTGCTTTGTATGATGCTATCGCGGTTAAGTATCAATGCAGTCAAGATGAGCAGGGCAAGGTCATATGGCAATCGCAACGTGAACATCAGGGGTGGATTGTCCCCATTGCCACAGGCTTTCATGCCCTCACGCCACCCGCTTTAGCCGAGCAACAACGCGATGCCGCAACACTACATCGTTTTGCCGAGAGTGTGGTGACTTTGGGTGAGTTTAAGATGCCATTGCCTGCACGTTTTTCCAATGGTTTTAAAGACTTAATGTGGCGTTATCAGCAGCAGGGTGATTTGTATCTTTGCACCCAAGACGCTCATCAGGATTCAGTTTAAGGAGTATTTTTATGGCGAAAATCAATAAATCTAGCATTCCATCGGTATTAGCTTTTGAAAAAAAATTGGTGCCGTCGGATGCACAACTGTTTGCCGTGACATGGAAACAGCGCACAGGTCATGCACAAGCGTTGAAGTTACAAGAAAAGTCGGTACGTGGCACGATCTCCAACCGTCTGAAAACCGTTAAAGAAGCCGACCCTGCTAAGCTGGATGCTTCGATTGAAAACGCTAATATTCAAACGGTGGATTACTGTGCCTTACCCAATGATAAGGATACTTTGCAAGTACGTTTTACCTTGAAAGTATTAAGTGGTGTACAAACGCCTTCGGCTTGTAATGGTCAGGATTTCCAAAAAACATATAAGGCAGCGGCAGAGGCCTATATTGCTAATAGCCAGTTTAGTGAGTTGGCACAACGCTATGCCACGAATATTGCTAATGCACGCTTCTTGTGGCGTAACCGTGTGGGTGCGGAACAGATTCAGGTTGTAGTTAAACACATTAATAGCAGCAGTGAGCAGCCAACGGTTTGGACATTTGACGCGAAAGCAATTGGTTTACAAAGCTTTGACTCCAACGAGGTGCAAGCTTTAGCACAAGTGATTGCAGACAGTTTGAGTGGTAAGACAGAATTTGCCTTATTGGATATTGAAGCCTATAGCCAGTTGGGCGAAGGGCAGGAAGTGTATCCGAGTGAAGAATTGGTCACAGAGAAAGGCGATAAGAGCAAGATCTTATACGAAACCGATGGCATTGCCGCGTTGCATTCGCAAAAGGTAGGTAATGCCTTGCGTACCATTGATACATGGTATGAACAGGATGCACGTCCCATTGCTGTAGAAGTGTATGGTTCGGTGACTAATCAGGGTACTGCCTATCGTAAGCCGACTGATAAGAAAGACTTTTATACCTTGTTTGATCAGTTTGCGCTGGGTGAGAAGCTGGAAGCAAATGATGAGCATTATGTAATGGCGATGTTGGTGCGTGGTGGTGTATTTGGTCTTTCCTCAAAATAAAGGAGTGGCTATGTATTATTTTATTGAACTCAGCCTCATTCCTGATGAAAGTATTTCGCCGGGTTTTGTGATGAGCAAGGTGATGGATGTATTGCATCTATGCTTTGTGAATGTGCAAAAAGCGCTTGGGTATAATCCTGTGGGTTTGGCCTTTCCCGAATACCGTTATGGTGTGGAAGGGAAACGCAATACTTTAGGTACAAAAATCCGTTTGTACGCGCAAAACGAAGCACATTTAGAAACCTTAAGTCTCAAACAGCAGTTGCGCCGTTTTGAGGACTATGTGCATTTGCGGGCGATTCGGGAAGATGAAGCTAAATTGGGTTTTGCTTGTTTTAAACGGGTACAGTTTCGCTCTTCAGTAGAGCGTTTAGCCAGACGGCGCATGGCTTATGTGGGCGAAACCTTGGAGCAATCTAAGCAACATTTTCAGGGTTTTGTTGAGCAAACCAGCGATTTACCTTTTGCCCACTTACATAGCCAAAGTAGCGAGCAAAGCTTTCGTTTATTCATTGCTAAACAAGCTGTACCTGAACCCACAGATAAATGGCAGTTTAGTAGTTATGGCTTAAGTGCTACGGTGGGTGTTCCCAGTACTTAACCCACACCCTTTTTTACCCCAAATTTTGCCGAGCCAAAATCACCCTTTAACAATCAAATACTTACATAACCACCTAAGAAAAAGGGGTAAAATACGTTTTTTGCCTCTTTTAACTGGAAAAACATAATGTTGTACGTTTATAATCTTGTGCACTGCCGTATAGGCAGCTTATGAAACTCCTTAAACTGAATCCTGATGAGCGTCTTGGTGCACTGCCGTATAGGCAGCTTATGAAACAAGGTCAAGTCTCATGGCGGGGCTTATGATGTGCACTGCCGTATAGGCAGCTTATGAAAAGAGAACCGTAAGTTTCGTTGAGATAAATCTGTGCACTGCCGTATAGGCAGCTTATGAATACTCATCATTTGGAGCGTCTCCCGCCTAATCGTGCACTGCCGTATAGGCAGCTTATGAATCTAGAGCCTCCGGCGATCTATGGGTAACATCGTGCACTGCCGTATAGGCAGCTTATGAATTTAAAAAAGCGTGTTATAATAGAGTTTTTTATGTGCACTGCCGTATAGGCAGCTTATGAAATGGCTGCACTGTAGTCACGTATAGCGATGCCGTGCACTGCCGTATAGGCAGCTTATGAAAATTAACAAAATTCGTCCTAGTCGATGAGGCTGTGCACTGCTGTATAGGCAGCTTATGAAGGTACGTCACCGACCAGTATACGCGGGATAATGTGCACTGCTGTATAGGCAGCTTATGAATATCCAGATTAATTACCTCTGTGCCTACCATAGTGCACTGCTGTATAGGCAGCTTATGAATGTCAGAGCGTCCTTTATCGCGGTCAGTTTTTGTGCACTGCTGTATAGGCAGCTTATGAAATCGGGACGAAAAGTGCCCTTTTAGTACAGTAGTGCACTGCTGTATAGGCAGCTTATGAACAACAAAACGACAGCATTTTTACCACCAAAGCGTGCACTGCTGTATAGGCAGCTTATGAAAAATTCGCCAAGAATTACAACAAATGTTCAGCGTGCACTGCTGTATAGGCAGCTTATGAATTAATACAGAAATCATGCACTACACTAGGCACGTGCACTGCTGTATAGGCAGCTTATGAAAACAAGGTGATAGTGGCAAGCAAAAACTTTTTGTGCACTGCTGTATAGGCAGCTTATGAATAACATGGATAGATTACCTTACCAGTTCAAGCGTGCACTGCTGTATAGGCAGCTTATGAAATAAATTGTCCATTCGCGTTAGCTCTGACTGCGTGCACTGCTGTATAGGCAGCTTATGAAATATTGACGGCCGTATCAAACAGCTCATAAGCGTGCACTGCTGTATAGGCAGCTTATGAAGCT